>JAEUQN010000083.1 GCA_016789725.1 Blastocatellia bacterium | reverse complement strand
ACCTCACACCTTTATATGCTTCCCCAACTCGTCATCATCACAGGACTCAGCGGTGCCGGAATGTCAGCGGCCATGAATGTCTACGAAGACATGGGTTATTTCTGCGTAGATAACCTACCCGTTCAATTGATTCCCAGTTTTATGCAGCTCTTTGAGCGCAAAGAATCCGGCATCACTCACGCGGCGCTGGGCGTTAATATTCGGGAAGGCGAGTTTCTGAAGCGATTTCCGCAAATGTACGCCAAACTGCGCAGTCGTACTGACCTTGAGACGACGGTCATTTTTCTGGAAGCGAGCGACTCTGCGCTGCAACGCCGTTACAGTGAAACGCGTCGCCCTCACCCTATCGGAGAAGGTACGGTGTTGGAAGCCATTCAGGAAGAACGCACGCACCTAGCGCCGATTCGCGCGTTGGCCGACCTGGTGATTGACACCTCTGATCACACCGTCCACAGCTTACGCGCATTTCTCAAAAAGCGCTTTGCGTCAGACAATGTCGAGGTTGCGACAGAAATCACGGTGATGAGTTTCGGCTATAAACACGGCGTTCCCATTGATGCGGACATTATGTTGGATGTACGCTTTTTGCCGAATCCATTTTTCGTCCCGGAGTTGAAAGAGTTCACGGGCAACGATCAGCCGGTCATCACCTTTCTTGAAACCAATCAGGAAGTGAATGATACGGTTGCGAGATTCACCTCGTTGTTGGATTATTTGATCCCGCTTTACCAACGCGAAGGTAAAAGCTATGTCACGATTGCGATTGGTTGCACGGGCGGAAAACATCGTTCCGTTTATACAGCGAACGAATTAGGCAAACACTTGAATCGTCAGGGTCATCACGCACACGTGATGCACCGCGACGTAAAGAAATAGGTATTAGGTGGCGGGCATCAGGCGTCAGAGAACAATCTCTCTCTGCCCCTCGCCACCGAACCCCCACCCCCTGTTACTTATGCCCTTAATCGGTGGAGTCATTGTTACGCATGGCAGCCTCGCCAATGAACTATTGAGCGCGGCAGAAACCATTGTCGGCGATATTCAGCACATCACAGCCGTATCCATCGGCTGGCACGACGATGTTGACATTGCCCGCGAAGAAATCAGTCGGGCGATTGCGCGGGTCGAAGCTGGAGCTGGCGTTTTAGTGTTAACAGATATGTTTGGCGGAACCCCAACCAATCTGGCCTGCACATTCCTTGGCAACGCGCCGATTGAAGTTGTCACAGGCGTGAATCTGCCAATGGTGATTCGGTTGGCCGATCAACACGCCGGAGAGCAACTCTCCGCGATTGCACAACGTGTGCGCGATCAAGGGCAAAAGAATATTTATCTGGCTAGTGAAGTGTTGGCTCCCAAATAAATGCCTTTCGAGTTAAGAGCCTCAACCAGAGGTTCAACTGTTTCGACAGACCAACGTCCTTATGCAATTGTGTCGTATCGTCATCCCGAATCGTTTGGGCTTGCATGCACGAGCAGCCGCAAAACTGGTGCGGTTAGCCAATACATTTTGCAGTGCCGTGCAGCTTTCGCGCTGTGACGTGCCAACGCGCTCCGCCGATGCCAAACATATTCTCGGAGTGTTGCTGTTAGCCGCCACACAGCACACAGAAATCGAGATTATGGCCGAAGGCGATGACGAAGAAATTGCGATAAAAGCGTTAAGTCGGCTGATTGAAGATAAATTTGGAGAACAAGAATAATTGCAGATGACGGATTGCGGATTGTGGATTTAGCGGTCTTCAAAACTATCTCGGATAGAATCACAATCCCGGCGCTAATATTTGAAATCCACCCATGTCGGCATATCTGAAAACTTCAACGGAAGAACGACTGGAAGGCATTGCCATCTGTTCCGGCGTCGCCATCGGGACGGCTTTTTTGGTAGATGATCCGCGTGGTCGAATTATTCGAGTGCGATTGCGCGAAGCCGACATCGAACCTGAAATCGCCCGCTTCCGCCGAGCCGTCGAAATCGCGCAGGAACAACTCAATGCAGTTTATCAGCGACTGCGTGAAGCCCTTGGCGAAGAGCAGGCATATATCCTTGAAGCCCACGTCTTATTGCTGCAAGACCAAACTATTGGGCGTCAAATCGAACAGTTTATTCGTGACAATCGCGCCAATGCTGAATGGGCAGTGCGCGTCGTCTCGAACCGTTTGCTGGAGGTCTATGCCGAGATTACCGACGAGTACATGCGGGCGCGGGGCACCGATCTCGAAGACGTTTCCAATCGCATCATCACGATTCTCTCCGGCACCCAGCCGCGAACGTTCGAGAATTTTTCGGAAGACGCCATCCTGGTCGCTGACGATCTGCTTCCGTCAATCGCGGCAGAAATGAACGCGGAAAAAATTCATGGTTTTGCGACCAATGCAGGGGGGTGGACTTCACATACAGCGATCATCGCGCGAAGCCTGAATATTCCAGCCGTCGCAGGCCTGCGTCACATTACTTCGCACATTCGCTCTGGGGAAACGATCATCATTGACGGCAACGCGGGGCAAGTAATTGTGAGACCTGCCCCTGATACCTTGCGCTTTTATTTGGAGCAACGCTCACGCGAACAGCAACAAGCTGTGTACGATTTGGAAGAGCGGGATTTACCCGCCATTACGCATGATGGTCAGCCAATCGCCTTGCGCGCGAACATCGAATTGACGGATGAACTTGACTCCGTACATCGTTTCAATGCCGCTGGCATTGGGCTATTTCGCTCCGAATTCTTGTACGCCAAAGCTGAATCCGGGCTGCCTTCTGAAGAGGAACAATACGAGGTTTATAAATTATTGGCAGAAACCAGCGGCCACGAAGGCGCAGTCATTCGCACCTTTGATTTAGGCGGCGATAAATTGCATCTCGATGGCTTCAAAGCTGAACGAAATCCGGCCCTTGGGCTACGCGCGATTCGATTATCCTTCAAAGTTGAAGAAGTGTTTCACACACAACTGCGTGCGATTTTGCGGGCAGCCGTTCACGGTAATCTAAAAATCGTCCTGCCGATGATTTCCAATCTCGACGAGTTGCGATACGCCAAACAAACCATCGCCGAAATTGCGCAAGAACTCCGCGCACAACATATTCCGCACACCGATGATCTGGCAATCGGCGTTATGATCGAAGTTCCAAGTGCTATTTTCCTGGCAGAGCATTTCGCACGAGAAGCAGCATTTTTCAGCCTCGGTACCAATGATTTGACGCAATATTTACTGGCAGTGGATCGCACTAATGAACACGTCAATCATTTGTTCGACTCATTTCATCCGAGCGTTTTACGCGCGATCAAGCTCTTGATTCAAGCCGCTCAAAACGCACAGATTCCGGTCACAGTTTGTGGAGAAATGGCCTCGAATCCCGCCCAGGCCCTAGTATTGTTAGGATTAGGAATTTTCGATTTGAGTATGACGCCGAGCGCGATTCCGCTCATTAAGCGTGTGATTCGCGCGGTTGATCTGAGCCTGGTACAAAAGCTTGCGACCCACGCTCTCACGCTGGTCACGCCAGCAGAAGTGAATCGTTACGTGCATGAAGAAGCAGCAAAGCTGCTGGCACACCATGAACCTGTTTCAACTCAGGGAACTTAATCCATCATTTTTTCACTTCGGGTTGTCCATACACCAGAATTTCGGTCCCTACTATCGCCATTTTGTAAAACTCCGCTGCCGCGTACATCGGAATCCGAATGCAGCCGTGCGAATCAGGATAGGCCGGAACGAAGGTACTACCGTGAATCGCCAAACCGGAAAGATAATAATTGGGGTAGTAAAGCATTCCTAACGGGCTTTTCTTCCAGCCTTTGATTTTGTTGTAGACGTTGAAGCGACCGGGCGGCGTGACAGCATCGCGGACAAAGCCTTCTGATTTGAATTCCTTGCCATTGCCGGAGGACACCGACAAAATAGTTGTTACCGTATTTTCATGATCCATCACCAGAAGCACCTGCCGACGTAAATCCACTTCAATACGAATCTTCCCTTCTGGCAGTTTTTGGGATTCTTTGGGTACGGGTGTCTGGGCCGCGCGCAAAGCGCCCAAATCATCAAAACTGAGTTTCCCTGAGGGCGTCAGGCCTTCTACTTTCTGAAACGCAATCAACGCGTGGCGATAGGAGTCAGCGTCTGATGTCAACCAATATTTAAGCTCTGCCAATCGCTCTTTCGCTTCGCTGATTTCACGAGCCGTAAGAACTTTGGGCTTGGCTTTCGGCGCGGAAATTTTGCGCTCCGAAAGGACTTTGCGCGCCCGCGTCGCAGGTGTTTGCGCAAACGTCAGAAAAGGAACAAACAATATTATTGGCAACAACGACCATCGCGTGAGACGTTGCGTTTCCGGCGAGGTAGAAAATTTCATGTCCTACTATGATTATTGATTGGCGGCGGCGGGGTTGTATTCCCAATGCCAAGGCTCATAAAAATACGGGATAAAGCCAAATTTACCGGCGTTTTTCACCAACCACCGATACACTTTGGTGTTCGTTTGGATAGCGCGATTCGCGTCTTTGGTGCTGACGGGTTCGCCACCCACATATAAATCCAACGCGCGCCCTGTGAAATGCGGACTATTGATAGCAAGACCGGCACGCCCGGAATTTGGCGATTGCGCGCGTAACTTCTGCTGATATTCGGGGGAGCGAAAGGCCGAGATAATTTTTAAGTATGGATCGGGCAACGCGGATGATCTGCTGCCTTCAGTGGCCAGCCTCAGTTCATGTGTCGCCGCAGTTACCATTCGTTTATACGCCGCATAGGTTTCGCGCTCGACCTGTCGCAATTCGATGGGCCGTTCGGGATCGTAGAACTCAGTGGCAGAGACGGTCACCAATTTTTCGGCTACGGGAATCGTACGATTTTTACTGCGGCGTGATTGCCAATGTTCGACCATTTTCATCCAGGTTTCTTGATTGAGGGTTCCCGTCGCCGAAAGATTCGCTGCCTGTTGCCATCGCGACAAGGCGACAACAAAATCTTCGCTGTCTAAACTTCCCTCAAACCGGAGATGTTGAGTAATCAACGGCGCATAGAGATGCCAGCCGCGCTGTGCCTTGCCACCAAAAACCCAATCCAGATTCGCCTTCAGGAATTGATTCCTGGCGCTGGCCTCAGCAGGATCAAGGACCATTGGTTTTGTCGCAGATACACGTCCGACAGGTAGGATAAGTATAAGTGTAACAATGACGCGTAAAAGAGATTTGATTCGACCTACTTGCATAAAGCTTTATTTCCCTATCGTGTAATTAATGGCTTTATCAATCCATCAATTCAGGGCAAAATAATACCATATCATCTTGCGAAACAGACGAATCGCTTTTTCTTCATCCGGTGACAAAAGAACCTTCTTCTTTTTAGTCCCGAACGCCCTTTTGGAGAACGTAGCATGACAAGAATTACAGTCAAGGTTGGTTTGATAGCGCTTTTCCTTTGGTTACAAACGCTGACCTTTGCACAAACCACTTCTCAAACTACACCCGCTATACAGCAAACACTGGGGGTCAAAACCAGTGAAGTTTTATTGGATGTTTTAGTCCACGATAAAAAAGGACGAATCATTCGTGACCTCAAGCCAGAGGAAATCGAAGTTTTTGAAGATGGCATCAAGCAACCGATCAATTCCTTTCGTTTCATTGAAACTGAACACAAAAAGACCATAGAACAAGTAAACCCATCAGAAGTCCTGCCACAGTTCAACCTCGTCACACTGGTCTTCGATCATCAAGATGCTCAGCGGTTCCAAACCGCACGACAAGCGGCGATCACGTTTCTGGATACAGCAGTCAAACCCGACACCTTAGTGCGCGTTTTTGTCATTGGGCGCAAGTTGTATTTGATAGAACAATTCACCAGTGATCGTAGCAAGATTGCCAAAGCCATTGAGCGGGGGCTGGGAACGTCCGAAAAAACTTTCGCGGAGCTTTCACAACGTAACGTCGAAGAGTTGAAAGCTCTCGCAGAAAAAATCGCCGACCCGGTCAAGGCGGATGTCGAATCGAATCCTGAAAATATTTTGCCGCGCCTCACGCTCAACACCATTCAGCAAGCCAACAAAATGCTGAGCGAAGTGGGCGCGCCTTCGCCCGTTTTTCATCTGCTCAGCATTGCTCGGAATCATCACCAAATCGCGGGACGCAAAATGGTGTTCTATATTTCCAATGGCTTGTATTTGCAAAATGCCAGCCTCTCGGAAATTCTGCGCAACGTGGTGAGTGCGGCAAATCAGGCCAATCTGACATTTTACGCGATCAACACGCGGCAGACCTTAGCCAGCACAGGTGGCGTCAATAGCCGTCTGGAAACGTCCACCGTGATTAACGCCACGCAAAGCCCTGGTACGGGAACTGTCGGCGCAAGAGACCCGTTCGATTCTTTTCAGGGCAGGCACGCAGGCGGCACAGGAACCTTTGATTCTCGCAGTGCATTCACGCGCGCAGAAGTCATCGGACGCAACAAAGAACTCAATAAAAAAGGGCCACTGAATGAACTAACGGAAAGTACCGGCGGAGAAGTTGTTCAGAACATCAATGACATCTCAACGGTCGTCAAACAAGCGATCAACGAACTTGGCATTTATTACGCCATTTCTTATAGCCCGACCAAACAGGAACTGGATGGCAAGTTTCGGCAAATCACGGTCAAGCTTTCCCGCTCTGGCCTCAAGCCTGTTACCCGCAACGGCTATTTCGCGGTTCCGGCTTCAAGCAACAAACCAGTGCTGACCTTTGAAACGCCGATGCTGGCGGCGCTGAATAACACGATTGTCCCTCACGATTTTGACTATCGCGCAACGACTTTACATTTCGAGCATCGTCAAAATGAACGACATGAAGTGCTAATGATGGAAGCGCCGCTGGCGACGTTATTGCGAAACGAAGACAAAACGAAAAAGGTCTGGCCACTCAACTTTGCGATGATGGCAGTCGTCAAAAATGCCAAAGACGAAATCGTGCAAAAGTTCAGCGAATCTTATCAATTGGAAATTCCGACCGCGCAAATCGAAGACGCCAAAAAATCCAGCGCGTATCTGGTGCGCCATTTCTGGCTTCCGGCTGGCAATTACACGCTGGAAACTGTCATCCACGATCAAATGGGTAATCGGCTCAGCGCCAATCGCCGTCCATTTGCAATCATCAACGCAAGCACAGGCCTCAAAACCGGTAGCCTGTATTTGGTTAAGCGAATTGATCTGGCAACTGAAGAAGAGATTGAAGCAGAAAACCCGCTGTTCGTGAACAAGTTCAAAGTCACACCTGAACTGATGGACAGCATTACGACGCAAGAACGCGAAGATATTCCCTTTCACTTCAGTATCTATCCCAATGCTGAATTGCCTGCGCCCAAACTTCGTATCGAACTTTTGCAGGAAGACAAGGTGATCGCCACGACCGCACCAATGCTGCCGAAAGCGAACGAAAAAGGTGTAATCACATTTTCAGCGGGGATTCCAACGAAAGGATTAGCCTCTGGCAATTATCGCATACGCACCATTGTGCAGCAGGCCGACGCGACAGCAGAAGAAACCATCGCGTTCAAAGTCGGGGGCGAAATCGCAAAGAAGGAAGATCCCGACGATGGCATAAAAGCCGTCACCAGCACCTTAGCCGCTCCGACAGATCGCGTCAGCGAGCTTGCACTGGTAGCTACGAAAACAGCCCAGCCCATTGAACTCTCGCCCGCCAGCCTCATCCAGGAAACGGAAAAAAACGGGGCGGCGATGTCACAACGATTGGGGGAATTCACGTATTCGCTCCGCAAAGTCCGGCGTACCTTCGACAAAAAAGGCCGCCTGCGCGGTGAAGAATACAAGGATTACGAAGCCTATCCGGTCAAAGGCCAACACGCGTTGGTGCAAATGAGCGCGAACGGCGCACGTGCCCTGATTGACCGAGTAGAGTTGGATCGCAAACAAGCGACCGAAGCTTTAATCAAAAACGAAGAGGAAAAACAAAAAGCGGCGAATGATGCGGCCAAACAACACACAGGCTACTGGGGCGCAGGAATTGACGGCTTTGTGCAAAGCAAACAAATTTACCTTTCCATCAACCCGGCTCATTTTTTCCGCGCCTGCGAATTCTCGGCCCCGCGTCTGGTGCTGTTGGAGGGCCGCGAAACGATTGTGCTGGATTATCGCCCGCGTCCTGATGCTCAACTCAGTCTCGAAAAGGATTGGGTGCAAAAAATGGAAGGTAGTATCTGGATTGACGTCGCCGACAAAGTGCTAATCCGCATTGAAGGTCAAGCTTCCACCCTGGCTGTCACACAACGCGTCCCGAATCTGGTCTATCAACAACAGCGAATAAGCCCTGGCCTATGGGCACCATCGCTCATTCGCCTCAATGCAACCAGCGATCCTTCGTTATTTCATGGACTAAACAACGATGTGTGGTTTGAATTCGGCAATTTCAAGCGATTTGATTCTTCCGACACAGATTTAAAATTGCAGGCACAGCCGGAAAAAAAAGGTAATTGATGATTCCAGCAGGAGTGGTTTTTATGCGTTACCAAACAGGATTACGATTCGCTCTCTTTATTGGTCTGTTGACCTTCTCTGCCAATGTCATTGCACAAAGAAATGCGGTTACGGGAACTGTGACCAACACAGCGCGGCAACCGCTCTCGAATCTTTGGATTGAATTGCTGAACGATGTGGACAGCGTGCTGAAAAGAACACGAACAGACACCACGGGGCGGTATAGTTTTCAAGGGCTTTCCTATGGGACCTTCCATGTCAGAGTCGTGACCGTCGGAACAGCATATCGCGCGCAGACAGCACGCATAGAATTGATTCCAGCGACGATGCGCGGCACTGGCTCGCATAACGAACAATTGGATTTTACTCTCAAAACGGAGAATGAAACGAAAAGGCCAGTTGCAACCTCCACCGCCCGGACCACCTTCGTACAAGCCGTGCCGGAAGCCGCGCAAAAGGCTTATGAGCAAGGCGCGCAGTTTCTGGATGCAGGAAAAAACACCAATGAGGGGATCGCCAAATTGCACGAAGCCATTCAACTTTTCCCCACTTATTACCTAGCCCTCGAACGGCTCGGTCTCGAATATGTCAAGCAGGGAAAATATGAGCTGGCGCGAGAATCTTTGGGAAAGGCGTTAGAGGTCAATAGCGGTGGCGCTTCCTGTTATTACGCGATGGGCGTGATTCATTACCAGTCCAAACAATGGACAGAAGCAATTGAGTCCTTACGACGTGGACTGGCACTGGCACCTGACTCACCCAACGCGGCCTTTGAGCATTTTTATCTGGGACTCTCGCTGCTCAAGACAGGAAAAGGAGCCGAAGCGGAACCGCAATTGAAACGCTCGTATGAACTAGGCGGCAACAATATCCCCGCTGACGTCCACATGCATTTGGCGCAGTATTACAGCAACAATAAAAAATACAAAGAAGCCGCCGATGAATTAGAGTTATTTTTGAAACAAGCGCCCGATGCACGCGATGCAGAAAACATCAAAAACATCATCAAACAACTGCGTGCGAAAGCCAAATGAAGTTGAAGTTTGGCTCAGGTCAAGAAGCAGTGCGAGCAATGTAACGCGATTTGGCAAATCGCGCTACTTACTCCTAATAAAAAAGCCCACTTGGCGAACCAAGTGGGCTTTGCAGTTTTGCGCTTTACGCTTCTGCTTAGAAAGTGAAGCGAATGCCCAAACGAACCTGACGACCGCCTTGGAAGCTGTTCGCCAGACCAACTGCCGTGTTCTTGCGTTGCGGCGCGGTGGTGCTGTTCAGATAGGCTTGGAACTGGCTGGTGATGCCGTTCGTCAAAATATAGTTCAGTGCTTGCGGTTCATTCGTCACCGTTGCAGGCAGTCCCAACGTACCAAGGCTGGGGTTGATACCTGCGGGTGTGTCAACTAAGTACAAGGTGTTCGCCTCGTTGAAGAGGTTCAGCACGTTGAAGTCAAACACTAAGCCATACCGTTCACTACCACCAAACTTATACGTGTGTTGAATCGCAAAGTCGGTGTTGGTGTAAACCGGCGTGCGGCCCAAATCGCCACGACCATTAAGAACGGCAGCGGCATACAGCGTATAGAAGCTCGTGACAGGCACACCCGATTGCATCGTGGTGAAGAGGGAGAACTGTGTTCCACCACCTTTTGCTTTGCCAAACCAGTCGAAGTTGTACGCGCCGTAGAGATTAAACACGTGCGGACGATCCGTGGATAGACGACCATTGTCCGGCGCACCGGAGGCCGTGAAGCCTAAGTGCGGCAAGTCGAAGAAGCGGTTCACACCAGGAGAGGTACGACCATTTTCATCCGAACTAGCCAGACCGGAGTAGTTTCCGTATAACCGGCTGAAGGTGTAGTTCATGTTGAAGAAGTAGTTCTTCGAGAACCGACGGTCAAAGCGGATTTCCAACGCATCGTAAATACGCTCTGGGGTGGTCGTCTTGGCATACCCAAACTGCTTCGCGGTTTCGGCGTGCAGACCTTTACCAGGATTACCAATGATGTAGGCTTCGCTACCGTCAGCGGTCGGGAATCCAGCATCTTCGATGGCATCCATCAATTGCTTGCGGGTGTAGCGAATGCTCAGCAAGTAATTGTCGGAAAGCTGTCGCTCAAAACCAGCCGTGAATTCCTGCTGGCGGAAGGGCTTCATGTTCGGGTCTACTTTCCCCGTGTAAATGGTCGAATTCGGGTCATTGGAAGCAATACGATAATCATATTGGCAACGGGTCAACCCGCTGGCATTGCTGATCGGGCATTTGCCGCCGAGAACATCTGCGTTATTGCCTAGAACTCTAGGCAAGGTGAATGAATTAAATGCACCGTTAAAGCTGGCGCTATTCGGGAAGATTTCAAAGTAATCTACGCGATAGAAATCGCCACCGAACGAGCCGCGCGGCAATTCAAACTTCAGACGGTCGGTAAATTGACCATAGCTGGCAAACAATTTCATCTTGCCATTGCCAGTCAAATCGTAGGCAAAGCCGAGACGCGGAACGACCTTATCGCCCCAGCCAAAGTTGATCGGAGGAGCATAACCGTTGAAGGATGGCAGGTCTTCTTTTTCAAAGCGAACACCCGCGTTGATGGAGAGACGTTGGGTCGGCTGCCACCGGTCTTGAATGTAAACCGATTGCGCCCGGTTGCTGGCGTCACCAACGGTTCCGAAACGAAGCAATAAGCCCGCGCCGATAGCATTGGCAGAAACGGGATCATTACGGCCTGTCAGGTCGTTGATCGTGTAACCATGATACAAATCAACGCGACCCAGGTTGGCATAACCGCGATCCACCTGATTGCTGACTTTCGCATTTTGATAGCCACCCTTGAATTCGTGGCGACCACCAAATTTATTCACGATGTAGCTCACGTCGCCCTCAAAGTTGAGGCGAACCGAAGCATCGTAATTGATTTGGGTGTTGCCGGTGGGCAAGCTATCAAAGCCAGCGCCACATCCAGCAGCGGCAGGGATTTCTGAAGCAATGCCGACGCAACGGAAGCGTGTTGCGATGGGTACAAAATAGGCACCAAGCTTCTCATTCAAGAAACCACGGGAGAAACGGAAGGAAGCAATGAAGTTGCTGGTCGGCGACCAAACCGCTTGCCCCGTCACGTTGTTCGCGTTTTGACGACCACCTTGACGATCCGTCAGTTGGTTGCCCGTCAAGGTGCCAATGGAACCACCAAAATTCACGACCGGCGGAGCGCCCCCGATTGAGATGTTGCCAACGGGCAGTGCGCCTTCACGAATATAAGGATTCCAGGTGAAGGTTCCCGTCAAACGCAACGAATCAATCGGCGCTGCATCCAGGCGAGTTTGCCAATATTCCTGACGGTCATTTTGGGTATAGGTTTGCGTGGCAGTAGGAGCATTCGCCAGCGGATTTGCGCCAGCGGCATAGTAACGAGAGAACCGCGTGGTCTTGAAGATCTGCGGTGCATAGCTAGTGAAGAACCAGAGACGATCTTTCTTGATCGGTCCGCCCACACCAAAGGCAGGATACAGGTTGTTGAAATCATCTTTGTCTGGTTTCAGGTAGCGGTTCGTTTGGCTGAACGCAGCGCCTGTGCCTGTGCGGAAAGAATACAGGAAGGGACGCGGGCCAGCCCACAGTTGATTGGGTTCAAACTGGATGCCGCCTTCGCCGTGCCATTCATTGGAGCCGCCTTTGGTCACAACGTTGATCACGCCGCCGGTCGCGCCGCCAAATTCCGCTTCAAACCCAGAGGTTTTGATTTGGATTTCCTGCACGAATTGGAACGGGAGGTTGTTGTTGAAGTTGATAACACCCGTACGGAAGTTGCTGACTTCTTGACCGTCAATGATGAAGCTGTTTTCGGAACCGGAAGCACCGTCCACTTGGAACTGACCGCTGCGGCTTTCGGCACGTGCTGCCGGAGAAACCTTGAGCAAGCTGGTCATATTCGTGCCTTTCGGCAACGCGTCAATCACTTTGGTGGTGATGTTGGTTTGAATCTTATTGTCAGACGTATCAATGCGCGCGATGTCATCGCTAGTGATCGTCAC
This sequence comes from Blastocatellia bacterium, assembly GCA_016789725.1. Taxonomy (GTDB): domain Bacteria; phylum Acidobacteriota; class Blastocatellia; order RBC074; family RBC074; genus JAFDVL01. The sequence goes on along the minus strand of JAEUQN010000083.1, from coordinate 16,525 downwards.
GGCTTCGGAAACTGAACCCGCTTTCAGCGAGAAGGTCAATTCCGTGGATTTGCCAAGTACAACGCTGACGCTTTCCGCGATAGAAGAACTGAAATTCGCGGCGCTTGCAGTAATCTTGTAAACTCCAGGCGGAACCTGTAAAACACGGAAAAAGCCATCACTGCCGGCAGTGGTGGTCCGTGAAAACGCAGCTCCCTCGACTTTGACAGTCGCATTGGGAATGCGTGCACCAGTAGCATCGGAGACGGTTCCTTCGATGTTACCTGTTGTTTCTTGCGCCAAGGCAAATGGCGCAACAAGTGACAACAATAGAACACACAAAAGCGTACCTAAAGTACGTTTTGTAATGCTTGCGAACATTGGTTGTTGCATGAGAATCCTCCAAAAAGAATGTGGAAGATAAGCGGTTCTGACTTACAGAAACGTAAATCCTGACCGCGTATCAATCATTGTATATGAACATCAGAATCTGGCATTTTAGCTAGATGAAGAATGGTTTTGCCCGTTATCAAACAAAACGGCGTTATGAATTATCAAAACCGATTGTCCTAACGCAAGTCACAGGCCAATTTGTAAAGCCACCGATAACAAGCTATAAAGTCCGTGATTTCTTTAAGTTGCCATGCCAACTTAAAAACTACGTCATCCACTGACATTCAAAATTCTGAACTTATATTCAGAATTTTGAATATTAAAGACAACGAGCTAAGAGCGAAGTGCTCACGGGGAGCAACGCACGCGCACGCGACGTGGCCAAGTTAATTTTCAACGACCATCTGCTGATCGAACAGTGCCAACTATACACACCATCGCCAACTGACCTAAAAAAAGTAATGGATTCGTAAAGTGGCGAACCGAACATCACCCTAAGTCGTAAGACAGGAGTCCAGGTTCAACATCTATTGAGCAGGATTACTAATTTATTTCGGAGGAAACCATGTTCTGTCCCAATTGTGGCGCGGAATACGCGCAAAAAATCAATTACTGTAAACGATGTGGCGCGAATATGGCGGTTCCAACCAGTACTGTCGAAGTACATGTGCCACGTCCGCGTTTTGCGGGACTGTTCTGGGCAATTGCGGCGATGGGGATTTTGGGATTAATTGTGTGCTTCACAGCCTTCAACGAATTTGCGAATGAAGGCTTGCGTGGTGATAATCTCATCATTCCATTTGTGGCAGGGTTACTGTTCGTGAGCGGCATCGCAAGTGGGCTGATCTGGCAACTTGCACGGCTCGTCAGCACTTTTCAGCGCAGCCTTCACCAGTCCAAAGTTGAGACACTGGCCCTCCCACAACATCAACCTATCGTGGCTCCACAGGAACCAGTAGTGAGCGTCAGTGAACACACCACTCGTTCATTTGATCCGGTCGTTTATATCGAAGCGGAAAGACGCAGAAAGTACGAATGACTCAGTTCAAATGACGCGTGGTCTGTTCGGTCACACTGGGTGGTGGGATCGGGGTTGTTGACATAGAAGCTGAAGGGTTAAGCGATTTGGGGGCGGATGTTGGACGGAAAGCGGTTTGGGCCTCGACTTCGGCAGCCTTCAAATCGCCACGCGCCAGATAGAATTGCGCGATTCCACGCCCCAACGCAGAAACACCGCCAATAATCAGGCCAAAGGCTATCCACCCTGAAATCCCCCACGGAAACACAAATAGCAAAAATAATGCTGCTAACAACAACGCGACGCCTGGCGCACCGCGATTGATGGCGGTGGCGATTTGTTGGCGATAACCCGCCTGCGCCTCCGCAAAAGAATTGTCGGTTGAAGGGGCAGACAGTTGGCCGCTCAGGGCGGCTGTCACCATCGCAAGGCTTGTTCCACAAGCGGGGCAAAACTTCTTTTCGTTGGGGTGATTTGCACCACAGGTTGGACAGTACATAGATTCGCCTTTCGATACGTGAACGCCAGCATAGCACGGCAAAGTAAAAAACGTTATCGTAGGCAAAAAAGTTGAAGAAACTTGCGGAGCGAGCCAAAGAACGCGTCTGGCCGTTACGCGGTCACGCCGTCGGCATGCTGCTCTTCATCATACTCACGGAGCAAATCAAGAATGAGTGAGGTATTATTTGTAGCGTTAATTTCCCGCGCAAACGGGACAGGGGATTTACTGAAAGTGAAATAGCTACCGTTGGCGGCTTGCATTAATTGTTTGAAGGCTTCAACTCCAGCGTGCTTGTCAAGCGTGGCGTTCACAATTTCGCCTTCGGTGAAATACACTTTGCCTTCGATAGGGTCTTTGGTAATAACCAACGTGCCTGTGAGGTGATTATTTTCCAGCACCTGCACAACATCAAAGATGCTGACTTCAGCCAAGTTTCCGGCCAACGTGGGCGGTGGACCTGCCGGCAAAGCCGAAGCGGGCGCAGTAATCACCTGCACTGGCGGCGTATTCAAACGCTGTTGCTCTTGCTGTAAGCGGCGCAACTCTTGCAGCTTGGAGGAAACCGAGGCTTGCGGGTTCAGATTACGTGCCTGCATCAAACACCGGTTGGCCTCTTCAAAATTTCCCGCCCGAACGTATAACCCAGAAAGCGCAATACATTGACTCGCTGCCTGATCCAGTTTCTTCTGTGAGATGTACAGTTCCAGCAGCTTTTCACGCAATTGCGTGTTGGTAGGGTGACGATCCAGCGATGTTTCCAAGGCCACAATTCCCCGCTCCGGCAAGTGATACTTGATCAGAAGTTCGGCATCAAGGATTACACTTTCGACATCAATCGGATCATTCTTTTTCATACGCGCAAATCTGGGTCATTTTGTTTTGTAGTTTGCCAGGGTTAGCAACTTAGAGGCGGGGCAGTCGAAGGCAGGGTGGAGTGTAGCATTTTCACTTTTGATTTCTCAATCTGAAAGTCTCAGTACGTCTGGAAAAATTGGGGAACGTCTCGAAACGGTAACTCCGACGTTCCCGGATTTTCCCAAATGTATCTAGATTTTCTCGCGCCATCGTTGCAGTACCATCCGCGCGGTTCCCTGAAACAAGGACATAATTCCCATATAACCGTAGCCAACCAAAAAGATCATCAGGAATGGGATCGTGCCGTAAATTTCCGACCGCACGGCGTAGGCAATGGCCGCCACAAAATACAGAGCGAAAAACAGTTCAATGTATGGCAGCCAGCCGTGTTTGCGCTGATATTTGCGCGCCTGCTGCAACCAGCTTTCTGTCGATTGTTTGACAGCATATTTGGGCGTACGCACAAAGCTCGACTTAATGCGGAATAAGGCTTCCAAAACGGCGCGCGTATTTGAAAACACCAGACCAATGCCCATCCCCATCACAATCGGCAACAGCCATAACCGCCGCTTTTTGTCTGGGTGCAAATACAAAATCGCCGAGCCATAAAACGCCGCGACGGAAAGCGTCGAAAGAATCATCAGCGGCGCATCCAGCAGCAGCATGTGAAACAGCCCCTGATTGAACCGCGCAATTAGCACTGGAATATGCAACAGGCTCAACAAAATCATGAGCGGCGCAGCCAGATTGCCATTCAGTCGAAATACCAATTCGATCTTTTGCGCCCAGGAAAGCTTTGGATGTTTCCAGATGCGAGGAATCAGCTTCAACCCAACCTGCACCAATCCTTTGGCCCAACGACGTTGTTGCGCTTTGAAGGCATTGATTTCGACCGGCAATTCGGCGGGGACATCGTCGTCCAGCAAATAAACGTAGCGCCATCCCATCAACTGCGCACGAAAACTCAAATCCGTGTCCTCAGTCAACGTGTCGTGCTGCCAGCCGCCCGACCATTCAATCGCCTGTTTGCGCCACATTCCGGCAGTCCCGTTGAAATTGAAAAAGGCTCCGGTGCGATTACGTGACGTCTGTTCGACCACGAAATGTCCATCAAGCATGATTTCCTGGATGCGCGTCAACATTGAATAATCGGAATTGATATGACTCCAACGCATCTGCACCATCCCGACTTGTTCGTTGCTGAAATAATCCACCATCTTGCGCAGGCAGTCCGGCTTCGGCAAAAAGTCGGCATCGAAGATCGCCAGTAATTCTCCGCTTGCCTGCTTCATCGCGTTTTCGAGCGCGCCCGCTTTGAAACCGGTGCGGTCAGTACGATGCAGGTAGTAAATGTTGTGGCCTTCCGCCTTGTACTTGGCAACTGCCGCTTCGGCAATCTTAACCGTTTCATCGGTCGAATCGTCACACACCTGAATTTCCAGCAGATGGCGCGGATAATCCAGTTTCGTCACCGCTTCGAGCAGGCGTTCAACGACGTAGAGTTCGTTGAAGAGCGGAAGTTGCACCGTGATGCGCGGCAATTCATGTTCGGCAAATTGTCGTTTGGGTTGCGGCTTAAGGTCTTTGTAGCGCCAGAAGTGATAGACCATCCGCAAGCGATACAAGCCTAAAATCGCCATCAGCCCAAGTAAAGTGAAATACAACGTAATGACCGTGATGTCAGACGCATCAAGGGAAGTCAGATAACTTAAATTCTCACGCCCATTGCGATAAATCGGTAACATCATGCGCCGCACGTCTTCGGGACTCGGCGCATTCTGGAATAGAAAACATAAATTCATGGGGACACCTCAAATATAAAAAAGCAGGTCGTGAATCTTCACACGCCTGCCGCAAATCATACAAGGAATTGCCTTGAGAAGCGATTCCGAACTCTGAACAAAAGAATTTCAGTTCCCCGCTTTGCCCAAACGATCAAACAACCACAACTTCGCAAACTTCCAATCGCGCTTCACCGTCATCACCGAAACGTTCAGGATGCGTGCAGTTTCTTCTTCGGTCAGTCCGGCGAAATAGCGCAACTCGACGACTTGCCCGGCGCGCGGCATACGGGCTTCCAATTGCTGCAACACTTCATCTACAAGCAACAACTGTTCGTCTGGTGGAACGACAAGATGTTTAGCGTTGCTCATCGGCAGCAAAATGGTTTTCGGGATACGACGCTCAGCCTGCGCGCCGCGCACACGATCAATCAGCAGGCGACGCATCTGGCGCGCAGCAATGACAAAGAAATGCGCGCGGCTCTCAAAATCCGGCGTTTCATGCCCAAACAATCGCAGCCAGGTTTCGTGAATCAACTCGCTCGTCTGGGTTGAAGGCGGATGCGGTTCGCGGCGCAGATAGCTTGATGCCAACAGGTGCAAATGGTCATAAATGGTATGAAAAGAGCGTGGATGCCAGTGTCACAGTTACTGCCAGCATGCATTCCTGATGGAAAGTTCGCTCGTTGCGGATGGACGCATCGGCCACGAGTGGTGCATTCTTATCGGGAAGGCATCGGGATGCGCTGTGAGACTTGCTTCATACCTGAACGAGTCGCAGCGGGTACGTTCGACTATATCTATAGGCTACGAGCCTGCGGTCGTGAGTGAACGTCCCCGCCGCACGCGCCTTTTTGATCCCAGAGATCGCATCAATGGATGTCGCTCGCTTCGGCGTGCAATTGAGTTTGCCTGAAAGCCCAGGCGAAGCGCAGGTGGCTTCCCGATGTGTTCGGCTCTCCCCTTTCCAAAGGCTTTTCAAAACAGGAGTATCCCATGTCTTTTCTACCACCACGTGCGGCTGGGGATACAGCGCTCCGTTGAATCGGTCTCGATCTCGCCAAACGCGAATCCCAACTTGTGACGCTCAATGCAGAAGGCAAGCCAATCGCGGCCCTGCGCTTTCAGACGACGCACGAAAACATTCAGTTGTTACGCGCCGAACTCACCGAGTTCGATACCATTGCACTGGAAGTGACGACCAATTCCAACGCCATCACAAGGCGGCTGCAACAATCGCCCGCCAAAATTCTCACCTCCAATCCAATTCGCACCAAGATGATCGCGTCGGCCAAAATCAAAACCGACAAGATTGACGCGCGTGTCTTGGCCGAACTCGCACGAGCCGGTTATTTACCTCTCGTGTGGTTGCCGGATCCTGACACGGAAGCCCTGCGTCACCTCTTTAGTGATCGGCGTTCGCTGATGGATCGGCGTACGGAACTCAAGAACACAGTGCATTCCATCCTGCATCGCAATTTGCTGGAGTATGAGTTTGCCGATCTGTTTGACACGAACGGTAGACAATGGCTGGATCAGTTGTGCGAAGCGAGCGACGAACAATGTGACCGTCTCGACCGCTTACGGCTGCGGGCGATTCTGATCGAACTGGATCGGCTGGAACAACACCTGCAGGAAGTGGAAGGTGTGATTGCGGCTTTTGTCGTCGAGCGTCCGCATTTGCGTCAACAACTGGATCAGATGCTCTCGGTTCCCGGCGTTTCACTTGTGGTCGGAGCAGGCCTCTTAGCTGCCATCGGCGACATCAAACCTTTCCGCTACGCCAAACAACTGGGAGCGTATTTTGGCTTAGTGCCTTCCACCTATCAATCGGGCGATACGAAAGCGCGGCATGGACGCATCACGAAAACAGGACGCAGTGATGTGCGGTGGTTAGCGGTGGAAGCCGTCGAGCATTTGCGTAAAGCCCCGGGGCCACTGCGGGCCTTGTTTCAGCGCGTCAGCCAAAAGCGTGGACACAATGTGGCGGTCGTAGCCGTGGCACGTAAGCTGGCCGAGTTAGTCTGGCATCTGTTGACCAAAGAAGAAGACTTTCTCTACCAGAAGCCCAAACGCACACAAGACAAACGCTCGAATGTGCGTTTAATGGCGCGCCGCCGTACCGGACTCAAAACCCCTTCGGCCGAACCGCCGCTCGCCAAACGTCCGGCATTGTATGGGAGCGGACTGCAAGGAAAGAAGGTCAAAGGTGACATTGCGCGCTTAGCCGCCAAACAATCCGAAGCCATTTATCAAGCGATTGTCACCCAGTGGCAGGAAGGCAAGGATGCTACGCCCGTGTGGCAACCACTCGCCTTTGATCCGACACGCCCGGTGTCTGCGGACTGGCAGCGGGTGTTAGAAAAAGTAGGCGAACGGTACGCCGAGTTACTGGCTCGCGTACCGCAACCGCCCATCATGGATTAACCAACAGTTGTAGAGAAAAACGAAGTCGTTCGCCCCATGGGGCAAAGTAAGAGGAAGTGTATCTGGCAGGAGGAAAGCAATAGTGAGATGAAGAGTTATTCAGTTGACCTTTTCATCAATACGCCGCAAGACGCGCTCAAGAATGTGGTCAAACAGATAACGCCGTTCGAGCATTTCGCACACCCGGAGTACGACAAAATTTCCTTTGCCGAATTGCTCACGCAGTTGGAAGCGCCGAGCGAAATGATGGAGCAGATGCAACGGTATGTTTCTTCGTTGATGGCGATCAACATTGAAAGTATTTCGGCGCGGGCGATGCTGAGCGAAATGGCATTGCCTGCGACGCGCGCAACCTTTCGCATTGCGGGCGGGAACGATCAAGTGCCGAAACGATTGGCCTATCAATTGCGCGAACGGCGCGATTGAATCGGGTCATCGGGCAGCACAGGAAATTCATACCCAGTCGGCGTAAAGCGATTTGCCAAATCGCAGATGAACCGGGGAAAACACCGCGATTTAGCAAATCGCGCTACACATTTACGGCACGACGCCGGGAAACACGTACGCTTGCAAGTAAATCAGCACACCGACCAGTATTGCCAACGCCAAACTGTGAAAGAACACGTAGCGCAAGATTTCACCTTCGTTGCCTTCCTGTCCCGTCGCTACGCCTGCGACGACGATGGATTGGGCGTCAATCATTTTGCCCATTACACCGCCGGAGGAATTCGCCGCTGCCGCCAACACGGGAGAGATGCCAACTTGTTGCGCGGTGATTTGCTGTAAGTTTCCAAACAAAACATTGGATGACGTATCGCTGCCCGTCAACGCCACGCCGAGCCAGCCAAGCAAGGCCGAGAAAAATGGAAACAGGCTGCCCGTGCTCGCAAACGCCAAGCCCATCGTGGCGTCCAATCCGGCGTAGCGCGTCGAAAAGCCCAGCGCCAACATCGCCGCAATCGTCACCAATGAATACCGCACCCGCCAGATTGTGTTGCCGAACAGTCGCACTAACTTCATCGGACTCAGGCCCAGCAACAGCCCGGAAATCAGCCCTGAGATCAATAATCCGGTTCCGGTCGCCGACAACCAGTTCAGTGCAAACACCGCTTCTTCCGCTTTGGGTTGCAAGACAACGGGCGGCACGCGTAACACTTGATTATGCAAATATGGCACGGTGATGTTGAGAAGGCTGATGTTGTTCAGCCACGTTTTGACTTGTGGCAAACCCCACACGAAGACGACGACGGACAAAACAATCCACGGCATCCACGCGATCAGCGCCTCTCTGCCTGATGGTTTGGCAACGGTTTCTTCGTTTTGATGTTGCCGCATGATTTCGCGCGGTTGCCAGAATCTCAGCAGCACCAGCAACGCGCCAATCGAAGCCAGCGCGGCGGCAATGTCTACGACCCACGGACCGTGATAATTGCTCACCAGAAACTGCACCAGAGCGAAGCTCGCGCCGCAGGTCAGACACGCCGGCCAGACTTGCAACATCCTGCGCCAGCCGACCATCGCCCAGATCATCCAGAACGGGACAATTACCGAAAAGAAGGGCAACTGTCGCCCCACCATCGCGCTCAACTGTTCAAGCGGCAATCCCGTGACGCGTGCGAGCGCAATGATCGGAGTTCCCAACGCACCAAACGCAACCGGCGCGGTATTGCCAATCAACGCGATGCCCGAAGCCAACAGCGGCTTGAATCCCAGGCCAATCAGCATCGCTGCCGAAATGGCGACCGGAGTTCCAAACCCGGCGGCCCCTTCGATGAACGCGCCGAAGCTGAACGCGATAATCAACGCTTGAATGCGATCATCGCTGGCCAGATGCGCGACGGTCGCCCGAATAATCTCAAACTTGCCCGTGACGACGGTGATGTCGTAAATAAAAATCGCACACAGCACAATCCAGCCTATCGGAAACAATCCGTAGGCCGCGCCATTCGCCGCCGAAGCCAGCGCCAAGGTGACGGGCATCTGATACACCGCTATCGCAATCAACAACGACACCGCCAACCCAATCAGCGCCGCCAAATGCGCTCGCATGTGAAAGAAGGCAAGCAATCCCAACAACACGACCACCGGGATCGAAGCGACCAGCGCCGAAAAAAACAGATTGCCCGCAACGGGCGAATAGACTTGCGTCCAGGGCATTGAATTTTCTCCGTGTAAAAAGGTGTGATACTTCGGCGCGCAGCATACGCGGTGCGCCGAAGTTTTGGCAAGCGAGGCAGGAAAACTATTAACGACTGACAGCACCCAAAAACGTCAGGCTATCGTGACCCAGCTTCCACTATGACCGCTTTCGGCGATGGCCTCAATCACTTTCATATTTGCGACGGCGTCTTCAAGCGGCGTCGGCACGGGTGTCGCATTGCGCACCGCCAGCGAAAACGCATCCGTTTCGAGAATATATTGATCGCAAATATCAAAGCTGATTTCTTCAATGTCGGTGCCGCGCTGATGCCAGATTCGGCACGGTTTATCCGGCGGCGCATTCACCGGGATTTCGATTTCCACGCGACCTTCTGTTCCGAAAATATTCGCGCGCTGATACGAAGTCAGTTGTGTTGAGCAAGTAAACGTCGAAGTGCCGTTGCCGAAATCCATCATCCCCGAAGCAATCCGATCCGTTTGAAATTCCGGGTCGTAATCCACCAGACCGATCACTCGTTTCGGCTCAGCATCAAAAATGAACCGGGAAAACGAAATGTTATAACAGCCAATATCCATCAGCCCGCCGCCGCCGATGTCCGCTTTGTTGCGGATGTTGTTGCCGTCCCGGTTGAAGTACGAAAAGAACGATTGAATCGTGCGCAGTTCCCCGATGCCGCCGTCTTGCACGATTTGTTTCGCGCGAATCCATTGCGGATGGAGCCGATACATAAACGCTTCCATCACTTTCAAGTGGGGATAGTGTTTCGCCGCATCCAGTAACAATTGCGCTTCCGCCGAACTCAAACCAATCGGCTTTTCGCACAGCACATGCTTGCCCGCTTCCAACGCCTTGATCGTCCATGGCACGTGCTGATGATTCGGCATCGGGTTGTAGATCACATCAATCTCAGGATCAGCCAACAGTTCTTCATACGAGCCGTAGGCTTTCGGCAGTCCGAATTTTGTGGCCGCCGCCTGCGCTTTCGCCAAATCGCGCGAGGCAAGCGCGACAAGCTGCGTATGCTCCGCCCTGAGCATCGCGGGAATGACTTTGGTTTGGGCAAAATTGGACGTACTGAGCACGCCCCAACGAACTTTGTTCATTTAATTCCTCTCTCGGTTTGTTGTTCTCAAATTAGATTAAAGACTTCCCCATGCGTACCAGCGGCAACACCACACCATTGGGAAAGGGCAGATCGAATCGCTCAATGACTTCGTAGCCAACCGCGCGATACATCGGTTCGCCCGGCAACGTTGCCCCCATTTCCAGTCGCCGAAACCCTGCGTTTTGTGCTGCCGTTTCGCAGGCTTCGATCAGTTGTTTGCCAATGCCACGCCGCGCAAAATCAGGATGAATGAAAAACGCACGAATGCGCGCGGCGTCAGTGTTCGGATTGAGCAAATTGTCTTCTGCTTCTTTGGCCTGATCGCCGCCGAAGAGCGTTTTGCGCTTGCTCCAACCGCCGCAGCCAGCAATTTGTCCATCCAATTCGGCGACAAAATACGTGCCATCGGCGATGAGTTGCGAATCCACGCCAAAGACGTGAATCAGCGCGCTTTCGATTTGTTCGGGCGAATAGAAATCAACGCTCAAGCCGCGTACGGAAGCCGCAATTAAAGCTTCCAGCGCCGGAATTTCGGTTATCATCGCGGTTCGGAGTTGAACAGTCATGCCTCACTTTTACCTTTTCTTATTCGTAAGCCTCTTTACCAAATAACCCGCTCCACCTACCACAACAGCTATAGCCATTACAAAAGCTGCAATCAAAAGGAATTCCACTATAGATTCTGGCTTGGGATTGCCGGTCTGAAATGGCTTGATAAAACCTGTAATCAACCAGCCTATAGATGCATCTACCAATCCGATGAGCATTAGGTTGATGAATGCATCTCGTAATCTTCCTGTCTTTGCCGTATAAGCCCCTGCCAGGAAATAGATGATAAGTGACCCAAAGCTAAAGTAGTAATATCGAACTTCAAATGTACGAGAGACTATTGAAGCTAAAGCGTCAAAAATCAAGACGGCAATACTTGCTGCATAAACGACCTTACGCATATCATCCCACATCATCGGCGGGCAATTTATCGGCAAACTGATCGTCGTCTTTGAATTCTTTTTTGAGCCGCTGCAATTCCTTCTTCAAGCTCTCGACCGTCTTTGCAGAGCTTGGCTCACTGTAAATATTGCGCATCTCGCCGGGGTCTTTTTGCAGATCGTACAGTTCCCACTGATTGAGTTTGTGGAAGTAAATCAATTTGTAGCGTGACGTCCGCACGCCGTAATGCGCGGCAACGTTGTGATGCCCCGGATGGTAATAGCGGTAATACATCGAAGTCCGCCAATCGCGTGGCGTCTTGCCCGTGAACAACGGCAGAATGCTGCGACCCTGCATATCGGCAGGAATTTTCGCTCCGGCGGCATCAAGGAACGTCGGCGCAAAATCCAAGTTCAGGATCATGCTTTTGCTGACTGAACCGGCTTTAATGCGTTTCGGCCAGCGCACGATGAAGGGCGTGCGCAGCGATTCTTCATACATAAACCGCTTGTCGTAGAAGTTATGCTCGCCGAGGAAAAAGCCTTGATCCGACGTATAAATCACAATCGTATTTTCGGCCAAACCGGACTGATCCAGGAAGTCGAGGAAGCGCCCGATGTTGTCGTCTACGGATTGCACGCACGCGAGGTAGTCTTGCATGTAGCGCGTGAATTTCCACTTCTTCAAGGCCGCGCCGCTCAAACCCGCAGGCGGTTTCCCCTTCGTATCGGTGTCATTCAAATCCGCATCAATATGCATCGTCGCGTTGCGCGAAGCATCCGATTTGCCTTTGTAATCGTCATCAAACGTGGCAGGAATCGGTGGTTCGTAGTTCTCGTATTGCTTGCGATATTTCTCCGCCGGTTGCCAATTCCGATGCGGCGCTTTGTGGTGATACATCAGGAAAAACGGCTTGTCGGTCGGACGCTTTTTGATGAAGTCCATCGAAAGGTCGGTGATGATGTCGGTCGCGTAGCCCGTCAGCTTTTTGCGCTGCCCCATTTCAATCATCACCGGATCAAAGTACGCGCCCTGCCCCGGCAAAATATTCCAATAATCAAAGCCCGTCGGCGAACCATCATTCGGGCGATTGGGATTGTTGCCGCCGAGATGCCATTTGCCAATCATTCCGGTGTGATAGCCTGCCGCTTGCAGATACTTCGACACGAGCGGCTGCGTGTTGTCTATATGATTGAAGACAGGCACACCGTTCAGATGCGAATATTTGCCTGACAGAATGACCGCGCGGCTCGGCGTGCAAATCGAATTCGTGACGAAGGCATTCTCAAACCGCATCCCTTCGCGCGCGAGCCGATCCAGATGCGGCGTTTTGATCAATTTGCTGCCATACGAACTGATCGCGTGCGCCGCGTGATCGTCGGTCATAATGAAGACGATGTTCGGACGTGTGGGTTGTGCGAAGGTCGGCAGCGCGAATAAAAACAGTACCAGCAAGGCAATTCGATATTTCGTATTCATTCTTTTCCTCCAAATTTTCAGTAGCCAAATTTCTTTTCACCGCAGAGGAACCGCAGAGGGTCTAGCCATTCCATCTGTTTCGTTATTTCCCTTTGTTTCGTATTCTCAAAAAAACTCCGCGACCCGCTGCACCTCTGCGGTAAAAAAACTCTCTCAATCCTCGCGCGCGCGGCTCGTCAAAATCTTCTCGCGCCCCGTCAAATACAACAACACAATCAACGCAACGAACGGAATCAGCGACAGCAGATTCGCGGTTTCGCCCGTAAAGAACGGGTTGTGCGCGCCTGCCCATTCTTCGATCTTGCGATTCGTATCAGTCAACACGCCTGCCAAAAACGCAATCACGATGCCCGCAATCGCGCCGCCTGCGATATAGCCCGAAGCCATCAGCACGCCGGGGCTTTTATCCGTTTCGGCATTGAATTGTTCTTCGGTCAGGTTTTGCGCGGCGAGCTTTTTGCGCAGGTACAAATCCACCGCCCAACGAATTGCGCCGCCAATAAAAATTGGCGACGAAGTTGAAAGCGGCAAATATACACCGACCGCAAACGCCAGCGAAGGCACTCCGGCGCACTCCAACATCACCGTAATCATCACGCCAAGCAGTACCAATCCCCACGGCAGCTTTTGATCCAGAATGCCTTTGATGATGTAAGAAACCAGCACCGCTTTTGGCGCGTCGAACTTCGGTACAGACGTACCGTCAGGCCGTTTGTCTACGGTTCCATTGATGCCGGGATCAACCAAATACACCGGCACGCCTTGATCGTTGACGAGATACTTTTTTGTCTCGCCATTGCTGTCGGTGTGATGCCACGTGAAATATGATTTGCCGTCAGCTTGTGGGCCGTGTACGCTCTCGCGGTCTTTCAATTCCGCCACATTCGCGCGCAATTCGGTAGTCGTCTGCGGCACGTAAACAGTTCCCGTGTTATTCAACTGTAATAGAATCGGCCCCAGTACAATTGCCGATGCCAGCGAGCCGAACAGAATCGCAATCTGCTGATACTTCGGCGTGCCGCCAACCAAAAAGCCCGTCTTCAAATCCTGCGAAGTGGTGCCGCCATTCGATGCGGCGATGCACACGATTGCGCCGACGGACAGCGCGGTCACGTAATACGGCGGCGTTGTCCATCCGACGACGAGAAAGATCAAACACGTCAGCAGCAATGTCGCAATCGTCATCCCCGAAATTGGATTCGAGGACGAACCGACTTCGCCCGTCAGCCGCGACGATACCGTCACAAACAAAAAGCCGAACAGCACAATCATCACCGCGCCGAGCAAATTCATGTGCAATGAACGAAACGCCATAATCAGCACCATCAACAAGACAATACCGATGGCGACCCATTTGATCGAAATGTCTTGTTCGGTACGCGGCGCATTGCTGCTGCTGGCGGTAGTCGAGCCGCGCAGATCGCTAATGCCGCTGCGAATGCTGCTCCAAATGGTCGGGATGGAACGAAACAAACTGATGATGCCTGCCGCAGCGACGGAGCCAGCGCCGATGTACAAAATATACGCGCCACGAATTTCGTCAGGCGACATATCTTTGATCGGCGTCGTGCCCGGCGCGAGAGCCACCTCTGAGGTGCCGCCAAAAAATTGGATCGCCGGGATTAGTACCAAATAGGCCAGCACGCCACCGCCGACCATCAGCCCCGCGATGTACGGCCCGATGATGTAGCCGACGCCGAGCAGTTCGGGCGAAATCTCTGCCGAGATGGAACCGCTCTTGAATGGCGCGCCGAACACACGCTCCGGCACTTCCTTCCATAACTTGAATGCCGACATCGCGGATTTGTACGCGAGGCCGATGCCGAAGCCGGTGAAGATCGTCTTCGCGCCAATCTTCGTTTTGCTAATTTCGACGTCACCTGAAGCCGCTGCCGCCGCGAGCGATTCATCATCCGCACCCGCCTTCAGCACTTCAGCGCACGCTGTGCCTTCGGGATATTTCAGTACGCCGTGTTGCTGCACAATCAACGCACGCCTGAGCGGAATCATCATCAGGATGCCAAGCAACCCGCCAAGCACGCCGACCAGCATCACATTCACCAATTCGAGGTTGAAGCCTAAAATCAGGATCGCGGGCATCGTCACACCAAAGCCAAACGCGATGGATTCGCCAGCGGAACCAGCGGTTTGCACAATGTTGTTTTCCAAAATCGTCGCGTTCTTCAAACCAACTTTCGAAAGCAAGCGAAAGATCGTGATCGAAATGACTGCGACTGGAATTGAGGCGCTGACGGTCAAACCCGTTTTCAGCACGAGGTACAACGACGACGCGCCAAACACGATGCCGAGCAGCGTGCCGAAGATCAGTGGGATCGGCGTGAATTCGCGTAATTTCGTTTCAGCCGCGATGAAGGGGCGGAAAAGAGTTTTTGAGTCATTCGCCATAATTGCAGTCTCCTGTATGATCGAAGCTTTTTCACCACAGAGACACGGAGGAATCACAGAGTTTCACAGAGAAATTCTCTGCGTACCTCTGTGTAAACTCTGTGGTGAAAAGCATCTCGATTTTATGCGCCTTTCGGTTCAATTTGACGCAGCTTTTTCTGTTCCAGTGCGCGATAACAATCGGGCAAATCAAACTTCGTCAGCACGCCCGGCAACAGGCACGACAGTGGCCAGGCGTAATGCTCTGATTCGGCAATGGCTGTGTACGACGTCAGCGCGTTTTTCAAGGTAACTTGCACTACATTGTCAGCCAACAATGCCGCAAACGTCGCCGGAACTGCGCCGCGCCCTTTCGCTGCCAAGTGAATTTCGGTATGACCATAACTCTTCAGCCAATCCAGCACACGCAACACATCAAACGTCTTTTGCCCAACGTATGGCCAATCCAGCATCAGCGCGTGTCCTGCGTAAAAGTAATCATTGCCATACGGCATAAAGAAATGATTTTCGCCGCACGTATTCGGCAACGATTCACCGATGCCTCGCACGTCGCAGGTGTAAAAGATCGCGTTCGATTCGCTCGCCAACAATTCACGCAACAACGCTTCTTCGCGTAATTCCGCATCGCTCGACAAATGCGAGACATACAACACAGCGCGTTTTTGCCCTGTCAATGGGCGCGAATAATGCGGTGCGTCGGACAGACGATAGACGATGGCTTGCACGTTGGGTTCGGTTTCGACAGCGTAGGCGGTGAAGTCTTTGGTCGGATATTGACGGCGCGTCATGCGATTCAGAATGCGCGCGTCGGGTGTGCCAGTGCGTGCTGGCAATTGCAAAACATCGGTGACCGCTTGTTGTAAGGCTGCGCCGCTCAAGCGTTGTCTCGTCTTCGCTAACGCTTTTGATTTCTCAGCCGTGAATGAAAAGACCGTGCGCGAGTTCAATTCTGACACTTGCCCGCGCGGCGTGCAGGATAGCGTTTCGTCTTTTTCGAGCGTGATGGCTGGCTCGGATTGCGCGTCTGAAACTTTCGTCACGCGATTGAAGAAGCGGTACATCGCTTCACGGTTTTCCTGAGAGTAACCGTGCCCTGTCAGCCCTGTGAACATCGCAATGTTGTCGGGAGCGCCAAGTAATTTGTACAAATGCTTGAGCCGCGCATACGCTTCTTCCGAACCGCGCACGTCAAAATAGTCGCGCTCTTTCGTCAATAAAATCACCGGCTTCGGAGCCATCGCGGCAATAAAATCATCGTGATCCAAACCGAGCGCCAGCATCTTCGGCGGATACTGTTCGCTGTCCTGCGGCAGTTCGTTTTCCAGATTGCGGCGCACCGTTGTCACAAAACAACCCGGCGCAGCCATCGTCCAACGCTCATCCAAACCACACAACCACGTCGTCATCGTGCCGCCGCCGGAATTGCCTGTGAGGCCGACGTGCTTTGGATCAACCTCTGGGCGGGAGAGTAAATAGTCTAAAGCCCGAA
>JAEUQN010000082.1 GCA_016789725.1 Blastocatellia bacterium | reverse complement strand
AGCGGTGTCATGTAATCCACGACAGCCTCGTGCGATTCGGTTAGCAGGCGTGTCAAAGTCGCAACGGCTTTGGCCTCGTGCGTGAGCGTCATCCGAATCCATTCGTCAGCGATTTGTTTGGAGCTTAAATCAAGATTCCACGCGAGTCGCCCGAAGGCGTACCAGTTCGATTGCGTCAGGTCTTGCCCCGTCCAATTGCGGTCGGAGCCAGTGTTTGCTACGCCCGCGATGCCAGTGAGTTTTTGTTTATACAAGCTGCCGTCCACGACTTTGGTGACGGTTGAGCCTTTGCCTTTGGCGTAGGTATCGGCGTCCAATACTTCGCGCCACATCGGAGCGAGAAAGGCGAGGTTGTTTGATTGTCCCAAGTATTCTTGCGTGATTTGAAATTCAGGAATCACCTGTGTTTTCGGCATTCCGCCGAACAGCGGATGGAACGGTTCGCGTGGTTGAAAATCTATCGGGCCGTTTTTGACTTGCAGCAAGACATTCGCGGCGAACTTGCCATCGAAGGGTTGCAGGTTGTCATAGGCCGCCGCCGCACGGTCATAGCCTTCTTTCATGTCATAAACAAACGCGCGCCAAATGACGATGCCGTTGTGTGGCGCAACAGCAGCCGCGAGCATGTTTGCGCCGTCTACGTGATTGCGATTGTACGTGCGCGGCCCCGGCTGGCCTTCGCTATTGGCTTTGACCAGAAAGCCGCCGAAGTCGGGGATAAGTTGATAAATCTCATCCGCTTTTTTCTTCCACCATTCGGCAACGGCGGGATCAAACGGATCAGCAGTTTTCAGTCCACCGAGTTCAATCGGAGCAGAAAATCGTGCGGACAAGAACACGCGCACGCCGTAAGGTCGAAAGACATTCGCAATCGCGGCAGCTTTTTTCAGGTATTCGACGCTCAGGCTACGTGAGTTTGCATTCACGTTATTCAGCGCCGTCGCGTTGATGCCAATCGAAGCGTTGATGCGCGCATAATCTCTCAGGCGATCATCAATCTTGTCCGGCAATTCTTCCCACTTCCACAACGAACGCCCCGCGTAGCCGCGTTCAATCGAACCGTTGAGATTATCCCAATGATTCAGCATGCGTACTTGCAGGCGCGGCTTTTGGCTGACCTTCAACTTGTCAATCGGTTGTCCGGTTTGCAGTAGTCGCAAAAAATGGAATGCGCCGTACAATGCGCCAACTTCGCTTTCAGAAGCAATGACGGTGGTCGCTCGCCCGTTGACTTTCGCTGATTGAATTACAAACCCTTCGGCCCCAAGCGAAGCAAGGTTGATTTTGAGTTTGGCAATCAGGGGTGAGCTTTTTGGTGTGCCGACCAATATTGCCCCATCACGCTCAATGATTTCTCGAACCGGAATGGGGATCCCCACTAAACCAGAACATCCCGCAGACAATTCGGCGCGAATGGCGGTTAGCGTTGCGGAGTTGCCGGGGACGACAATTGCTGTGAAGCGGGATTGTACGGCACGCAGCAAATGTACCGGAAGCGGTGGGTAGCGAAGCCAGACTTCATAGCCCGTTTCAGCCCCAACAGCAATGGAAAGCAGGAGTGTGAGGAACACAAGATGACGTAGCATTTTTTGCATGCAACGACTCCAAAGGAAAAATGCGCTGAGAGCCCTTCTGGGCTGCGACTCTCAGCGCTGCGCTCAAAGGAGTACTGCCAATAAAATTATCTTTAATGGCGAAGAGCGCCCAACATAAGCCTCAACATAAATTACATCCGAGGAGCGGCGATGATCTCTCACCGAGAAGCCTGCTGATCTTCGGCTTCTTTCCCTACAAGAAGGCGAGTGAGCAATTTCAATTAGACTCTTTAGGACTTGCTCCCGCCTCACCCGCTCTCGTTTTGTATATTGTTTGAGATGACAACAAATACTTGAATTACTCAAAGTTATAGAAGCGAAAAAGCCTCGTCCCTCATCTCAAAAAACGACTGCTTTCAAGCTATTTCTGGAGCACTAAAATGCTTCTGTAACACCAGCGCGATTGTACCCCGCAAGCGCGGCTGGCTGGCGGGATCGGTCGGAACAATGTGCGGGATGGCGTGCGTCAAAGAACGCTGCCGAATGGTTTGTTCAATGATGGGGCCGATCTGGGACCACGCCCGAGTCACTTCGCCAACAATTACAATGACATCAGGAGCCAATCCAGTTACCAGAAGGGCCAGACCAATGCCAATGTAATGCGCCATTTGTTGTAATGCTTCAACGGCTTTGGGTGCTCCCTGTTCTGCCAAGCGCAAGACATCCTCAAAGGTTGGTGACATCACCTTATCGAGAGGCTTGCCGTTGCGTTGTGGGGCGGTCGCCTGCATATAAAAACGGACAGCCGCAGAATTGGATGCGTAAATCTCCCAGCAACCGTGATTGCCGCATTGACATTGTTGCCCGCCTTCGACAATGGTGACGTGTCCGAATTCACCGGCTGCGCCGGACGTTCCGCGCACCAATTGCCCGTTCATCAGGATACCTGCACCAATCCCTTCGGAAACGGTCACGGCAACCAAATTACTAACGGAATGATGCCCAAACCAAACCTCAGCCAAAGCACAAGCGTTCGCCGCATTTTCCAATTCCACGGGCAGCCCGATGGCCCGCTCAAGCGGAGTTTTCAAGTCCACACCGCGCCAGCTCAGGTTCGGTGCAAACACTAATTTCTGAGTCGCTAAGTCCACTCGTCCCGGCAAGCCAATCCCAATCCCTTCGTAAGAAATTTCAGGATGAGCTTTCACCACATGGCTCAGGCGCTGGCACAAAGTTTCAATAAACTGCTCAGGGTCTTTGGGGGTTGGAAACGATTCCTGCACCGAGAAATGCGCGTTCAGATTAGCCACTCCCCAAATCGTTTGCGCGGGGCGAATCACTACGCCAATGACCCCGATCCGTTCTTTATTCAGATGAAGAAAACGAGGACGCCGTCCACGCGGTACGTGTCCGATAGCCCCTTCCGTGACCCATCGTTCCTTGATGAGTTGTTCTGCAATGACAGAAACCGTACTTCGTTGTAACCCGGAGTGCCGGGCCAGGTCTGCGCGTGAAATCGGTTGATGTTGACGAATTAAATTGAGCATGACACGGCGGTTAATATCACGTGCCGTTTCACTGGTTGCCACCTGAAAATTGGTCAAATCAATTTTTCGCATCACTATCAGACCAGCTTGGAAGGGATTTAATTCGAGAGCCGAACTATATGGGTGAAGGACCTCGTTGTCAAGACTGTTTTAAGTTGAATTTTAGATCAGGGAATCAGCGTGTGCTTTTTAGCTCGGCGTTCAGTTTATAAGACTGGCCCTTGCTTGTTTTCAATTTTAACTCTTTGCCGCCGTAGCGAATGGTGATTGATTCGCCAAGTAAAGAACGTATGGTCGCACTTGTGAGCTGACCGTGTTTCCATACGACATCTATTTCAAATCCTCCGCGCGCGCGTAAGCCTGTGACACGGCCTTCGATCCAGGCATCGGGCAGCGCAGGTAGTAAACGAATTGCGGCGTTGTGGCTTTGCACCAGCATTTCGGCGATGCCTGCGGCTGCGCCAAAATTGCCGTCAATTTGAAAGGGCGGATGTGCGTCGAATAAATTGTCGTAACTGCCGCCCTGAAAGCGCACGCCTTCGACCTCTTTACGAAAGCCCACTGGCGTCAGCAGCAACGTCAATAGCTTGTTGCAACGATTGCCGTCGCCGAGCCGTGCCCAGAAATTCAATTTGTGCGCAAGTGACCAGCCAGTCGAAATATCGCCGCGTCCTTCGAGCGTTTTGCGCGCGCCTGCTGCCAACGTGGGCGTCGCTTCAGGTGTGATTTCCGCGCCGGGGTACAGGCCCCACAAATGCGAAACGTGGCGATGCGTTGGTTCTGGTTCGCTGTATTCTTCCAGCCATTCCATTACGCGTCCGTCACCGCCAATCCGTGTGGGAGCGAGGCGTGCGCGTTTTTCGCTTAATTCTTTTCTGAACTCGGCGTCGGTGTTGAGTGTTTTTGACGCTTCAATGCAGGCGTCGAATAAATAACGCAACAATTGCTGGTCAATGGTTGGCCCCATTGCTACGTGAGCGGTCTTGCCATTGGGCATTTGAAACGCATTTTCGGGAGAATTGCCAAGTGCGGTGACGAGCCATTTATTCTTTGGTTCTTCGATCAGCATATCGGCATAAAATCGCGCCGAGCCTTTCATCACCGGATACGCGCGTTTGAGAAATTCTTTGTCGCGTGTGAACAGATAATGATCCCAAAGATGCTGACAGAGCCACGCTGCGCCCGTGGAAGTCGAACCCCAATTCGCCCCTTCGCCCGGAGCCGTGAAGCCCCACAAATTCGTGATGACATGCGCGACCCAGCCACGCGCGTTGTAATACAGTTTGGCCGTGCGCTCGCCTGGTTTTTGCAATGACGCAATCAATGCAAATAAAGGTTCGTGCAATTCGGAAAGATTCGTGTTTTCTGCCAGCCAGTAATTCATCTGCACATTGATGTTCAGATGCCAATCGGCATTCCACGGAGCCTGCACTTCTTCTGCCCAAATGCCTTGCAAATTCGCGGGCAAGCCGCCGGGGCGCGAAGACGAGATCAACAAATAACGACCGAATTGAAAATATAGCGCCGCGAGCGCAGGATCGTTCGCGCCATTCGCTACGGCACGCAATCGCGCAGGCGTAGGCAACGTCGCTGTTTCATTATTTGTCGGCAACGTCAGGCGTACGCGATTGAAATATTTTTCGTAATCAGATTTATGCGCGGCCAGCAAAGACGAGAAATTTTTTGCCGTAGCTTTTTGTAAATCATTCGCTGAAGCCGCTAATTCATTTGCCGTTTGTCGTCCGGCAAAGCCGCGAAAATTGGTTGCAGCCGTGATGAAAATAATTGCTTCGTTCGCATTTGTGACGCGCACGCTGTTACCGTCAACATTAGTCGCGCCGCCGCTTGCCTGCACATGCAATCGCGCAACATACTTCATTCCTTTGCCGTCCGTACCGTTGTTGAGTTGGCCGCTCATCAGCAAGCCATTGTTGCCGTCGGCTACGGTGGCGAAGCGTTCAGGCCGATCCAGCGCGGCGCTGAAGTGAATCGCGCCGGGTTTGTTGGCGGTCAAGCGTATGATGATCGCTTCATCGGATGCGCTGACAAATACTTCGCGGGTGAATAGCACGCCGCCTTGTTCGTAGCTCACGCGTGCGGTCGCGTCACTCAAATTTAATTCACGTTTGTAATCAGTGGCTTCTGTGGTTTTGCCAGGAAAATTCAAATGCAGATTGCCCAGCACTTGATATGAACCATACGGTTCATCTTTGCCGCGCGCGCGATTTGAACCTTTGCTCTGACAAGTGAAATGCGCATACACCAATTTTTCCGCTTCGTCGTTTTTGCCTTCCAATAACAGTCGTTTAATTTCCGGCAAATATTGCGCGGCGTCCGAACGGTCTGCATCCTGCGGCCCGCCTGACCAGAGCGAACTTTCGTTAAGGACAATGCGCTCTTCGTTGACGCCTCCAAATACCATCGCACCGAGTCGTCCATTACCGAGCGGCAAGGATTGCGTGAAGTTGGTGGCGGGCGTGTCGAACCACAACCGTAAATCTGTTTGCGCAAGACTTAGTTGTGTCAATGCCAACAGCGCAAAAACAAAGGCGAATGATCGGGTCTTCATGATTTGATTTGAACAGGAGCGGTAGAAAATGACAATGCGCGTGGGTCTGATGTTAGCCCAAAAAAATAGGGAACCCCGTGTGACGAGGTTCCCCAGATTCGGTTGTCGCTCGCTCCTAGAAGACGAACTTCAACGTTAACTGAATACGACGCGGATAGTTTGCCTGATTGCTGGCGACGATTGAGCCAAAGGCCGCCGAAGTCACCGTTGTGTTCGGCGCGGGCAGCAACACGTGGTTGAAGGCGTTGATGAATTCCCCACGGAATTCCAGGTTCTTTCCTTCCCAGAGTTGCGTCTTTTTGATGATTGAAAGATCAATGTTATTGATCGGCTGAGTCCGCACGTTGCTGAGCCGCAGCGGGAACGTCCGCACGTTGCTCACCGGCTGTGCATTAGAGGGCAGCACAAACCCGGCGTTTGTATTGAACCAACGGTCGGTCGTGCGATGATTGCTTGGCAGCGGGATGTTGTCGAAGCTTCCCGTAAAGAAGATGTTGCCGAAGTTAATCGGCGAACCGCTTTGATACTGATAAATCCCCGAAAGCTGCCAGCCACTGATGAGATATGAACCTGCCTGATTGACATTGCTTAGGAAACGGCGTCCCTTGCCAAAGGGCAATTCGTAGATGCCGTTCATCGTGAAGCGGTGTGTCCGGTCAAAATCGGAGATCACTTCTGTTGGAAGTGGATCCGCCGCGTTGAGGTAGGAGATGGCTTCCATAAACTTCGACCAGGTATAGCTTATGCCGAACGTATAGCCATTGGCGAATCGCTTATTCACGTTGGCCTGAAGCGAGTGATACCACGAATAGCCATCATTGTTCGTCGTATTGATGTCGCCGAATTGTGGAAAGGGCCGCAGCAGTTGTGAGCGTGCGATGGTCGCCGAGCGGAAGCCTACCGGGGCGCTCGCGGGCATTTGTCCGGCGAACGGATTAGCTACCAAGGCACCTAAATACGAGTTGGTCGTGTTGTCACGCGTCGTGCTTGTGCTCAGGTACTGATTGGGCAGCGCGTTAATGTTCCGTGTGATTTCGGCATGCGTACCACGATTGCCAACATAGGCGGCATCAACTACGAAGCCGGATGACAGTTCGCGCTGGAGACTGAGTTCCCATCGCTGGTTGTAGGGCGAAAGCGGTCTGTCGTTAAAGAACGAGATGCCTTGTCCCAGGAATGTCTGAGCGCCTTGCGATGCTCCTGACGCGGCGGGCAATCCGTTCCTGTACGTCTCGAATGGATTGCTGAGGGTTTCGAGGAAAGTCAGACCATTGTTGAGCGTGACGTTGAGCGGGACATTGGTGCTAAATCCAATCTGATTGACGTCGCTACGTCGTTGTCCCAGGAATCCGTAGAAGATCCCATAGCCACCGCGCACGACAGTTTTGTCCGACAGTTTGTAGGCAAAACCGAAACGCGGCATGTAGTTACTTTTCGGCGTTTTATATAGACCTCGTGGTTCTCCGTTCACGCCTGCGAAGGTCAACCCACCGCGCACGAAAAATTGATTCGGGTCTACGCCCTGCACCGGAGTTCGGGCCAGGTTGGCTTTCACCGCAGCTTCCATCGGTTGTGTTGCAAAGAAGTCGAAGCTGCGAACGCTCTTGTTGAATCGTTCGGTCAGCGCACCTTCAATTTCGTAGCGGACCCCAATATTCAGCGTCAGCTTGGGAGTGATTTTCCAATCATCGTGGATGAAAATTCCCGTGGTCGTGGATTGCTCAGCGTAATCTGCCGGAATTGCGATGGCTCCGCTGGTAGGTAATCCCAGCAGGAACGACGCGAAGGAAAAGCCCAGATCGCCGGGGATTGCTGTATTGTCGAGCGGCCCACGTGTCCAGTTGGAGCCGAACACGAATTGACCCGTTTGGTTGTTACCGAAAAACTTGTCGGTTTCGCGGTATGAACGGAACTCCACGCCATACTTTACGGCGTGTGCGCCCAGTGATTGATTCATCGTGGAATTGTACGAATGCGTGTCGGTCGGTCGCAATTCGCCGCCCACGGCTGTGCCCTGATACCCATTGATGTCAAAGCGCGGGAAGCGTCGGGTTTCTTCTGGGATCAGGTTGTTGTAATACGAGGGGAATCCCAGAGACGCGAGATCGAACCCACGATTGCCGGGGTTGGAATTCGTACCTCGGATGAAGCGGTTATACCCATATCGTGAGTTCAAAACCATCGTTGGTGAGAGCGTCCACACGTGATCGAAGGTGCCTTGCCGCGATTTGAAGAGGAAATATTCGCCGGTAGCAATGTTGCGATAATAATTGTTGTAGTTGCTATCGCGGTTGTACCAACTGGCACGACCGAAGACCCGATGCCGCTCGTTGACAACGTGGTCAATGCGGATCGTGTTTGAGAGGTATTTGATTTGCTCCAGCAAATCTGACTGCGTGAAGTTACCGGTTCCGTCTGCCGCGCCCGCACTGGTTGGTTTGGGCATGTAGGTGTCCACAAACTTCCGGGAGATCGGATTGATCAAGGCGGAGGGGAGTTTGTTACATGGCGTACCTACCACCTGTGTTTTGTTGGCATTCAAGGCTGTTGGATTGCCTGCGGCATCGCAATAAAACGGATCGCGTCGGATGCGGCTGCCATCGGCGCGGGCTGAAAACGGGTTGTAGAGCTGATAGCCCGCATTAGCCGCCAGTAACTCTGAAAAATCGCCATTGCGCATTTTTTCCGACGGAATTGTGGGCGTGCCGTTGTTGCGCGGACGCGATTCGGGAATGCTTTCGACGCCGTACATAAAGAACGTTTTGTTGCGACCATTGTAAAGCTTCGGAATCCATACCGGGCCGCCAACGGTTCCACCCCAACGGTCATAGGTGAACTCTGGACGCGCCTGCTTAGCTTTATTGGCGAAGAAGTCATTGGCGAATAGTGCCGGGGCCATCTTCGTCCAGTATGCGGTGCCGTGCAGATTATTCGTTCCCGACTTAATGCTGATGTTGGTGACGCCACCTTCGGTATTACCAAACTGTGCGTCGAAGGTAGCGGTCTGCACCTTGAATTCCTGCACCAAATCCTGCGGCGGAACGAACGAAGCGATCACTTCGCCAGCGTTCGCAGTGGACGTACTGGGCACGCCGTCAATCATCACGTCGCTGCGATTGGCACGCGTACCGTCAATCGAGTAACCGACAATGTGCGTTGGCTCGAACGGACGATCCAAGCGCAAATCGCGCGAGAATGACACACCCGCCGCCAAGCCAATCAGCTTGAACGGGTCGCCGTGCGGGATGGGCAGTTCGGCAACGCGACGCGAGTCAATGACCTGTCCCATCGAACCAGAGGTCGTTTCGAGCAGCGGTGCGTCCGCTGTGACCGTGACCGATTCGCCGACATCGCCAATTTCCAGCGCGGTGTCGATCTCGATGTTGTCGTTTACTCGCAGCACGATACCGTCGCGGATGTATTTCTTAAAGCCTTTGATTTCGACCACTACTTGATAGGTGCCGGGCAATAAATACGGAGCTTGATAAAACCCCGTCTCGTTCGAGTTGATCGTGGTGGTCGTTCCCATGGCGACATTGGTGATGACGACTTTGGCGTTGGGAACAATTGCGCCACTGCTGTCTTTGACGTGTCCAGTAATCGTCCCGCGCGCTTCTTGAGCGGACGTAGGCAAGACGAAGGCTGCTGCCAATAAAAGCGCCAACAGCGCGCTTTGCATAAAGCAGTAAACTTTTTTATTCATAACCTCTCCTAAAAAAATCAAATTTCACAGGTCTTAATAATCTACCTGCCAAATAAACGCACCTCCTACGGTTCGGAGGTTTGTCAAACGAACTGAATTTCATTCCCGCAAAGCACGTGTCAGATTTGATCGGAAAGAAGAACTCCACCACCGAGAACACAGGGCGCACGGAGAGAGAGAGAGAATGAAAGCGAGTTCTCTCTCATTCTCTTCTGCTCTCCGTATTCTCTGTGTGCTCGGTGGTTTCATTCCGATAATTTTCATCCTGGTTAGTTATGGCTTGGCCTCAACGGAGTTTCGGCTGCGCCCTTTTTTCATCGGTTCAATGGTCACGTTCTGAAAAGAAATCAAGCCGACTTGCTGAAGCTGTTCCGTTGCCTCGACGCCGCGAAAGATACAATCAATGAAACGAATGTTGTCAATCGTCGCGCCCGGAAAACCGGCAATCCACATCACGCGTGGGCTGGAAGCACTGGTGACTTTTTCAATCTGTACATTGCGCACGACCGGTTTGTGTGGCCCGTTCGCGCCGGTTTCGTACAGAAAATCCACTGTCAAAATTGCTTCGGCAACGCGCCCGACTTCGACGTTGCGCATGAACACATTTTCAATCACACCACCGCGCCGCGCGTTCGATTTGAAGCGCAACGCGCGATCCAGATTCGGGCTGTCCATTTTGCAGTTTTCGACGAAGACGTTGCGCACGCCGCCGGAAATCTCGCTGCCCATGACGACACCGCCGTGTCCATCTTTCATGGTGCAATTGCGCACGATGATGTTTTCCGAAGCTACGCCGACACGACGCCCATCGTTGTCGCGGCCTGATTTAATCGCAATACAATCGTCGCCCACATCAAACAGGCAGTCTTCAATCAGCACGTCCTGGCACGATTCAGGATCACAGCCATCGTTGTTGGGGCCGTGGCTGTTGACGGTGACGCCGCGCACAGTGACGTTGGTGCAAAGTACGGGATTGATTTCCCACATCGGTGAATTGAGAATCGTCACGCCTTCGATCAGGATATTGCGCGAACGATAAGGCTGAATGAAATTAGGGCGCAGATACGAACCTTTGCCGAATTTGCGCTCGCTGACAGGCACATTTTTTTCGCCCATTTCAATCAGCAGATCGCGCGCTTTGTCCTGTTTCGGCTCGCCCGTTTTCCATCCGCAATTGGTGCGTCCTTTCCACGGCCACCAATGTTCACAATCGGCCTGTCCATCCAGTGTGCCTTTGCCCGTGATGGCGATGTTTTCCTGCTCAAAGGCATAAATCAGCGGCGAGTAATTCATCAGCTCAACGCCTTCCCAGCGCGTAAACACAAGCGGCAAATACTTTGCTGGATCGGGGATGAATTTCAACGTAGCGCCTTCGCTGACGTGCAAATTTACATTACTTTTCAGGTGAATCGCGCCCGTCAGCCACACGCCCGGCGGCACCACGACGCGCCCGCCTTTTGCTTTATTACAGGCCGCAATTGCTTTGCGAATCGCTTCTGTGTTGTCGGTTTTGCCATCGGCCACTGCGCCGTAATCGGTGATCTTGAAATCGCGGTTCGGAAACATCGGTGCTTTGATGCGTGCAAGTAAAGTGGGCAACTGTTGCCAGCCTGGAGTCGTTTGACCCGATGCAGGTTTCGTCAAAAACAACACCGCAAAGATGAGGACTACGGTGCTATTCACCAGCAGATAAATCCATAAAGCTCGACGTTTGTTCATAGGTTATTTCAAAAAAGAGACGAGTCCGAGAGTTTGCCGTCGCAGTTCTGCGACAACGAGTCCAGCCATTTGTGTTGCGCCGTATTCCGAAAAATGGGTGTCGTCCTGTTTGCCGTTGAGCAGCGATTTGTACGCGCCCGGTGCGATATGCAGGAATAATTTTTTCGAGTCTGCCGCGCCGTGTTGCTCAATCACTTTTTGACTCGACTGATGCAGGTCAATCAGTGTGACGTGCAATTCTTTGGCGAGGGTCCGCACCGCATCCGGGTATTCGCCGTGTGTATCGAAGAATTTCCCTTGTGCATCGAAACGCCGTCGCATCACGGGCGTCAATAAAATCGGGGTTGCGCCTTTGCTGCGTGCTTCGTTCACAAACCGCGCGAGATTGGTTTTGTAATCGGTGTGTGGCGCGGCATATCGCTTCGGGTCTTCTTTCTTTTCGTCGTTGTGGCCGAATTGAATGAACACCCAATCGCCGGATTTGAGTTGCCGTAACACTGCGTCCCAACGACCTTCGTCAATAAAACTTTTCGTGCTGCGACCATTCATTGCGTGATTCTGGATCGTCACTTTGTCGCCAAAAAACGTCGGTAGCAATTGCCCCCAACCGCGTTCGGGATTGTCTTCCAGCGGCTTGTCCGCCATCGTCGAATCGCCGATCAGAAAGAGTTGCGGACGCCCGGTTTTATTGGCGGCGGCGCTTTTAACGCCGAGCCGCGCGGCGATCCAATCGGCCACCTGAGTTTTGTATTCCGGCGCGAAACTTTCCCAACTCGCCATGCCGTGCGTGCCATCAGGAATCGTAATCAAATCGCACGGCACGCCTGCCGCCTTGAGCTTGGATTGAAACAGCGGCGACCAGTTGTACAGCACGCTCATATCGCCTGTGCCGTGAACGAGCAGGAACGGCGGCAACCCCGCGCGAATGTGATTGATCGGCGACGCTTCGCGCAGCAATTGCAAGGTGGCTTCGTCGGCTTTCGCATCTTTGCGACCAAACAAACCGCGCATCGAAGTGCTCAAGCCGCCGCGCCGTTCCATATCCAAAATGAAATCTATCGGCGCATAAAACGGCACGACTGCTGCGACGCGTTCCGCTTCTTTCGCCAGCACAACAGCTTGCGCGACGAGTTGACCGTCAGCAGATTCGCCAACCAGCGCGATGCGATTTGGATCAATGTTGTATTCTTTTGCGTGCGCTTTTACCCAACGAATCGCCGTATGGATGTCTTCGACTGGCGCAGGATATATATGTTTTGGTGCCAGGCGATAATTGATCGTAAACCACGCGATGTTGCGGTTGGCAACAGGAAGAAATAAAGGCTCATTGCCGTCCTTTTTATCCCCACCCGACCAACCTCCGCCATGCACAAAAATCACGGCAGGAAACGGCCCGTTTCCTTCGGGAACAAATGCATCCAACTTCAGCCTCTCACCGCCTACATTTGAATATTCAATATCTCTTTTCAGTTGATTACGTGACAGGAATACAAGATAAGGGTGTAATCGAAAGATATTAATCGAATTAATAATGACGGCTTTGGGATTCCAGTCGCCCAGCACTTTTTCCAGCGTAATCGCTTTCGCGTCGGCCTCAGTCAATTTCTTCGCCCATTGCACGCGCGCTGCCTCATTCGCGCCTGCGCCGGTGCTTTTGTATTCCGCATAACGCGCCGTCTTTTCGCGTTCCGGCCCTGTCCAGTTATGCCAGCCTTCAGGACGCACGATGTCAGACATTTCAGTGTTAAGGAACATCGTACTCGCAAAGCCGCGCCAAGGTCGTCCGAGATACGTTTTCACATTTGGCTCACCCGTGATTTTGCAGTTGGAAAACACATAACCGAACGGATGCTCGGCAGGCGTCGAAGCCGCTGTGATGTAGCCGTCGCGTAAGACATGAATCTGGCATCGCTCAAACCACACGGTCGCCGCGCCAAAGATAAAATCCACGTGTCCGGCGATGTAGCAATTCTCAAAATAGTGCCGCCCGCGATTCGTCAAAATCGTGTCTTGCCAGCCGAGGAAGCGACAATTCTTGAAGCTCACTTTGTCCGCATCAATCCGCACCGCGAGCGCCTGCCCAACCGGGCCAGCCGAGTTTTCAAACGTGATATTTTCTGCCGAGAATCCATCACCATCAATCTGCACCGTTGGCGTGCGAAAGGTGCCGATGGGTTTGCCGTCTGGCCCCGGCAAGTTCGCGTGCAGGTTCATCGTAATGATCGTCGTCTTCGCATCTTCACCGACCAGTTTAATGAAGCGGCGTTCCTGCTGCACGTAAATCAATTCTTTGTATACGCCCGGTTTGACCGCAATCACCCACGGACGTGCAGCGCTCGGCAGGTTCGGCGGCGCAGCCATAATCGCATCGTGAATGGATTTAAATTGCCCATCACCATTTGGCGCAACCGTTGCATCAGCCGCAAATGCGTGGCTAGTACAAAGGCTGACGAACAAGCAAAAAACGATCCAATAGGCAATCTTTCGTTTTGTCATAGGTGAAAACGAAGTCGGCCATCGGCGCTATTACTTTCTACCAATTACCGACTTCTGACTACCAATTACCCCAACCTAGAACGTCAGCTTGAAGCCATACTGAATCTCACGTCCGATGTAGCCTTGACGTTTGCTGATGACTTTGCCGAAGTTCGCGTTGTTGAAATCCAGAACAGGGTTGTCCCAGTTGATTTGATTGAACGCATTATAGGCTTCAACACGGAACTCAAATTTATAACGTTCGCGGATACGAAACGCCTTGCTCATCGTCATGTCTACCTGCGAAGTACCAGGACCGACAACGCCATCGTAAGTGAACGGATTGGTACGCGCGACGCTGGCTGGATCACTCGCTGTTCCAGTCGGCAAGGCAGAGAAGACCGACTTGTCAAACCAACGATCAAAGGTCGGATTGTCAACTTTCGGGCTGCCGCTCACACGCAGATTTTGCGTGAAACTTAACTGACGACCTGAATACCAACGATTCGTCGTTGTCAGTTGCCAACCACCCACCACCAGATCAAGTGCCGTGGGTGCGTCCTTGAGCAACCAGCGGCCTTTGCCGACCGGGATTTCCCACGTGATCGCGTGATTGAACCGATGCCGCGCAATCGGCAAATTCCGCCACGTCAAATTACGCGCGTACATCGCACGATCATCGAAGAATTCCGTTTGCTCTTCGTTCTGGTAGGCGTAATTCACGAGCAGACTCAGGCCTTGCGCAAATGGGCGTTGCGCCTGCACTTTGTACGACTGCACGTGCAATTTACGCAACGCTGTGTTGGTTTGCGTGATTGCGCCATATTGCGGAAAGGGGCGTAACAACGACGCGACGGTGACGTTGGCATTGCCGTTGCGTAACGCGCCGGGGAAGACGCTCGGTGTCAGGTAATTGCGGAACGGATTCGCCACCGTGGCATTCGTCACCGAGCGCGGGTTGTCGTACGTGAAGTTTGGATCGGCCTGATTTAAGTCTACGTCAATGGGCAGATTGAAGCCGTTGTTGTAGAAGAAATCGAAACTGACAATCGTCCGGCTCCAGATTTCGCGTTGATACGACACGGTGAAGCGGTCGTTGTTTTGCGGCTTCAGTTCGTATTGATCCAGGCTGACCGCATTGCCAAGATTCGTGTAGCGACCAAGCGATTTTTCCGTTGGTTGTTGCAACGGATTCGGCGCTGATCCAGTCGTTGGGAACGGATTGGAAAGCGTTGCCTGCGGTACACCGTTGAGTGTGCCCAGCACGTTGCTGATCGTCGAATAGCCGGTGTATTGATTGACGAAATCGCCGAGCGGATCACGAATCTTCGATGAGGGGGAAAGGTAGCGCGCATAGCCAAAACGCAGCACTGATTTACTGTCGAGTTTGAAGGCACCGCCAATGCGCGGCAGCAAGTTCAAGGCTTGGCGTGACCAGGCATTGCGATTGTTGGCATCGGTGAAAACCCACGCGCCGTTGTACGTTGGCTTATAACCTTTGGTCGCCAGGAGATTCAGCACGGCGGCGGGCATGTTTGGCGGCGTCGCCTGGAATTCAGGAATCGGGTTCGTCAAATCCAGCCGCTGCGACAAGCGATTTTGGCGATCCACTGGGCCGGGTTCATATTCCCATCGTAAGCCGAGATTCAGCGTCAAGCGATTGCTCAATTTGAAATCGTCCTGCCCGTATGCTGAGTAACCTTTCGTCACGACTTCCTGCACGGGGACGCGTCGCCCGCTGGTGTTGTTGTCGAGCACGCCAAGCAGGAATGTCGCCCATTCGTTGCCCGATGTCGCAATGTTCGCGTTGGCGTTTTGGCTGGCTGTGTTGTTTGCCCGGAAGTTCAAATTGATCGGCTCGAAGCGTGCGCCTTTGCCTTTGTCCACACGCAGTTCGCCACCAAATTTGATCTGGTGATTGCCGGCGTACCAATTCATCCGCGCTGAACCACCCCAGCCCTGCGGACGTTGCCAGAATTCACGGCCCGAACGTCCGAGGCGATTCGTGACAGTTCCCGTCGGCACATCTACTGCAGGGTAATAAATTAAATCACGCGTGAACAACGACGAGTACCAGGGATTATTCGGCCACAAGGCTTCGATGCCAGATTTGCCAAGAATGTAGTTGTCACCCGCAGCGAATTCGTCAATCAGCTTGTGGTAATTTGCGCGCAGATTCAGAATCTTCGACGATGAAATCGTGTAAACGGTGTCCGCCGCGATGCTCAAGCCGTTGCGGTGGCTGCCTGCTGCGGGGAACAGCTTGCCTGCTGTATTGTCTTGCGGGGTTTCCAGCAGGTTCGTTTTGAAATAACCGAGGCGCGCGAATGATTTCCATTTTTCGTTGATGTTCCAATCCACGCGGTTCGAGATATTCCAATAATCTACGTTTTCGGTTTTTGTGCCTTGCCAGTTCAAATCATTGCCCGGCAGATTGGGCAGTGGAACTTCGGCGAGCAGTTTCACTGCGGTCGCATCGAAGCGATTGGTTGGAATCACGTTGTTCGCAAAAATAGTGCGGACACCGCTTGTTCCTGTAGAAGTGAAGGGATCGTAAATCGGGCGTGCGCAGGTCGTACCGGTCGGACAAACGGCATAGCTGCCAATGCGGCTTTGGCTAAAATTGCCCTGTCGTTCCAATGCTGTCGGCACAGTGATTTTCACCGTGATCGGGCGTTTGTCGAACCATTGCTCCCACGACGAGAAAAAGAACATTTTGTTTTTCACGATGGGGCCGCCAAGCGTGCCGCCGTACATTTTCAGGTCAGTGCCGCGAAAGATGGTTTCGTCTGCGCCGGCTGTACGCGGAATGGTCGGATCGCCAAACGCATTAAAGCGCGGATTGCGGTTGTGATAATACGCTGAACCATGAAACTTGTTTGTGCCGGATTTCATGTTCAGCGTCACGACGCCGCCTGCGCTGTAACCGTATTCGGCATCCACGGCATTCTTTTGAAATGACACTTCCTGCACCGCTTCAATCGAGGGCGTGTAAGACGTTTTGTAACTTGAGGTCAGCGGCACGCCGTCAAGCTGAATATCGTTGGCGCGTGTCGTCCCACCGCCCGCATCGAATTCGTTGGCGAACGCGTGGTGATACGGACGATTTTCGCCGTTGGCATTTTCGCCACCGTTGATGGTCGGATCGAGTGCGACCACGTTATAGGGATTGCGCCCGCGCAATGGCATCTGATTGATGATTTCGTTGCTGATGGTTGTCGTATCGCTGGATGAGTTGAATTGTACCGCCACTGGGGAATCTACGATGGTGACGGATTCACTGACAGTGCCCGTTTCGAGATGTGCATCCACGGTTAAGTCGCCGCGATTTTGTACGGTGAAACCACGTTGCTCAAAGCGCTTGAAGCCGCTTGCTTCAACCATGACGGTATAAATGCCGGATTCGACGAAATCGAAAATATAGCGGCCTTCGGCATTGGTTGTACGTGTGACAGTGACGCCAGTGCCATCGTTTTTGAGCGTGACTTTGGCATTGGGAATGGCCGCATTTGCTGCGTCCGTCACTGCACCCTGTACCTTGGCACGATAATCTTGCGCGGTTACAAATGGTGCTAGTGTCAGGAATAGCACACAATAAATAATGCTTCGGGTAATGCTTGGGGAAAAGCTTGAGAGTTTCATATAACTCCTGTGAAAAGGCGTGACAGGCGGGTCACCTGGCGTACCTCGCTCCTTGGATTTTGGGATGAGACTTTGGGATAGCTTGCAACCCAATTACTATCTGTCGTCAGTTGCGTTCGTTACCTTGAAGCACAACTCGGCAAGAAAAAGCGTAAAACAAAAAAAGTGATTCGAGTGCCCAGCAAAGCGTAATTGATTCGTTGATGAAATATGGTTCACGAGAAGTTTACAAATAATTGTCCTATCCGTAAAATTCATAATTCCGAAAGCTACAATCGGTTTTTTCAATCAATTGCAGAAGGGCAACGCAATGGATTTTCACCAGCTCAAAGTCTTCTATTCCGCCGTCAGTACGGGCAGTTTCACGCGTGCGAGTCAGACGTTGAATCTGTCGCAATCCACGATTAGCCAGCACATCAAACAGTTGGAAAGCGAACTGGGCTGTCATCTGTTTCGGCGTGTGGGACGCGGTGTCCATCTGACCGAAGCCGGACAGTTACTGCGCGATCATTGCGAGAAAATTTTTCAGGATGTCAAAAACGCTGAGATGGCGATCAAAGAACTCAACGGGCAACAGCGTGGACGCATCCGTTTTGGCTCTGGCGCAACCACTCTGATTTATCAACTGCCAGCAGTTATCGAAGCGTTCAATGCACAGTTTCCGAATATGGAACTGGTGATTTTTTCCGATACGACCGAAGCGATTTTGCGCGAAATCAAAGCCCAGCGACTTGATTTGGGCTTAGTGATGAACCCGCCTGCCGAGAACGATTTGCAGTTCACTCCGCTATGCAACGAAGAATTGATGATCGCGTTGTCCAGTAAACATCCGCTTGTCACCAAACGCGCACTGACGATTCAGGATTTACAAGATCTGCGTTTTATTCTTTATGAAAAGAAAACCGTAATGCGGAAGCTGATAGATGATTTCTTTCACGAACTTGGCATCACGCCGCAAATTGCGATGGTGATGGAAAATATCGAAGCGATCAAAAGCCTCGTCGGCAGCGGACTGGGCGCGTCTGTCCTGCCTGCGCATGCGGTAGGTGACGATGCACTGGATAAAAAGGTGCGGATGCTGCGTGTGCAAAACCGCACCTTGCGTCGTCAACTCGGCCTGATTCGATTGAAGTCCGCCTTACTGCCCAATGTCGTCCATCAATTCTCGCAACTGATCGTCAGCCAGTTGGGCGCGAAAACTAAAAGTAAAACTTAAGACCAAACTGCAAATAACGCGGCAATTGCAATTCGCGCAATGTGCCAAAGTTGGTGTTATAGGCGCGGCGGAAGCGATACTGCTTGAAACCTTCCAACGTCGTGATGTCGAATTTGTTCGCTTCTGTCGTGGCAAAGCCCTGCGGGAGTTTGACGTTGGCGTAATAATCCAGCGGCAACGCACCCGTCGGCAGGCGCTTGCTGACGATGTGGTTTTGCACTTGCGTAAACATCGCTGCTCCTGCTGTGGTTGTGCGTGCAAGACTGGCGCGGCTCGCATCGGCTGCTATCCACGCATCGTAATCCGCCGTCGTCATGGGTGTTTCGTCGGGCAGACTGCCCAAGTCAAACACGTTGCCCCAACGGAAAATCGGGCTGTTCAGTACGTTCAGGAAATCCACGCGGAATTGGACGCGGCGTTTGCCTTCGCCGATGGGAAAGTTTTTCTGCAATGAAAGGTCAAAGAACCGCATCATCGGGCCGCGTACATCCATCGTCCGGGAGGCGTTGCCGAGTTCGCCTTTTTCCGGGCGCGTGAAGGCTGCCGGATTGACGTATGGCTCGCACAACGTTCCCACCGGACAATCGCGTCTCCAGAGCGGATTGATGAGCGGAACCCCCGGCACAACATTCGGACGCACCACGCGGTTTTGATCGGCATTGCTCAGTCGGTTCGGGTCGGTTAACGACGGCACGATGGGCGTGCTGCCTTTCAATTGGAACAGGCTCGACACCGTCCAATCGCCCGCGACCCATTGCAGTGGAGCAAACGCCGTTTTGCCGAAGCGCCGCATTTTACCAAAGGGTAAATCATAAACAGCAGTCGCCGAAAAATTGTGTTTGATGTCGTAGGTGGACAAGGCGTGATCCAACTCGCGCGGCGCACCAAACGTCACGTGTCCTGGCGTGGTAGTGTTGGTCAATACGCGCGTGTCGGGGCTGGCATCGGAGGCATCATCGGTGGATTTGCCGAAGTTGTAATTCGCCATCACGGTCAAGCCCTGACGTACCCGCCGATTGATGCTAATGTACATTCCGTGTCGTTGACTGTTAGCCGACGAATCAAAGACGGTGTAGAGATTGCTGAAGCCGAAATATTTGCTGCTCACGCTGCCCCGCGTGATCGCCAACGCGGTTCCATTCAACGCACGTCGTCCGAGCGGGTCCGTAAACGTGGAATCCGCGTTCAGGTTGTTCCCCTCCAGAAATTCAACAAACCCCAAATCACGCGGATTGATGTTGACGCGTGGCATATACAACCGCGTTCCCTTGATGCCGACGTAGGCGATTTCGAGAACGGTGTTTCTCATCACTTCTGCCGACAACGTCAGGTTCCAGTTTTGTGTGTAGGGAATGTGCGGATTGGAAGAAAGTGCAAAGCCCGGAATCGCCAGGCTACCGTCATAGATCAAACCATCTGCTGGGATATTCAAGGCTTGCTCAAACGATACGTTGGAATAAACCGGAGCATTGGCCGAGAGCCGAAACGGTTGCGTCGTGTCCACTGCGCCGGACGAGCCGTTAGCATTGGTTCCCAGCGTAGCGAAGGCCCCAAAATCAGGGTTGGGCAAACGATTGTTCCCATTAATCGGCACGTGCGAAAGCCCATAGCCGCCGCGCACAACCAAGTGATGTGTGCTCAACCAGCCCAATCCTTTCGGATTCCAGGCAAAACCAAAACGCGGCTCAAAGTTCGTATATTCAACGGGCGTAATATACCTTGACCTGCCGCCTCGTCCGGCATAGGCAAATGCCGGGATTGATACATTGGTTGGCACCTGCGTCGGAATCGCCGCGTTCGCTGGAGCATTTGCTGCCAGCAAGCCTAAGCCGATGGCAGTGGCGCGTCGTTGTGCTGCGGTCAGTTCGACTGTTCGTGCAAGGTCAGGTCGGAAAATGCCTTGCCGATCATATTTTTCGGTGCGTGGTTTTTGTAACGAATAACGCAAGCCCAGGTTTAGCGTCAGGTTTGGTTTGACCTTCCAATCGTTTTGCACAAACGCGGCACCGCTGTTCCACCGATAGTAATACGGAATCAGCACCGGACGTGCCAACACCTGATTCGGCACGCCGATCAAGTAACTGGCCCAGGTATTGCCACCCGCTGCGGCATTGGTTGTGCGGTTGTTGCTCGTGTTCAGCACGCGGAAATCCCAGCGTCCGCCCGAAGCGGCGAAGAAGGGCGTCACATTCAACCGTTCGTGAGTCATGTCGACACCGAACTTCCAGTTCATGTTGCTGCGATTCCAGTAAATGATGTCGCTGATGTTGTAACGTTCCTCGACGTTGAAGTTGTTCGTCGAACCACTGGAACCAATCGAAGCGAACGCATTCGGGCCGTCCGCGCTGACGTTGAGCAGCGGCATACCGCCCGTCGTCAAACTGGGAATGCCTAATTCCGTCGCCAGATTCTTGCCATTTTGGATGGAGTATTCGGGGCCGAAATCTTCGCTGAAAATGCCGCGCGAATAATTAACGCGCAGTTCATTGATGACTGTCGGCGCAAACATGTGCGTGTCGGTAATCAGGGCCTGACGTGCGTTACTGTACACGCCTGTATTGCCGTTAATGTCGCTGCCAAACCCGCGAATGCCCGTCGCTGGTGTGCGCGAGAACCGACCGCTTAAACGGTTCTTTTCTGTAAGCTGATGATCCAGTCGCACCATCAATCGCGTTTCGTCCTGCACGACAAAGCGATTGACGACAAAGTTGGAAAGTTGTCCCGCATCATTCAGGAAGTAATTGCCCGCACGCGGCAAATACTGCAACGCTTTTACCGCTGTCGGATCCATCATATTTGCGGGAATTCGGTTGTTTGCAAACGCCGCGAACGTTTGGCCTGTACCCAACACAATCGGCACATATTTGCCATTTACGACATTGAATTGTTGATAGATGGTCGTGACGTTGCTGGTGACGGGAACGGTCGGAAATTGGTTTTTGATGTCGGTGGGAACCCAGCCATTCGCAATGCGTGTCAAACCGCTGAAGTCGCCTGCGCGCATCGCATCTGTTGGCAACAATGTGTCTGTCACGACGAAGTCCTTGCTCCAACGCGGCTCATACGCCACAAAGAAAAACGTTTTGTTGTGTCCGTCGTACAAAGCTTTTCCGCCTTCACCAAAGCGAGGCAAATAGACCGGGCCGCCCAATGTCAGCGAGCCTTGTGTGTAGCGGTAGTTGTTCGGTGGGCGCAGAGTTGAGGTTGTCCATTTGCGAGCATTTGTGGCGGGGTTGCGATGATAGAGCAAGGCCACACCATTGAAGCTGTTGCTCCCGGATTTCGTTGTCACGTTGATGACGCCGCCGCCTGTGCGCCCGAATTGCGCATCGTAGGCGGAGGTCTGGACGGTAAACTCCTGCACGGTTTCCGGCGTAAAACTGACGACTGCGCGCGCAATGCCGACGCCCGTATTGTTAACGCCATCCGCTAAAAACGTAGTACTGCCTGGCCGCCCGCCATTCAAGCTTAGATTGAAACCGGGGACAGGTTGACCGGAAGTCACTTCAGGGTTTTCGCTACCCGCATCGCCCAGCACATTCGGCAATGTCGCTGCGAGGTCGAGTACGCTGCGATTGGCAAGCGGAACATCCTGAATTTGTCGTTCGGTGATGGTTTGTCCGGCTGTCCCGGAATCGGTATTGAGCAGCGGCGTGTCAGCGGTGATGTCTACGACCGTTTCCACCGCACCCGTTTCGAGCGACACATTAATGGTCGCTGCGGTTGCAGTGTCTACTTTGATGTTGTTGATGAGCGCCTTCTTGAAACCGGGGGCCTCGACCGTGATGGAGTACACGACCGGCTCCAATGATGGTAGGGTGAAAGAGCCTTCGGCCCCGGTCGTCAGCTTACTGATTTGATTGGTGCCGATGTTTGTGACTGTAACGGTTGCTCCGGGGACGACGGCACCGGTTGCGTCGGTGACAGTGCCGCTAATACTGCCGCGATTGGTTTGTGCGGCGGCGGAAACAACAAGTAAAAGCACCACATATAAGTACGTTGCGATGCGAAGGGACCTTTGCATAGGAGATACCTCTTTCCGAATTGTGACTCTGTCTTATGCGGGAATTTGCCCAGTACCTGAAAACTATAAACGCCGTTAGTTGACCATAGCAGAATTGGCAAGTCAAATATTTTTCTACTGAGATAAAAACATTTTTTACTCAGTAGAAATCTTGTTTTTCCGAAGCGGCAAAGTTAGAGTAGGCTTGCAATCCAGGATTCCCGAAAAATCAGACTGGCAAGACAAGCATGAGTGAAAAAACGAACAGAACGAACAAATATTTTGTGGAGGTAGTGGCGAAGGCATTAGATGTGTTGGATGCCTTTCGGAAGCCAGAGGATGAATTGACATTATCCGAAATCGCTCGTCGCACGAATTTGCCTTCCAGCCATGTCTTTCGATTGCTCTATACCTTGGAACAGAAAGGTTGGGTCCGCAAAGTAAATGGCTCCAAGAAATTTCATCGTGTGAATCGTACCCAGCGATGGCGCGTCGGCTTTGCGATGCAATCCGGGCAGTTTCAGTTTTCACAGGAAGTGTTGCTTGGGTTGGAAGAGGCGGCAGAAAAACACGGCGTGCAGTTAATCGTGCTGGATAACGAATACCGCGAGGACGTGGCCCTGAGCAACGCCCAAACCTTTGTCCATCAGGGAGTGGATTTTGTCATTGAATTTCAGGTTAACGAACGTATTGCTCCGGTCATTGCGCATACTTTTGTCGAAGCGCGCATTCCTTGTTTAGCGATTGATATTCCGCAACCTGGTGCTGTCTATTTTGGAGCGAACAATTATCAGGCGGGATTATTGGCGGGACGGGCGCTTGGCGAATATGCGCGTAGCCAATGGAAAGGCAACGTGGATAAAATCCTCCTGCTGGAACAACCGATTGCTGGAGTTGTGCCGCAGGCGCGAATGACAGGTGCCGTGAATGGTATTCAGGAAGTCATCGGGGCAGTTCCAGGAAACTCCGTTGTGCATTTGGATGCTGGTGCAAGTGAGCCGGAAAGTCGGCAGGTCACAGGGGAGTTTCTTCGCTCTTTGCCGCCTGGCGAAAAGGTTCTTATTGCTACCATTCACGACCCGGCGGCCTTGGGTGCTGTCCGCGCGATTAAGGATACGGGGCGCAGCAAAAAAAACTCTGTCATCATCGGACACAATGCCACGCAGGAAGCCCGCGAGGAAATCTGTAAGCCGAATTCAAGTTTGTTAGGGCTAGTGGGTTTTTTTCCCGAAAAGTATGGTGAGCAGATTATCCCACTCGTCCTGAAAATCTTAGGCGGAGAACCCGCGCCACCCATGGCTTTTATTGAACATGCGCTGATTACCAAAGAGAACGTTGCCGAATATTACCCTCCGAAACTCTGACCTGGAAGATTGGCAATTTGAAATTCAAGGTTCGCTGTTGGCCCGTACCAACAACAATTCATCTCAACTCCGCGCGTCTCCATCTCCACTTCTATTTCGTGGCACCAAGATTGCAACCATTTCTGTGCCCTTGCCGGAACGTCTGCCTCGGCGTGCCTTTGGGTCCTTGGAATAATCTATGTCTGCGAACACAGATCGCCTGCTCAATACTGCCAGCAATTATGCCCATTTGGCCGTTCCCATCGCGGCGGTAGTGATTTTGTTTGTGTTACTTGTGCCGTTGCCGCCGTTGCTGCTGGATGTGTTTATCAGCTTCAATCTGATGTTGTCGGTGATCGTTCTATTGGCGGCGATTTATATTCTTCAGCCTGTCAAATTTACGTCATTTCCGAATTTACTGTTGCTGACGACGTTGTATCGGCTGGCGCTGAATGTGGCGACGACGCGATTGATTTTGACACGTGGGGAAGCTGGCGAAGATGCAGCGGGCGTGGTCATCAAAGCGTTTGGTGAGTTTGTCATCGGCGGCAATTATGTGGTCGGCGCGGTCATTTTCTTAGTGCTGCTGGCGATCCAGTTTTTGGTTGTCAACCACGGCGCGGTGCGTTCGTCCGAAGTGATGGCACGCTTTACTTTGGACGCGATGCCGGGCAAGCAGATGGCGGTTGACGCCGATTTGGCAGCCGGGATTATTGACGAACACGAAGCCAAACGGCGACGCGCTGACATTGGGCAGGCTGCCGAGTTTCACGGCGCGATGGATGGTGCAATTCGCTTTACGCAACGCGATGCTGTCGCGGCAATCATTATCACGGTGATCAATATTCTCGCGGGCTTTGCGATTGGGGCGTTTCAGCATGGCATGACGATTGTCGAGGCTTTGAAGACATACACCACGTTGACTGTCGGTGATGGCGTTGCGGCAGCGGTTCCTTCGCTCATGATTTCTGTGGCCGCCGCGCTCATCACGACTCGTGCCGCCACTGAAGTAAATATGGGCGAGGAAATGTCGTCCCAGTTATTACTGAACCCGCGTCCGTTGTATATCGCTTCCGCTGTATTGGGCTTTCTTGGTCTCTTGCCGGGGATGCCGCATCTCGCTTTTTTAATGCTGGCTGCAGGCGCTGCCGGAGGTGCCTATCTGGCGCAGCAGCA
The DNA here is from genome assembly GCA_016789725.1 of Blastocatellia bacterium. Taxonomy (GTDB): domain Bacteria; phylum Acidobacteriota; class Blastocatellia; order RBC074; family RBC074; genus JAFDVL01. The sequence continues at coordinate 4,172 of JAEUQN010000082.1, read as the reverse complement.
GCAAACGCGTACCCAATTGCAGGAGGAAGTACGTTTGAATGAAGAAGCCAAAGCCAAAGCCGCTTCAGTCGAACACGGCGAAAAAATCGAGTCGCTATTGCGCGTGGATGCGTTGGCGCTGGAGGTTGGCTACGGGTTGATTCCGATGATTAGTGCGGGCGATTCGTTCCTGTCCCGTGTGCGTGAAATCCGCCGCCAGATTGCCATGAACCTCGGGATCATCGTGCCACCTATTCATGTAACTGACAATTTGCAACTTGCGCCCCGCGAATACGCGATCTTGCTCAAAGGCGAAAAAATAGCGCAGGGCGAATTGTATCCAGATGGATATTTGGCGATTGACCCAGGTGCTGTGCGCGAAAAAATAGACGGAATTGCGACCCAGGACCCAACCTTTGGCATGCCTGCTGTTTGGATTCGGCGCACCGCAGATCGGGAACGCGCCTTGGCCGCAGGGTATACCGTCGTTGATCCAACCACCGTTGTTTGTACGCACCTATCTGAACTCATCAAACGTTATTCGCCTGATTTGCTCGGACGCCAGGAAGCGCGCGCTTTATTGGATGCTCTGGCAGAAACGCATCCCAAAACAGTGGAAGAGGCTACGCCGAAGGTGCTGAGTCTCGGCGAAATCCAGCGTGTGCTACAGAATTTGTTACGCGAACGCGTGCCGATTCGTGACCTGGCGACCATTCTGGAGGCGATCACGGATGCCGGAAGCTTGTCGCGGGATGTCAACGTCTTGGCAGAAGCCGCCCGCACGGCACTTTCACGGACGATCTGTGCCGGGTTATCAAATGAGCAGGGCGAACTGGTTGTCCTCACGCTAGACCCCACACTGGAACGCGAAATTGCCGACCGCCTCGGATTACTCGGAGGTGCGCCAACACAGGCGATAGAGCCGGATTTTGGCCGCCGCGTCCTCGAAAAAATCGAGACTGCCGTCCAGTCCGCCATCCTCTCGCAACCGGTCATTTTGTGCTCTTCTTCCATTCGCCCGCACTTGCGCCGACTTACGGAACGATTCTTGCCAGACCTTTCGGTGATCGCTCACGGAGAGGTCTCGTCCAACGTTCGGCTGGTTTCGGTGGGAGCGATTATCTAGTTGGTCACGGTTCGCGCAGACGCAAATAAATTCACGGCTGTGCGCCAAACCCAAGCCCCTTACTTCAGAAGCAACCTATGAATATCAAACGATATCGGGCCGCCACCATGCGAGCCGCCCTTGAACAGGTGAAACAGGAATTAGGTGCAGATGCGCTGGTCCTTGAGACCAAAGAAGTGCGCGCCGGCGGTTTTCTGGGCATTGGCTCCAAGCCCCTGATTGAATTGCGCGTCGCTGCCAATAAGCCGTCGGCAACGCCGGAAAACGGGAAGAAGACTCGTCCTTCGTCCTGGGAGGAAGACGACCGACTTGAAGGAATGGCTTCTGCCAAACCCTTCAACAAGCCCACCACTCCGCCCCCGGCTCCAAAAGGCAACAACAATGGATTCGCAGCATTTGCCGCCCGCACGTATGCTAATGAATCCACCCCTCAGGTTGCAGAGCCGCGCCGTACCGCGTCAACCCCCTCAACCACGCCGTCGCCGCGCGAGACTTTACGCTCAGGGTCTGGTATTGAGCTTGCTTCTACACCTCCGCAGATTGTGCGCCCCGCCGCGCCGCTGCCGCCATCTGTTGCTGTGCCGCCACCTTCTGTCGCGCCGCGCAATGTCGCGCCGCCGCCCGCCCCGCCAGTTGCGCCCTTAACTACAGCTCCGATTCCACCTGCGACTGAGTCAGCCAGTGGTGAATTGGCGCGCTTGCGGTCAGAAATGCGCGCCGAGATGCGAGCCTTAGGTTTTTCAATGAATGCGATGGTGGCGCGTCAGGTGGCACAGGGCGACAGCCACGAAGGCTCGAAAAATCAGTTGCGCGAGACCTTCGAAGCTGACCCGGAAATTTTCGATTCGCCGTACTTTGAAATCTATTCTGTGTTGACCGCCGCCGGTTTACGCCCAGAGTTGGCGCGCGGTGCTGTCCGTGCCGGAACGATGAATGGTTCGCGGCAACTGCGGAATTTTGAAACGCTTGCTCGTGCGGGATTAGTGGCAACCTTGCCTTCCATCGTGCGGTTTGCCGCTGATCCTCTGTTGCCAATGATCGGTAGCCCAGAGGCTCCTTCAGCTATTGCTTTAATTGGGCCAACAGGGGTCGGAAAAACAACGACCATTGCCAAGTTGGCTGCACAGGTAGTTTGTCGGCTGCGTCGCCGTGTGGTGCTGGTTACGTTGGATACCTATCGCATCGCCGCGACGGAACAATTGCGCATTTACGCCGAAATTATCGGAGCGGGCTACCACATTGCTCATTCCGTGCGCGAATTGGATACGCTGGTACGCCGCTACAGCGGAGGCGCGACCGTGTTGATTGATACCGCTGGTCGCAGCCCGTCAGACCTCGCCGACGAAATGGAGTTGGGCAGCTATTTACGCGAGTGTGATGACCTGCTGAAAATGTTGGTGTTGCCGGCCACCACGCACCCCGCCGATGCACATACCGCTGTTCGGCAATTTTCTCTGTTCGGCCCGGATCAATTGATTCTGACGAAAATGGATGAAACGACGCGACCCGGAGCCGCCATCAGTGTGGCCGGAGATTCCGGTCTGCCGCTCGCCTATTTATGTTCCGGGCAACGTGTTCCTGAAGACCTGGAGCGCGCCACGCCGCTCTCGTTTGCCGCTCGCGTGGTGCGGGCTTCATTTGCCATTCAGGAGTTTTAAGAACCAACGCGTCTCATAACCTCACAAGAGAAAGTAAAGAACAATGATTATTGACCAAGCGACAACTCTTCGACTGATGGCTGCTGTTTCGCTCGATGGCACCTTAAGCCCAACTGCGACTTTGCCGGCAACGGATACTCTTTGGTCAACTGCCAAGTTGGCACAAACCATCGCTGTTGCTAGTGGCAAGGGAGGGGTTGGGAAATCGAATGTGGCGGTGAATGTGGCGCTGGAATTGGCTGAGCTGGGACATCGCGTCACCCTGTTGGATGCCGATATGGCACTTGCTAATGCGGACGTGCTGTTGGGCATCACCCCCAAATATCATCTGGGGCATGTGTTGACAGGGCAACGCACATTGCAGGAAGTTCAAATTGAAGTCACAGATGGTTTGCGCCTCATCCCTGGTGGCAGCGGCGTGGCCGAATTAGCCAGCCTTTCGCTCGATCAACACGCCCGCTTGATGGCTGAGCTACGTGCCATCGAAACGGATTCAGATTTCATGATTATCGACACCGCAGCGGGCATCGCCGGGAATGTCATCGGTATTCTCAAAGCCGTTTCTGAGGTCATCATCGTCACCACGCCTGATCCAACTGCTTTAGTGGATGCTTATGCCACGATCAAGTTGATGCACCAAGCTGTGACTGACACGCCCATTCGGATTGTAGTCAATGATGTCGTCGAACTGGGAGACGCAGATCGCGTCTTCAAACAATTGCGCACCACAACCGCCCGCTTTCTAAATCGGGAGATTGATTACCTCGGAACAATTCCACACGATTCTGAGTTGATCGAAGCTGTGCGAGAACAGCGTCCCGTCGTGCAATATGCGCCCGAAACACCGGCCAGCCGTGCCTTGCGCTTAATTGCAAGGACTCTGGAAATCAGCCGTACCAAGCTCGACAAAAATAAGAAAACCTCTTTCTGGAGTGTATTGAGTTCCGCCGATCAATAGTTGCCGCCTGTGTTGATCCAGCCCTGAAGAGAAACCCATGCAGCTTAATATCACGTCCCGCAGGATGACCTTGAACGCCACTTACGCCAGCACCAAAACGAAGAACAACCCGTCAGCAACGGCGGATCGGCAAGCTTTGATCGAAGCGCATCTGCCACAAGTGCGCTACATCGCCGAACGAATGTTATCGAAGTTGCCCCCCTCAGTTGATCGGGATGATTTGATTGGCGCGGGGGTGTTGGGCTTGTTGGATGCGGTCGAGAAATATGACGAATTGCGCGGCGTGCAATTCAAAACCTACGCCGAAACGCGGATTCGCGGAGCGATGTTGGATAGCCTGCGGGAGTTAGATTGGTCTTCGCGTTCATTGCGGGCGCGAGCCAGAGAAATTGAAGTCGCGTCTCGCAAGATTGAGCAGGAACAAGGGCGCGCAGCGGAGGAAGAAGAATTG
>JAEUQN010000081.1 GCA_016789725.1 Blastocatellia bacterium | reverse complement strand
GATTACAGCGCCGCGAACCGTACGGCTTACGAAACGCGCATTCGCTCTATTGTGCCGCAGGAAATCCTGACCCAAATGGGAAATATCTGCGGATCAAGCAACAATCAGGCTTGCTCATACACCAACGTGATTCCGACGAATTTCCAGCCAAATTCGTTCCATAGACGGATGTTCCCGACAGCCTTGAACTGGCTGCGTGGACACGGCAAGAACCAATTGGATGCGAACGTGAAGCGGCGCTTCCAAATCCGCGAAAAGACTTCGTTGGATTTCTCGCTGGACTTGCTGAATGCGTTCAATCACGTGCTGTGGGATAACCCGAATACGGACATCAACAGCACGAACTTTGGACGTGTGACGACGCAGTGGAATACACCACGCTTCATTCAATTCCAGTTCCGGTTGACCTTCTAACCTGAACCAGTATTTTCGCTTTCAGCCCGGCGGCTTTCGTAGTCGTCGGGCTTTGTTATTTGGCGGGGATACGATACTCTGGCGCTCGCAAACATCATTACTTCACAGGAAAACGTTGATGAAAATATTCACTGCCCAAGTTCGCGGGTTACTCTTGCTGCTGTTGGTTTGCCTGACCTCTGCATTAGCCCAAGCGCCGCCGCAACCTTACGGCGTTCTGCCTTCAGAACGACAACTGCGGTGGCACGAGATAGAAATGTATTCGCTGATCCATTTTGGCCTGAATACCTATCAGGACAAAGAATGGGGCTATGGCGACGCCGATCCACAGCTTTTCAATCCGGTCGAATTCGACGCCGAACGAATCGTGAAAGCGGCGAAAGCAGGCGGCCTGCACGGTTTGATTTTAGTCGCCAAACATCACGACGGTTTTTGTTTGTGGCCGACCAAAACGACGGATTACAACATTACGAAAAGTCCCTTCCGCAATGGCAAAGGCGATATGGTGCGCGAGTTTGAGCAAGCGTGTCGCAAGCACGGTTTGAAATTTGGCTTGTACAACTCGCCGTGGGATCGCAATGCGAAAGATTACGGCAAGCCTGAATATATTGATCTGTATCGCGCGCAGTGGCGCGAACTGTACACGAACTACGGCGAATTGTTTGCGTCGTGGCACGATGGGGCGAACGGCGGCGATGGCTACTACGGCGGTGCGAAAGAAACGCGCAAGATTGATCGCACGACGTATTACGGCTGGGACGTGTTCTGGCGCGACTTCACGCGCAAGCTGCAACCGAACGCCGTGATCTTCAGCGACATCGGCCTCGACATTCGCTGGGTCGGCAACGAAAAAGGCTTTGCGAACGAAACGCATTGGGCAACGTTCACGCCCACCGGCCCGAAAGGCGAGCCGAATCCCGGCCCCGGCTTTGCCAACGATCACGAATCGCCGACGGGCACGCGCAACGGCAAATACTGGATTCCGGCGGAGTGCGATGTGCCGCTGCGTCCGGGCTGGTTCTATCACGCCAATCAGGACGACAAAGTGAAAACGCTGGCGCAGTTGCAGGACATTTATTTCAAGAGCGTCGGACGCGGTGCAGATTTGGATTTGGGCTTAGCACCAGACAAACGCGGCTTGCTGCACGAAAACGATGTGAAAGCGTTGCAGGCGTTCGGCGATTGGCAGCGCAAAACGTTTGCCGTGAATTTAGCGGAAGGCGCGTCAATACAGGCTTCCAATGTGCGCGGCAAAGCATTTGCGCCGAAATATCTGCTCGATAATGATCGCTATTCGTACTGGGCAACGAGCGACAACGTGACGACGCCGGAAGTTATCTTTGACCTCAAACAAGCCAAGAGCTTCAACGTGATTCGCCTGCGCGAAAACATCAAGCTCGGCCAGCGCGTCGAAGCGTTTGCGATTGATGCGTGGCAGGACGGCGCGTGGAAAGAAATCGCAGCGGCGACGAGCATCGGCGCGAATCGGTTGTTGCGCTTGCCCGCGAATGTGACCACGACGAAAGTTCGTTTGCGCATCACGAAAGCGCCGGTCTGTGTAGCGCTCAGCGATTTTGGCCTGTTCGTTTCCGCTACGAATTAACCTTTTGTAGCTTTTCAGAAAAGAAAACCACGGGGAGCACGGGGGACACGGGGAGTTATAAAAGAGGGGAAGTATTTGTTTATGATAGACACTTTCTCAGGGAAATCATTCTTGTTCCCCTTAAATCAACCCCGTGTCCCCCGTGATCCCCGTGGTAAATCAGAGGATTCTTCTTGAATTGTAAGCTTGGAGAAACATTATGCTTGAATTCACCCGACAAGCACCTGCCTCTACCGTAGTGCTTGAGCAAGAGAAAGAAGCCGAAGTCGTCAAACCAATACCCTCCGAACGTCTGTTGTCATTGGACGTTTTTCGCGGCATCACGATTGCGGCGATGGTGCTCGTGAACAATCCCGGCAACGGCAGCTTTGTCTATCCGCCGCTCAAACACGCCGCGTGGCACGGGTGGACGCCGACGGATATGATCTTTCCGTTCTTCGTCTTCATCGTCGGCGTAGCGATTCCGTTAGCCTTCCAACGGCGAGTCGAACAAGGCGGCACGCAACGCGATTTGTATTGGAAGATCACACGGCGCAGCCTGCTGATTTTCTTCATCAGCCTGATCGTCCTACACGGCTTTCCGTACACGCTCGAAAAGTTCTCGCACATTCGCATTCCCGGCGTATTGCAGCGCATCGCGGTTTGTTATTTCGTCGCGGCATTGCTGTTCCTCAAAACCACGATTCGCACCCAGACAATCGTCGCCGGAGCTTTGTTGTTAGGCTATTGGGCCGCGATGATGCTGATCCCTGCGCCGGGTTTTGCTGCCGGTGATTTGAGTATGGAAGGCAGTCTCGCTTCGTGGATTGATCGCACGTTGCTGCCGGGTCACATCTATCGCCCGATGTACGATCCTGAAGGCATCTTCAGCACGATCCCGGCGATTTCGACTTGCATTGCAGGCGTGTTAACCGGTCGCTGGTTGCAGCAAAAACGCGAACCGCTGGATAAGGTCGCAGGGATGTTTGGTGCGGGCGCGTTGTGCATCGTCGTCGGCTATGCGTGGAATTGGGTATTCCCCATCAACAAACCCTTGTGGACGAGTTCGTATGTTGTCTTCACGGCGGGAATGGCGCTGCAACTGCTCGCACTTTGTATGTGGGCGATTGATCTGAAGGGATACAAACGTTGGACCAAACCGTTCGTCATCTTCGGCGTGAATGCGCTGGCGTTGTTTGTCTTCTCTGGCTTGCTCGCACGCGTAATGAGCATCATTCCTACGACGAAATTGGACGGTACAAAAGGGAATGTGCAAACGTGGCTGTATGAGCATTTGTTTGTGACGTGGCTCGCGCCCATTGATGCGTCACTCAGCTTTGCGTTGGCGTATGTGCTGTTATGGCTGGGGCTGATGACCATTCTGTATCGCCGCAAAATCTTCATCAAAGTGTAAAGGTTGCGCAACCGGTTGGTTGCGACTACATTGGCACGCAACCTTGAGGGAAATCAAATATGCAACCGCGTTTCTTCCTTTGCTGTGTTGATTGAGGAAGCTACGCAAACTAACAGGCGCGCGCAACAGCAGCGCGGAAAGGATCGTTCATGACACATTTCAATTGGCTGTTGGATGGCAGCATCGTTGGCCTGTATTTATTGATTACGATGATTGCCGGGTTGTGGGTGCGCAAGTATGTCGGCAAGGTGGAGCACTTCCTGGTCGCCGGGCGCGAGATGGATATTTACCTTGGCATCGCGTCGTTAGCGGCGACCGAATTCGGCATCGTGACGTGTATGTACACGGCGCAGAATGGCTACAATCACGGCTTTGCCGGAGCGACGCCGGGTATCCTCATGGCGGCGGCGATGCTTATCATTGGACTAACGGGCTTTTGCATCAAGCCGCTGCGCGATTCAGGCGTGATGACGTTACCTGAACTGATCGAAAAGAAATTTGGCCCGCGCATTCGTTGGGCATCAGGCGTCGTGATCGTGCTTGGCGGATTGCTGAACATGGGCGTGTTTCTGCGGGTTGGCGGAGAGTTCCTGGTGCTAGTGGCGGGGATGGATCCGCAGTATTTGGAATTGATGATGACCATCATGCTGGTAGGCGTGGCGGTGTACACGATTCTGGGTGGAATGCTTTCGGTACTGGTCACAGACTTTCTGCAATTCGTTGTGATGAGCCTGGGGTTGATCGTGGTCACGATTTTGATTTTGGTGAATGTGGGCTGGGACAAATTGGTGACAACGGTCGAATTGAATATTGGCGCAGGCGGCTTCAATCCATTCATCAATGCAGAATTGGGTTGGGGCTTTGTGATCTTTCAGGCGCTCATCAACACCGCCGCAGTATTGACTTGGCAGACCACGATTGCCCGCGTGTTGGCGGCGAAAGATACCGACACCGGACAGAAGATTTACACACGCACGAGCTTCTTTTTTGTCGCCCGTTTTTTGATCCCCGGCATCTGGGGCATTGCAGCGTTGGCAACACTGGGTAAGGTCACAAACTCGCTCGAAGCGATGCCGATGTTTTTGGCAACCTTTGTTCCGGTCGGCGTGATGGGGTTATTGATTGCGGCAATGCTGGCGGCGGACATGTCTACGGATTCATCGTATATGCTGACGTGGGGCAGCGTGATTTACAACGACATCCTCGCGCCATTCCATAAAGGCAAGTGGCCAGAGAAAAAAGGGCTGCTCGTCAATCGCTTCATCGTGGCGATCATCGGCGTCTTCCTGCTGATTTATGGGTTGTGGTACAAACTCGAAGGCGGATTGTGGGATTACCTGACTCTGACGGGTACTATTTATCTGGCGAGCATTTCGGTGCTGCTGATCGCGGGTTGTTATTGGGATCGGGCAAATAGTTGGGGAGCCGCCGCAGCAATTGTCGTCAGCGCCGCCATTCCCGTGGCCTATTTAGTGATGGAAAAGACGGACGCGGCACGCGCCTTCGCCAAAAGTATTGGCCCCTATTATTCCGGCATCGCCGCGTTTGCGGGCGCAGGCTTGGCAATGGTGATTGGTTCATTGCTCAAACCTAACTCAAACAAGGAGACAAGCGTATGACAAGCCATTGGTTTTGGTTTGCTCTCACAATGATCTGCGTCGTGTGGTATTTGACTGTCACAGTGTATGTCGCCATCAAAGGCGCGGCTGACATCAAGGGGATGCTCGCACGGTTGTCTGCCAATTATGAGCAAAATGATGAGTGAAAATAGTTGGGTAGTGGCGAAGTCTGGTGGGAGGTGTCAGTAGCCCGCGCGTCAGCAAGGGCTGCTTTTCGCCAGTCCAACCCTTGCTGACGCGCGGGCTACTGACACGGAATTTGACCCCTATCCCACCCGATTTACCCACTACCAACTTGCCCCATATCGAAGCTTCTGCAAGGCTGATTCGCCGCGCCTCTCCGCGTCCTCAAGTCGTTTTGCTTAGCCGTAATTCTAATTCTCAGTCACATCGCTTGAAGCCCTTGCCTGCGAAAATTCAAGGCGACAAATTGGAGCGACTTTTGCTATTGTCATCACTTAAAATCTGATCCACGCGGGAGAGTAGTTTATGCGAACACTTTCCATTGAATTATCTGATGCAGCATTCGCGGCGTTACGCAAAGCACCTAACGATTTTGCTATAGAAATGCGCCTTGCCGCCGCAGTGAAGTGGTTTGAATTAGGAATTCTCTCGCAAGGGAAAGCCGCAGAAGTGGCGGGGCGGACACGGTCAGATTTCATTACGGCGCTGGCACGTTTCAAAGTTTCAGCGTGGCAGTACACAGCAGAAGAGCTAGAAGCTGAGTTGGTAGGTGAAAGCTAATGCGCGTTATCATCAATGCTTCGCCGCTGATTTTTTTATGCACGAGCGGGTTCCAGGATTTATTGCCGCAGCTTTATGAAGAGATCATTGTTCCCACGCCAGTTTGGGAAGAAGTGATGGCTGGCGGCAGGACAGATAGATTGGAAGAGTTAATCAACGCGGGACTTTGGATTTCGGATCATGTCATTAACCTGCTGAAACAACAGGCAGGCGAATAAAGTTGTGAAAGGTCAATAATCATAGTGAGCAATAATTTGAATATCATAGATAAACTTCAAAAACTTCTTTCCGAACGCATCGTCATCATTGACGGCGCGATGGGGACGACGCTGCAACGCTACAATCTCGACGAAGCCGCCTATCGCGGCGAACGCTTTGCCGACTGGCCGCAGGATTTGAAAGGCAATCACGATGTGTTGTGCCTGACGCAACCGCAAGTTGTCGAAGATGTCCATCGCGCGTATCTGGAAGCGGGCGCGGAGATCATCGAAACCAATACCTTCAACGCGCAATCCGTTTCGCTGGCGGAATTCAAGATGGAATCGCTGGCGTACGAAATCAACGTCGTGGCGGCGCAACTCGCCAAACAAGCGAAAGAAAAATTCCTGGCCGGACATCCTGACCGCGTCGCTTTTGTGGCGGGCGCGTTGGGGCCGATGAACAAAACGACTTCGCTGTCGCCCGATGTCAATGATCCGGCGTTTCGTGCAGTAACGTTTGACCAGGTCGCCGAGTCGTATTACGAGCAAGCGAAAGGGTTGGTAGACGGCGGCGCAGACATTTTGATGGTCGAAACGGTCTTTGATTCGCTGAATTCAAAAGCCGCGTTGTTTGCCATTCAAAAGCTGTATCAAGACCTTGGCTATTCGTTGCCGCTGATGCTGTCGTTCACGATCACGGATTTGAGCGGGCGCACATTGTCGGGGCAAACCGTCGAAGCGTATCTGAACGCGACGGCACACGCACCAATCCTCAGCATCGGCATCAACTGCGCATTAGGGCCGAAAGAAATGCGGCCTTACATCGAAGAACTTTCCACGCTCGCGCCAATTTATGTCAGCGCGTATCCGAACGCCGGATTGCCGAATCCGTTGTTGCCGACGGGCTTCCCCGAAACACCGGAAACGCTTGCGCCACAATTGGCAGAATGGGCAAAAAATGGTTGGCTCAATTTTGTCGGCGGATGCTGCGGCACGACGCCGGATCACATCCAATTGATTGCCGAGGCAGTTAAAGGTTGCGCGCCGCGCAAAGTCGCTACGCCTGAGCCATACCTGCGCTTGAGTGGCCTTGAAGTTCTCACGATTCGACCCGAAACCAATTTCGTCAATATCGGCGAACGCACGAACGTTACCGGTTCACCGAAATTCGCCAAGCTGATTTTGAATAATCAATACGAAGAAGCTCTCGCCGTCGCACGCCAACAGGTTGAAAACGGCGCGCAGATGATTGACGTGAATATGGACGAAGGGATGCTGGATTCGGAAAAGGCGATGGTGCATTTTCTGAATCTGATCGCGTCCGAACCCGACATCGCACGCGTGCCTGTCGTGATTGACTCTTCCAAATGGTCGGTCATCGAAGCGGGCTTGAAATGCACGCAGGGCAAAGCCGTCGTCAATTCAATTTCGCTGAAAGAAGGCGAAGAGAAATTCTTAGAGCAGGCGCGCTTGATTCGACAATACGGCGCAGCGGTGATCGTGATGGCGTTTGATGAAAAGGGGCAGGCCGACAATTACGAACGCCGTTTGGAAATTTGTTCACGGGCTTACAATTTACTGGTGAACAATGTCGGCTTTCCGCCGCAGGACATCATCTTCGATCCAAATATCCTCACTGTTGCGACGGGGATGGAAGAGCACAACAACTATGCTGTGGACTTCATCAACGCGACGCGCTGGATCAAGGAAAACCTGCCTGGCGCGAAGGTGAGCGGCGGTGTCAGCAACATTTCGTTTTCCTTCCGTGGTAACAATCACGTCCGCGAAGCGATGCACTCCGCGTTTTTGTATCACGCGATCAAAGCCGGTTTGGATATGGGCATCGTCAATGCGGGTCAGCTTGCCGTGTATGACGACATCGAAAAGGATTTGCTCGAACGTGTCGAAGACGTCTTGCTCAATCGTCGTCCTGACGCGACAGAACGGTTGGTCACCTTCGCCGAATCCGTCAAGCAAGCCGACAAAGCCGAAGCGGTCGTAGATGAATGGCGCAGTGGCACGGTTGAAGACCGTCTCTCGCACGCGCTCGTGAAAGGCATCGTTGATTTTATTGACGGCGACACTGAAGAAGCACGGCAAAAATACGGCAGACCTCTGCGCGTGATCGAAGGCCCGTTAATGGCTGGGATGAACGTCGTCGGCGATCTGTTCGGCTCCGGCAAAATGTTCCTGCCGCAAGTCGTGAAATCCGCCCGCGTGATGAAAAAAGCGGTCGCGTATTTGCAGCCGTTCATGGAAGAAGAAAAGAAAGCCAGTGGCAGCCAACAAGCCCAAGGCAAAGTGCTGATGGCGACCGTCAAAGGTGACGTTCACGACATCGGCAAAAACATCGTCGGCGTTGTGCTCGGCTGCAACAACTACGAAGTCATTGACCTTGGCGTAATGGTTCCGGCGGACAAAATTCTGGCCGCCGCAAAGGAACACAACGTAGACATCATCGGCTTGTCCGGCCTGATTACGCCGTCGCTTGACGAAATGCAGCACGTCGCGCGAGAGATGCAACGGCAGGGCTTTACGATTCCGTTACTGATTGGCGGCGCGACGACTTCGCGTGTGCATACCGCCGTGAAGATCGCGCATCATTACGAACCGCCCGTCATTCACGTACTGGATGCTTCGCGGGCCGTGCCTGTCGTCGGTGCGCTCATCAATCCCGAAACGCGCGGCGACTTTGCGCTGAAAAATCAGGCGCAGCAGAACAAAGACCGCGAAATTTATCTGGCGAACCGCGAGCAGAAAAAAGGCTTGTCACTGGCCGAAGCCCGCGCGAACAAAACGCCGATTGATTGGGCGACGAGCGAGATTGCGAGGCCGGAATTCTTGGGCATCAAATCCTTCGATGATTTCCCACTCGCCGAAATCGCGCCGTTCATTGACTGGACGCCGTTTTTCAATACGTGGGAACTCGCAGGCAGCTACCCCAAAATTTTGAAAGATGAAATGGTCGGCGAACAGGCGACGAAACTGTTTGAGGACGGGAAAAAATTGCTGGCAAACATCATCAAAGACAAATCCTTGCGCGCGCGTGCCGTGTTTGGTTTCTTCCCCGCGAATTCAGTTGGCGATGACATTGAACTCTACACCGATGAATCGCGGTCGAAGGTAATGACGACCCTTTGCACGTTGCGCCAGCAACAGGAAAAACGCGCCGGCCAACACAACCAAGCGTTGTCTGATTTCATCGCGCCGAAAGACAGCGGACGCCCTGATTTCATTGGCGCTTTCGCCGTCACCGCTGGCATCGGCACGGACGAACTCGTAGCCAAATTCAAAGGCGATCACGACGATTACAACGCGATTATGACGCAGGCGCTCGCCGACCGTTTGGCCGAAGCCTTCGCCGAATTGCTGCACAAAAAAGCGCGCGAAGTGTTCGGCTACGGCAAAGGCGAATCGCTCAAAGTCGAAGAACTCATCAAAGAAAAATATCGCGGCATTCGTCCCGCTCCCGGCTACCCCGCGTGTCCCGATCATACGGAAAAGCGCAAACTCTTCGATCTGCTCCAAGCCGAAGAACGCGCCGGAGTGCATCTGACCGAAAGCTTTGCGATGTACCCCGCAAGTTCCGTCAGCGGCTGGTATTTCGCGCACCCGGAAGCCAAGTATTTTGCCGTCGGTAAGATTGAGCGCGATCAGGTGGAAGAGTATGCGGAGCGGAAGGGAATAAATGTAGCGGAAGCGGAACGCTGGCTTGCGCCGAATTTGAATTATTAATCAACGTTTTAGAAAATGAGGAAGAAGGAATTACGGGAGAAGCGATGGTTACCTTTTTGTTTTGGAATATCAAAGCCAAACCACTTGAAAATCGGATTAGGCGAATCGTGGTGAACTATGAGGTTGATGTATTGATATTAGCCGAAAGCGAAATTACGCCTTATCAAATGCTTGTTACGTTAAATCAGCAAGCTGACCCGATGTTTCATCACATACAAGACCGAATTGGGGAGTGCGAAAAAATTGCAATTTACTCTAAGTTTCAGAATGAGTATTTTATCTCTCAATATGAATCAAATCGGTTAACGATGCGTCGCTTGAAATTGCCCGGGATTGACGAGTTGCTGTTGGCAGCCACACATTTTCCTAGCAAACTATGGTGGGAAGGGGACGATCAGTTTGCTGAAAGCATTGTACTTGCTCAAACGATCCGGCAGATTGAGGAAGAAGTTGGACATACCAGAACGATTCTCGTTGGTGACTTTAACATGAATCCTTTCGAGAAAGGCGTCGTGGCAGCAAATGGTTTGCATGGAGTAATGACCCGCAAAGTCGCACAGAATCAAAGCCGCAGAGTGGAGCAGAAAGAGTACTCATTCTTTTATAATCCGATGTGGGGATTTTTTGGTGATGGTTCGGAAGGCCCAGCGGGGACATATTACTACCGACATTCAGGACATGTGAGTTATTTTTGGAATATATTTGACCAAGTGTTAATTCGCCCTGATCTTTTACCGTCATTTCGTAACAGTGATCTTGCGGTGTTAACAGATGATGGAGATGAATCCTTGCTTACCAGTCATGGTTTGCCTGATGTTGCCGGGGCATCCGATCATTTACCGCTATTATTCAAATTGGATATTTAATGAGGAGATAATATGGAGACGACAACACTAGATTTATGGCCAACGTCTATCGATATAGACAAATTGCCTGACATCACAACACCTATCTCGATTTTGAAAGAACAAGCTTCATTGCTTGGGCAAAAGACAAAAAACATAGTTGAGGCCGAAGTAAAATCAACGGATGCAGGAAATGGTCGTATTTCCGTTTCTTTCAACTTAGTTGCTCCAGCCTTGAATAAATATCGCTATCAGCTTTTTCAGATCACTCATCACGGGATTGAGCTTTATCCTGTGGGGCTTTCCTTCTCTAACAGAAGCTATACAGCGAATAGCCCAGAGCAATTCATAGAGCATTTAAAGAAAATTTTGGCTGATGAAAAGACGAAGAGCGTGATTCAGTCTCTCATTGCACAAAGTCGTTCTTGAAGCTATGAGTGATTCTCAGTGGGGGGCAAAACCAAAATACACCATCGAACAATACATCGAACTCGAACAATCCTCTGAAGAACGCTACGAGTATTTTGATGGCGAAGTGTTCGCAATGGCGGGCAGCAGCCTCGCGCATCTGAGGATTGGGAAAAACATTGCTCGCCATCTCGAAAACAGATTGGAAGGTAAGCCGTGTGAAGCGTTTCCTTTTGATATGCGGATCAAAGTTCCGGCGGCTCCTCCTTATCGCTATCCTGATGTGACAGTCGTTTGTGGCGAGCCGATTATGGAAAACTTCCAAGGACTGCCAATGCTCGTCAATCCCTTGGTGATGATTGAAGTCCTCTCGCCCTCCACCAAAGATTATGACAAAGACGGTAAGTTCATCGCCTATCAATCCATCGCAAGTTTTCAGGAATATTTGCTCGTGGCGCAGGACTGCCCCCACGTCACGCGCTATGTACGGCAGGCGGACAATCAATGGGTGCGCAGCGATTTTATTGGCTTGGACAGCGCGGTCGCATTGGTTTCGCTCGGCGTGACATTGCCGCTCAGCGAAATTTATCAGAGCGTGACGTTTCCACCGCAGGAACCGCCACGCGCCACAACTTCAGAGAAAGTTGATGAGTGTTTGCACGATGCCAACGATGAATCCGATTCCGGCTCCGAACCAGATGATCGCGCGGATTTCTTTGCCTGCGGTGTCCATGATTAATTGTTCGATGGCCTCGTCTGACAACGCGCTGAGGCGGCGCATCAGGATGGCGCGGAAGTCGAGGCGCTGGCTGAGCAAGGTCACGAATTTGTTGATGACGCCGGATTCGGCGGTGCCGCCGCGCAAAATTGTTTCCGGGATCGAAGCCATCGCCTGCACGATGGTGGTCCGCGCAAACAGGCTATCGGCGATTTGTTCAGCGAGCTTGTCTATCGAATCCCCTACGATGCGATATAACGCTTCGTCGTCCAAAAAATAGCCCGTCACCATTCGGCGTAAAAGCCCCAACCGCTGCTCCATTTCGATTTCGACAATCTTGCGCAAGGCGCGCGCAATTTCCCATCGGGCCTCCACCGAATCTCGCAATTGATAGAGGCGTTCACGCAAATGGTCCACGACGACCTGGACGGTGGATTCGCTTTGCGATTGATTGACTGCGAGCGCGGTGACTTCCTGCTCTAAGCCGAGCCGCATGATTTCATCCGCAATGGTTTCGACATCCAGTAAGCGTTCCGCAATGACGGTGGAAAGGGCTTCAATAAAATGCTCGCGTTCTTTCGGCAAGAGGCCGGGCGTGAGCGGAACCTGCCATCCGAAAATGTAGAGCGGGCGGCGCGGGCGAAATAACATTTTCACCGCCAGCCACGCTGCGCCATAGCCGTGTAAGGTCGCAATGAAGAGGGGAGAAAGTTTTAGGAGTAACGACATAAGGAATGAACCGGGCATCAACCAGCAAAAGGTCGTCGCTGCTTTAATTATCAATCGTCAATTGATAGTGATGATGGCCTTTTGCCTTTTGATTTATTTTCCTCCCTTACTTTCCCACAATTTCGCCGCCAATTTCCTGGCACTTCCCACAGCGACACCTTCCACTGCCAAGACCGCTTCGCCACGCAATTCCAGCAACGTTTCACCTGTCGGCGTCACATAAACGAATTGTTTGGCCGTCTTGTTCAGTTTCGCCTTCGGCCATCGCTTGCCGGTCCGCGCAACATAGGCATCAAAAAATTTCGCGGCATCATTCGCCGTATCCCAACGACTCAAATGCACCAGCGTGGTTCGTGTTTTCGCCGCATTTTCATAGACCGCAAATTGATCGCCGCCCCAGCCCTCGACCGCTTTGCGCGCGACCGTTTTATCCAGGTATTCCGCCAGCAACAGGTAATGACCAAACTCGCCGTTGACGTCGAAATTGATGCGCTTCCAACCTTTGCCGAGCAAGGCTGTCACGTCTGCCAATTCGATTTTCTGTGGCAGTTCGTTGGCCAGGTATTTTTCGGGATGCAAAATCTGCTCGGTGGATTGCGGCAAATTCGTGTAGGCCTTTGAAACGCCGTCCCAATCCTGGGCTTTCAGCAGATCATAGGCAAAGCCCAACCCGTAGCCGTAGGGAAACGTCAGACTTTCCCGAATCGCATTCGGCGCGGCGTTGATGACTTCCATGCCGGGCGCGTTCGATTCGGAGTTCATTTGATCCAGCAATTTCTTAGGGATTTTCGTCACGCTTTGCCCCAACGGCTTCATCAGATAATCAATCATCAACGCGGTCGCATCGCCTTCAATCAGCGCGTGAATCGCCATTTCGCGGTCGCCATCGCCTTCTGGCCATTTGTCGAAGCGTTGCAAATCAAAATGCTGATCCTGTAAGGCGTGCGTCAATTCGTGCGCCATCACGGGCTTTTGCAATTCCAATCCATTCCAATCGCTCAAATACAATTCTTTTTTCTTCGGATCATAAAACCCGGCAATTTGTTCGGTCAGGAGTTTGACGAGGAATTCTTTGTATTTGAAATCTTTCGGCACTAATCCGAACGCGACCAGGGTTTTGAATTCTGCGTCCAACTCGGCGGGCGTATATTCTTCCTCAAAGTTTTTGAGGACCATTTGCTCGATTTGGGAACGCGACTGCGCGCCGCTTTTGACAGGCGTGATCAGCTTCAAACCACGAATCTCGCTGACCTGCTTGATAACTTCTCCGGTCAACTTCTCCACCTCGGCAGAAGTAATCGTCTTCTTGTCCTCAGTTTTTGGCCCGGTCGCGGGGCGCGGCTGTTGGGCAATCAGCAAACTACTCAACGCGAGCGTTACCACGACCGCATGTTTCCAGACCATCCGTTTTGACATTCCGAATCCTTTCGCGTAAACAACCGTTGGGAACCGTTCCCTGATGCAACAATGTACCACGAAATTCACAATGAAAAGTAACACTGAAGAATTCCAATGGAGCGAAACCCGAGTGCGCGTGCGCTATGCCGAAACCGATCAGGCCGGAATGGTGTATCACTCGAATTATCTGATTTGGTTTGAAATCGGGCGCGTCGAATTATGCCGCGATCACGGCTTTAATTACCGCGATATGGAAATTGAAGCCGATGCGTATTTGCCCGTAACAGAAGCCCGATTGCGCTATCGAATCCCCGCCAAATACGATGACGTGATTGTGATTCGCACTCGCGCCGCCGACATTCGCAGCCGCGCAATCACCTTTCTGTACGAGGTTCGACGCGAAGCCGATGCGACGTTATTGGCAGAAGGCGAAACCCAGCATATCGTGATGAATCGCGCCGGGCGCGCGCGCAGCTTCCCAACCGAGTACGCCGAAAAGCTGAAAGCGCGTGTCGCGGCGAATCAATAACCCAGCAATTTATTCAGCATCACCGGCGCGCCGTTTTTCTTCTTGCTGACATCTGCGGCTTCCATAAACGCCATGATTTCGAGCGTCTCTTCCGGGGTGATCGGCGGCACACCGGTTTGGAAGAATTTCACGATTTCAACGACCAATTCCCGATAGCTCGTTCGCGGCTCTTTCGTGAGCACGGTTTTGCTGCCGAAGGCAATCGCGCCATACGTTTGCTTGCCATCCCGAATGCCGCGAAATGTGCCGATGCGCCCGTCTTTCCAGCGTCCCGTGACAACATCCGCGCCGTTCGTGTGCGTGCGCGTCACGCTTTCACAGCCCGGCCCCATCAGCGTGTACAACGTCTCGACGCCGTGAATGCCGTACCAAAACAAATCGGGGTGATGCGGTTCCGTCGGCGAGGGGCTATACGCAATCGCACCAATCAAATCGCCGAGGGCGGGATTCTTTTTCATCTGTTGAATATCGGGTACGAACCTCAAACTTGATGAACTGAAAAACGGCACACCTGCCGCTTTGGCCAAGCGCACGATTTCTTTGGCATCGCGCAAACTGCCCGCAAATGGTTTGTCAATAAACACAGGCTTTTTCGCTTTCAGCACCGGTCTGATTTGTTCCAGGTGCGGTCGGCCATCCACGCTTTCAATCAGCACGGCATCCACTTTTTGACAAAGCTCTTCAATCGAATTGACGAGTTCAACGCCCCATTTGTCTTTGATCTCCGCCGCAAATTTATCGACACGCGTGCGGCTGGATTCCACGTCAGGACTGCCGCCTTTGAATGCCGCCACCACGCGCGCACCCGGCACGTGATCGGGGCGCGACGGATCATTGAGCATTTGCGTGAAGGCCGGAACGTGTGACGTATCCGTGCCGATGATACCGAGCCGAATCGGCGGTTTGTCTTGCGCAAACGCAGGCGAAAGAAACATTACAATCAGGAACAGAATAAGAATATTTTTCATTGCAGCCTCATCAGAAAAGAAATTCATTCGTCACCAACATTCTCCACTATCTCTTATCCATTCTCCATTGTTTGTCAGGGGACAAGGCTTCAATACTTCCCCCCTTGCAGACAATGGACAGATGACAATGGACAATGCTGCTTGCTGACGAAACCTATTTACTTGCACCCAACAACAGAAAGCCCGCCCAATGCACCGGATGCCGGAGTTCCGGGCGTTGCAGCATTTTGCTTGTGGCTTGTTGTATTGCATTCGGCGCGCGAGCTTTCAATTGCTGATGCAAAATCGTCAACCATTCCGTGTTGTCAGCTTGCCACTGACTAACCAAAGTGCCAGAGCTTCCGGCAACGTATGAAGCCCACGAAACGCCCGTGAATCCGTTGCCAGAACGACGTTCGACCGGCAAGACAACCGCATCTGGCAATACCAATAATTCCGCTTTCAAATTCCAATTCGTCAGCTTCCACATTGGCAAAAAGCCCGTTTTCGGTTTCGTTGCATCGGCAGGAGACAACATTACGAATGAGTACAAAGGACGATAGTTGTTGATGAGCGCGGGCGCAGCGAAATGCACGAGGCTGTGTGCGCCGATGGATTGTTGCACGTTTGCTTCACGCGCCTCACTGCCGAGTTGCAGCTTGCCGCGAGCGTAAAGCTGTTGCCACTGCGGTGCGGCTTGTTCGGCGTTGGGCGAAGGTGCGAGTTTGAGTTTTTCGAGCAATGCTGCATCCCCATCAACCGGGGCAATCGCCAATAACGACGGAGCTGTCGTCGCTGGGCGCATCCGCATCAGCTTGTTCATTTCGCGCAACGCGCTGACCGAACTGGCATAGTTGATCGCGCAATCTTCAATCCAAAAACGATTGTCGCTCGGCTGCAAGGCGGCAAACGGTAGCGCCCACAAAATCCCATCCGGCACAATCGTGAGCGATGTTTTGCCCGCGAGTTGCATCTGCGCAGGCTTCACCAACGCATCAAACAATTCGCGCGCCAACTTCGGATACTCTTCGCTCTTGCTCGTAATGTGCTCGCGCAATTGCACCACACGATCCTGCAAGGTCTCTGCATTGGCGTCGAGCTTATACGTATTCAAATCAAGCTGCGTTTGCTTTGGCGTCTTCGTCAGCACAAACAACAACACCTGATTTTCGGTCACGACAAATTCCAGCAACGCGCGTTTGGGATCGTTCACGAGCGCATACGTTTCGCCGGCTTTGATGGGTGGTGCTTCGCCGCGATAAACCTTGAGTTGCGGATGCCGGACGTACAACTGATTCGTCAGCATCGCCAAATCGGTGCGCGCCTTTTGCAACTGTTCGCGCAGACGTTGCACGATGGCGGCGTCGGCGTTTTTGCGTTTGGCACGGTCCAGTCGTGCTGACAACGTCAAAGCTTCGCGGCGCAGCCTCTGTTCGTTTTCGGCTTCGGCGGGCGTCAGCGTTTTGGTGATGCGATGGCGACTGCCTTGCAAAATACCCCATAAAATCTGGGCTTTCGCGCGCTCAGCATAATGAAACGCTTCGACAGGATTGTTTTCTGCCACTAACAATTCGACCAAACCGATGAATGGCGCGGTGCGCTCGACCGCCGAATCCGTGTCGTTGCCGCGCAGATTCGCGCGCATCTTTTCAATCGTCGCCACGGATTGCAGCCACGATTGTTTGGCTTTATCACTTTGCTGAAGGCGCAACTGCGCGCGCCCGATTTCAAATTGTGCGCGCCACAATGTTTCGTGGCTCTCGGCTTGCGTGGCGAGGCTGGCAGCGCGTTCAGCAAAACTCAGGGCGTCAGCAAAATTCTCTTCGGCGTACTTCACCAAACCAATGCGATAGAGCGCGAGCGCGACCAACGATTTGTTGTTGATGCCTTCAAAATGCGTGAGCGATTTTTGATAGGCTTCCATCGCAAACGGATAGCTTTTCTGCGCGAAATGCACGAGGCCAATCGCCAACAGCGCCTCGTGCGCTTCGTCCACTTTGCCAGACTCGGTCAGCAAGAAGCGCGCATTCTGAAACGCCTCAAACGCGAGTCGGTAATTTTGCAAACGAAAATTGGCATTCCCGACGCTTTGCAAGGCTTGTGCAATGCCGTCTTTGTCGCCCGCCGTCGCGTAGTGATTCAGGCTTTGATAGTAATAATCGAGCGCCAATTTATTTTCGCCCTGCACGAAATATGCGAGGCCGATGCTGCTCAACGATTCTGCCATCACGAGCGCGGTTTTGGTTTCTTTGGCGAGTTCAAAACTCTGCTTGTAATGATCAATCGCCTCGTCCAAATCGCCAAGCGCGAAATAACAATTGCCGAGCCGCAGCCAGGTATCCGCCACGCCTGCCGAGTCGCCCGCCTGTTGCTGAAGCTGCTTTGTTTGCAGATACGATTCGAGCGATTGTTCATACTGTCCCAACGCGTAGAGGCAATTCGAGAGGTAGCGAGTGGCGGTCAGAATGGCTTTCTGATTCGGAGGTTGTTGTGCCGCAACGAGAGCCTTTTTGAAAACAGCAAATGCGTCTTCATATTCCTGCTGGGCATACAACGCTTCTCCGTTGTCGAGCAGAGCTTTCAGATTGAGCGTTTCTTGTGGAGAAGCGAGAGAACGGACAAAACATAGAGGAAGAAGCAAACAGACAAAACAAACATTCGTCGTCAGTCTGGCATTCTGTCTATGTGTCTTAAGGCTCTTCATCCAATTCGCTTTCGGTTACTTTGTTATTGCTGTGTGTTTCGTCAGCTCTCTTTTTACGCCAAAATCTTCGTCACGACTTCGCCGGACACATTCGTTAGCCGCGCATTCAATCCCTGGAACTTCACCGTCATCCGCAAATGATTAATGCCCAGCAAATGCAGCATCGTCGCGTGAAAATCGTGGACGCTGACGGGGTTTTCAACGGCGGCATAACCCAATTCATCCGTCGCGCCATACGTGATACCAGGCTTGATACCTCCGCCCGCAAGCAAGTACGAAAATCCTTTGATGTGATGATCGCGTCCGTCACCGCTTTGCGACATCGGCGTGCGCCCGAATTCCCCGCCCCACACCACGAGCGTGTCGTCCAGCAGGCCGCGTTGTTTCAGGTCTTTGATGAGCGCGGCGGTCGCGCGATCAGTTTCCTGCGCCTTAAATTGAAAGTTCGATTTCAAGCCGCTGTGATGATCCCAATCGCGGTGATACAACTGAATAAAGCGCACACCGCGTTCGGCCAATCGTCGCGCCAACAAACAATTCGACGCAAACGAACCATCGCCCGGTTTCGCGCCGTACATCTCCAACACGTGCTTTGGCTCGCGGCTCATATCGGTCAAATCCGGCACGCTGGTTTGCATCTTGAACGCGAGTTCGTATTGGGCAATGCGCGTCAATATTTCCGGGTCTTGCACCGCGTTGTATTGCAGTTTGTTGAGCTGATTGATCGCTTCAATCGAATTGCGCTGCGTCGCCGCCGACAGCCCCTTCGGATTGTTAATGTACAGCACAGGATCGCCAATGGAGTTCAGTTTGACGCCTTGATATTTACTCGGCAATAACCCGGCAGACCATTGACGCGCCGCGATGGGTTGCATCTGTCCACCTTTGCCCGAAGACATCAACACGACAAAGCCGGGCAGGTTTTCTGTCTCTGCTCCCAATCCATACAACACCCACGCCCCCATGCTCGGACGCCCGGCGACGATGGAACCTGTGTTCATCAATTGATGCGCGGGATCATGATTGATTTGCTCGCCCCACATCGAACGAACGATACACAGGTCATCGGCGATGCTGCCAATTTCCGGGAATTGTTCGCTGATTTCCTGCCCCGATTTCCCCCATCGCTTGAAGTCGAATTGCGGCCCAAAGCAGTTCAGTTTTTGCCCTTGCAGTTGCGCGATCTGCTGGCCTTTTGTGAATGATTCCGGCATTGGCTGAGCGTGCATTTGCGCCAGCGTCGGCTTGTAATCGAACGTTTCCAAATGCGATGGCCCACCCGCCTGATACAAAAAGATCACGCGTTTCGCTTTGGCAGCATGATGCAGCGGGTTGATAACGCCCTTGGATTGTTGTGCAAACAAATCCGTATTCAAGGCGAGTGCGCCAAGTCCGGCAAAGCTTTGGCTTAAAAAAGTGCGGCGGGATGGTGCGAGTTCGTTTTTCATTACAGCAGCTTTCTTATGGATTTTTTTGGGAGAGTACGGAACAAACGGAAATAAAGGACAGAAAAATATTGAATAAGAAAAGTGGCGCTATTGCCCTAAGAGCGTTACTTTCACCAAGTTTCTTGTCACCTCCCATTCGGTCTTTTTTCTGTTTGTTCCGTTATTTCCGTTTGTTCCGTACTCTCATTTTTAATTCCTCGTAATCGTTTCGTGCAAATTCAAAATCGCGCGCGTCACTGTCATCATTGCCGCAAGGTTTACGAGCTTCACATTTTTCGGCAAGGCAGACTCGCCCACGCTCGCCAATTCTTTCGCGGCTTTCGGATCACTCTGAAATTGCAACAAACTTTGTCGGTACAAATTCGTCAACACGCGCAGTTCCGCCGCACTCGGCTTGCGACCAAGTGCCTGCTCAAAAGCCCAACGAATTTGCCCATTTTGTTGCAAGGTGTTTTGGGCAAAGACGCGTGCCGCTTCGAGGTAAATCGGATCGTTGAGCAACACCAGCGATTGCAACGGCGTGTTGGAATTCACACGATTAACGGCGCATTCTTCGCGCGTCGGCGCATCAAAGGTTAACAGGCTGGGATGCAGGAACGTCCGCTGCCAATGTGTGTACAAACCGCGCCGATACAGGTCTTCGCCGCGACTGGTCGAATAATCGCGCTTCGGAAAATTCAGCGCCGCCAAATAACTTTCGGGCTGTTGCGGCTTGACCGACGGGCCGCCAAATTTTTCGACCAGCAAGCCAGACACTGCCAAGGCAATGTCGCGGACGACTTCGGCATCCACGCGAAAACGATTCTGATGCGCAAGCAACCGATTGTCCTCAGATTGTGGATTTTGGATTTTAGAATTTGGTTGACTCGATTGTCGGTAGGTGTGGCTCGTGACGATGGTTTTGAGCAAGGCTTTGACATCCCAGTTCGCGGTTCGCAGTTCGCGGCCTTTTTCCGGTGAACTGTGAACTGCTAACTGTGAACTCGGTCGCATAAATTCCGCCGCCAGCCAATCCAACAACTCAGGATGCGTCGGCCATTCGCCCTGCGAACCGAGATCATCCAGGACCTTCGACAAACCTGTCCCGAAAAACAGTCGCCATTGCCGATTGACGAAGACACGGGCGGTGAGCGGGTTGTCCGGGGAGATTAACCAGTTCGCTAAATCAAGTCGTGTAGCGCGGCGGTTGCCAGTTTCGAGCTGACCCAAAAAAGCAGGCACCGAAGGTTGTACGATTTCGCCGGATTCATCCATCCAATTGCCACGCGCCAACACCCGCGTCAAATCAGGCTTGGTTGTTTCGGTCGCCAAAACCTGTGGGATCGAAGCTTCGAGCAGATCGCGTTCCGCTTGCAGTTTTGCCAACGCCACGATCAGGGGCTGCAATGCTGGCGCAGACCATTTGAAATGCTCCAGCACCAATTGCTGTTGCGCTGCGGTGCGTTTGTCGGCGGCGATCTGCAACGCTGCACCCACGTCGTCGGGCAATCCCTGATGTCCAGAGGGACGCGGCGCGGTCGAAGGTTCTAAATCTTTTGCGCCCGGATTATCGCTTTCCGGCCACGAATGTTCAGCCGAAGAAAGCGCCAAGCGAAACCGTCCCAGCGTGGCACGACGATAGTCAGAATCGTGGCGCAATCTTACGGTCAGAATTGAATTCGCGGTCGTCTGCACTTTGTGCGCAAGACGTAACGCCAGAAATGGCGTGCGGTTCATTCCGTTATTCGTGCTCCAGGTCGTTTGGGGGTTGCCGTCAATCACCGCCAACGCGGGATGTTCCGCTTCTTGTGGAGCCGCATCCGGCGTGACCAAAACGAACTCCAGTTTTTGCGATTGCCCGTTGGTGATAAGTTCCGCTTCAATCTCGCTGAGGGCTAATTTTTCCGCGCCACGCGCCACGTTATTGCCGGGCAAATCCACATCGCGCACAACTTGCAGCCCCAGCGCCGTCCACACGCCTGCGCCCGGCTTCATCGTGATCGTGTACGTTTCGTTGTCAGGATTCGTACCGCTCGCCACGATCAAACCATTGCCCGGCATTTTTACGATCCCCAAATACATCCGATCATCGCCATAGTTGTAATCCACTGGCGTTTGATTGTAGATCGTCAACGTTGCACCGTTCGTCGTGGTCGCCGTCAGCGGCGCTTGGAATTTCCATTTCAGTTGACCAGCCTTGTATGCCGCCAGCGTTTGCTGCTCCCACGCAGTGCGTTGTTCGCGCATCGTCCCAGCTTGCGCATCCAATTCTTTTTGGGCGCGCGCAATCTGTTCGGTCAATGCCTGCAAGCGTTGTTGCTGTTGCGGTGTGGCGAGCAACAGTTTGCTGCCCCAGGCCTCGCGCCCGCGATCCGGGACCAGGCCGCTTTCTTTGATGTCCGCAAAGAACGCTTTCATCGCGTAAAAATCTTTCGTCAGGATCGGATCGAATTTGTGATCGTGGCATTCGGCGCAGCCCATCGTCGCGCCCAACCAAACGTTGCTCGTCGTGCGCACGCGATCCGCACCGTACTTGGCAAGATATTCTTTCGGCTGCACCCCACCTTCGGCGGAGACACGATTCAAGCGGTTATATGCCGAAGCGACACGTTGCTCCTGGGTGGCTTCCAGATTTTTTTGGGGTGGCAACAAGTCGCCCGCGATTTGTTCGCGCGTGAATTCGTCGAACGGCTTGTTGTGGAGAAACGCGCGCAACACATAATCGCGATAGGGCCAGGTCGGATAGGGATTGTCGCCGTGAAAGCCTGCGGTGTCAGCATAACGCACCGCATCCAACCAGTGCATCGCCTGCTTTTCGGCATAATGTGGTGAATCAAGTAAACGCTCCACCACGTTTTCATAAGCCTTGA
Source organism: Blastocatellia bacterium (assembly GCA_016789725.1). Lineage (GTDB taxonomy): Bacteria > Acidobacteriota > Blastocatellia > RBC074 > RBC074 > JAFDVL01. The sequence goes on along the minus strand of JAEUQN010000081.1, from coordinate 6,949 downwards.
GCGATTTGTCCTGCAAAAAAGCCTTGATTTCTGCGGACGTGGGCGGCAAGCCCGTCAAATCAAGCGTGACGCGACGAATCAAGGTGCGGCGGTCGGCTTCAGGTGCAGGTTCCAAACCTGCTTTGAAAAGTCGAGCTTGAATAAACGCATCAATCGGATTTTGGATTTTGGATTTTGGATTTTGGATGGCGGGAACTGTCGGGCGCTGGATGGGTTGATAAGCCCAATGGCCTTCATACTCCGCGCCTTCGGCAACCCAACGTTTGATGAGTTCTTTTTGCGGTGCGGATAATTCTTTGTGGGCATCGGGTGGCGGCATCACTTCGTATTTGTCGGTTGCAAAAATGCGCCGGATGATTTCACTTTCGTCGGGCTTGCCGGGAACAATCGGAATTAGCCCGGATTTCGTTTTCCTGATGGCTTCGTCGCGCAGATCGAGTCGCAAACCCGCTTTGCGTGAACTTTTGTCAGGGCCGTGACACAGAAAGCAGGTGTCGGCGAGAATCGGGCGAATGTCACGGTTGAAGCTGACTGTGTTTTGCGCAAGAGCCGCGACTCGGTGCGAGGCCCCAAAGTTTGCGAAGACAAGGACCAAAGCTGCGCTCAGCATCAGTAGTTGTAATTTTCTGTTCATGGTGATTCCTGGTTTTCAGTGCGCGCAAATCATACCGCTGTCCGGTCAATCAGCAAACTACCAAATGAACGTCTTGCGGTTTACAATCCGCGCACCATTTTTTACGAGAAAGATGGTCTGACAGGCGGCTCAACTGTCCTCGTGATGGAACCAATTATTCCCGAACAGTCGAGTCCACTGTTCCACATTTTCCTGGAAACTTTTTATGCGATTACATAACAAAGTCGCGCTCGTCACGGGCGCAAGCAGCGGTATCGGAAAAGGCATTGCAATGCGCTTTGCGAATGAAGGCGCGCACGTCATCATCAACTATCGCCCCGGTAGCGCGCGCGAAGAAGAATCAGCTAACGCAATGGCCGCAAGCTTTACGCCCAAAGCCATCGCCGTCGCTGCGGATGTGAGTAAACGTGCGGAGATCGAACAAATGATAGACGCGGCACTGGCGGAATTTGGACGACTCGACATCGCCGTGTGCAATGCTGGCGTTTGCCCTGAACAACCATTTTTGGAAACGACGGATGAGCATTGGAATCAAGTGCTCGGTGTGAATTTGTACGGCGCATTTGTCGTCAGCCAATTGGCCGCACGACAAATGGTCAAACAGGGCGAAGGCGGCAAAATCATTTTCACGTCATCGGTTCATGAAGACATTCCTTATCCGCGCTACACGGCCTACTGCGCGTCAAAAGGCGGTCTGCGATTGATGATGCGCAACATTGCGATTGAATTGTCGCCGCACAAAATCAACGTCAACAACATCGCGCCCGGAGCGATTGCGACACCAATGAATCAAGCGGTGTTGGACAATCCTGAAGAGCTACAAAATGCGCTGAGTGAAATTCCGTGGGGACGTTTTGGAATGCCGGAAGAAGTCGCGGCAGTCGCACTTTTTTTGGCAAGTGACGATGCTTCATACGTGACGGGCAGCACGTATTTTGTGGATGGCGGATTGACGCATCAAGTTACGGCTTATTAAGATGAGCGGCAATCCATCCACTCTTTTTAGAAAGGAACTTTTCAAGATGAAAAAAGGTATGTTGTTATTGGTCAGTTTCATTCTGGCGGCAACCTTTGCCCTCAGCATTGTGGCCCAGGATAAAGGTAAAAAACCGCCTCCGCCTCCGCCTCCACCCAAACCACTGCATGAACTCATTGACCTGAATAGTGCCAACAAAGAACAGTTGATGTCCCTGGCAGGCATCGGCGATGTGTTGGCTGAAAAAATCATCAAGGGGCGGCCTTATCGTGTGAAGACCGAATTGGTGAGCAAGAACATTATCCCCAGAGCCACCTTCCAGAAAATTTCCGCGAAGGTCATTGCCAAGCAGAAATAATCACTGGCTGAAATCATTACTGATGGGAGCACAAGCTAGACGCTTGCGCTCCCATTATCCAGTGAGCGGCCCTCGTTATACTTTCTCGCGCAACCTTGGTACGGGCGTTGCCCCTTCAACGCGCTCTCCGCCGCCAAACACTTCCTTAAATGCACCAATACTCGACAAAACGCTGCTGGTTTCGACGGGCATGAAGACGACTTTTGCGTTGTTCGATTTTGACATCTCGCGCAGTGATTCGATGTACTTCATCATAATCAAATACTGCGCGGGATTGCCGCCCGAAATACCTTCGGCGATGCGGCGGATGGATTCGGCTTCGGCGGTCGCGGCGGTCAATCGAGCTTCGGCGGCACCTTGTGCTTGCAGAATCGCGGACTGCTTTTCGCCTTCCGCGCGCGTGATGGCCGATTGCTTTTCGCCTTCCGCGCGCGTGATCGAAGCCTGTTTTTCGCCTTCGGCTTGCAACACTATCGCGCGCCGATTGCGCTCAGCGGTCATTTGTTTTTCCATCGTGATGCGCACGTCTTCGGGCGGCGTAATGTTTTTGAGTTCGACGCGCGTCACCTTCACGCCCCATTTGTCCGTCGCTTCGTCCAAAATCACGCGCAAGCTGTTATTGATCGTGTCGCGCGAAGTCAGGGCGTGATCCAAATCCAGATTGCCAATCACATTGCGCATGGAGGTGATCGTCATTTGAATCAAGCTGCCCGCCAGATCGTTCACTTCATACACGGCTTTGATCGGATCGGTGATTTGCCAATACACGACGCTGTCCGCTGTGATCGTCACGTTGTCGCGTGTGATGACGGGTTGCGGCGGCAGATCAATAAATTGTTCGCGCAAATCAATTTGAATCATGCCCGGCTTGAATCCCGTCCAATTCACGCTGCGCGGGCTTTCCAAAAACGGCGTCACGATATTCAACCCGCCTATCGCCAGGCGATCAAATTTGCCAAGCCGTTCGATAATCATGGCCGTTGCCTGCGGAATGATGCGAATCATTTTGGCGGCGATGAAAAACGCGATGGCGGCAAAAATGGCTAACGGAATCAAATATTCAAACATACGAAGCTCCTTAATGTTTCAGACGTGAATGATGCGAAGGGCGATAGACGTACACAGTGTTGCCATCAATACGATCAATTTTGACGGATTCACCAATCTGCAACGGCTCTTCGCCCGCAATCGGAATCGCCGTCCAGACCGAGCCGAACGCCTTGATAGCCGCTTCGTTGCGCGCGCCCTGACTGGGTTCGATGACCGAAACAATTTCGCCAATCATCAAATCTACACCGGTTTTGAGCGAAGTGTGCCTGGCAAGATACTTTTCAAAAATCGTGCGCGACCCAAGCACGAGTAGAAGTGAGACGACCAGAAAGATGATGATTTGCAGCGGCAAGCTGCTGACACCGAGCAAGGCGGCGATGGCCGCGACCGCCGCGCCAATGCCAAACCACAACAAGAAAAAGCCCGTCGTAGCGACTTCGCCCGCCATCAATAATGCTGCAATCACAAGCCAGATAATCCACATAACGATTTATCCCAAATGACGCCGCGAGTATAAACCGAAAGCGTGTTCTGCCATATCCCTAAACCGATGATGTTGACATCTTTCTTACGAGCGATACACTACCGACATCTGGATTTGCCGAGGAACTTATGAACGCTTTATTCGCCCGCAAACTTTTCACGACGACCGAATATCACAAATTACGAGAAACCGGCTTTTTCAGCGAAGATGACCGCGTGGAATTGATTGATGGAGAGATTATCGCGATGTCCCCGATTGGCCCCAAACACGCTGGCTGTGTGAATAAGCTCAATGCCTTTCTGAATCGGAAAGTAGGACGACACGCCATCGTTGCCCCACAAAATCCGGTTTGGCTGAATGAATATTCCGAACCACAGCCTGACATTGCTTTGCTCAAACCACGCGATGATTTTTACATGAATAGTCATCCAACACCGCAGGATACTTTGGTCGCTATCGAAGTTGCGGATTCGACGCTTGAAGGAGATCGCCAAATCAAACTCCCGAAATATGCACAAGCAGGCGTACCGGAATTCTGGCTCGTGGATTTGGTCAACAATCGCATCGAAGTTCACGCGCTGCCGAATGAAGGCGTGTATCAGGAAGTACGCATTATCCTTCGTCACCAAAACATCATTTCCCGCGTCTTACCCAACTTGAAACTCAAAGCCAGCGATGTTCTCGGCTAACGGTTCGCAATCATCGCAATTTTATTTCGATCCGCCTCTGCCAACGTTTGTTCCCGATCAAAGATCAATGTCTTGTCCGCTGTCAACGACATCGCCGTGACGTGACAGGATTTCAGCGTTTCCATCGTATTCAAGCCAATCACGGGTACATCAAATCGCATGTCCTGATTCGGTTTGGCGACCTTAATCACCGTGAGCGGACGACCACGCACAAGCTCTGATGCGCGCCGGATCGTCGCATCGGTGCCTTCCATCGCTTCGAGCGCGACGACGGCTTGATTTTTCACGACGATGGTTTGACCGAGGTCGAGTCGCGCAAGTTCGTGCGCGACGTGAAGACCATATTCGATGTCGGCGAGTTCGTGTTTGTTTGGCGCACGTTTCGTCAACGTGCCGGCCCGCGCAAGCAACGGCTGCAGGAACGTCGTCGAATCAATCAGCGCAATGCCTTCGCTGGCGAGTTCATCAGCAACAGCGCCAAGCAAGGCATCGGTGTTGCGGCGCTTCAAACGCGCGAGCATCTTCGCCATCCGCAAATCAGGCAACGCATTGAGCTTGAAAATCTGTACGTGTTTGACCTGTCCGGCCATCATCACGTGCGTCACATTTTCGCGCTGGAAAAATTTGATGAGTTTGCCGAGTTGCCCAACACTGACCCAGGCAAGCGAGGAGGCAAAGGATTCGATGGATTTGTCAGTTTCTTCACTGATGGCGGCAACGGCTAACGCGACACCTTGCGCACGCGCGCCTTCGAGAACAAGAAAAGGAAACCGGCCATTACCTGCGATAAGTCCATATTTCATGCCGCTCAATGTAACGCCATGCGCCGCTTTTCCTCAAACGAACGGATGCGCTGTTAACGAATCGTAATCGTTTCTCGAAAGGGTGTGTAGCCCGTGAGGTACACGCATTCTCCCGTTGGTTTCGCCGAACCGCGATGGGCGGTGTACGATGCGCCATCGAGATTGATGAACTGATGCGCGGCACGTCCGGGGCCAAATTCGATCATATCTCCGCCCACTCGATACGCTCCCATCCCTTCCGCTAAAAACGAATTGGTTCCGCGCCGTATGCCCGTCAATTGCCCGCCCGTGCGAAAACAAAGCTCTACTGTCACCGGCACATCGTTGTGGCCCGTAATGTCGAAGGCCAGTGCAAAAGTGCCATTGGTTTCGGTGATCGTGATTTTTTGATGGAGCGTTTTGACTTCGCTCATCCGGCGTTTGGCGAAACCGAGCTTGCTCCAAAACCGATCTTCGGCGGGCGAGAGTTGATATTGCCCGCGCGCGTTGCGGTCACGCTGCGCGAGGGGTTGGTAGTACGGAACTTCCAAGCGTTGCTGCAAAACATACGAGTTGCCGTTGGTTTGCAATCCGGTGCTGCGGAAATGTCCTTTGCTGAAAAAGTTCGCCGCCATTCGCACCGACTCCAACACGGCCTGACCTTTGCGAAATGTGAAGAAGGTTGGATTGCTCGCCAGCCCGGAAGCCACGCCGAGCGGCCAATCGGAACCACCGTGAATGGTGGCGCTGATGTGATTGCGCCGGATGCGCGCCATTGCGCTGCGCGGAAACACGCGCACGTAATCGGCGGGGACAAGCTCGACATAAGGCAGCGGCTCGCGCAACAACGGGTCGTCCAAAAAGAAAATCAGATTGCCTACTAACTCGGTGCTGGCATTCGGGCGGTTTTCCATCAACTGCACCATTCCGGCAAACTGTGCGTTACGATCTCTGAGAGCCAGATAGCGATATTCCAGGTAATAACGCGAGATGGAACTCGCCAAAAACTGATCCTGCCGCCGCGAGCCGACGGTTTCGACGTCGCCGTTGGGATGCGTGAAATACATCGTCATCGTCAGGTTTTTCCGCACCGGTTCGAGCAAAGCTGGACGCGCTAAAAATCGCGCCATCGCGATGAAGGCCGCGTCGGACACTTGCGAATAAATGCCCGTGCTGCGTTCGGCAAAATGCCCGTCGGCGTCCAGGTCTATGCCTTCGCCGAGCCAGTCCTCAATGCGACGCACGTAGCGCGGATTCGGAAACAACGAGTGCAGCCGCGACAATGCCGAGCACATGACCCAACGATGATTCGGTGTATGAATACCGCCCGTGACCAACGGTTCGCCTGCGGCAAGCAGGATTTTTTTCAGTTGCTCTTTGATCGGTGCGAGGCTGGACGTAGCATTTTTTTGCAGCACGGCCAGCGCGACGCCAAGCGTTTCCACAACGAATCCTGTATCCGGCGGCGATTGCAAATTGCCCGAATCAATCGTGCCGTCGGGATGTTGCGCAGAGAGGAAAAGCGCAGCAGCTTTGGTCAGTGGCGCAATCAATTCGGCAGCTTGAAAGTAGCTGGATTCGCGCGCACAAAACGCGGCGGTCAAGGCTTGCACATCAGAAGCAACGCGACGAACCGGCGTGCGACGCGATTGTGCGGCGTTCACATTCGCAATGATCGAAGGCAAGCGCGCGTCGTTGGCTTTGACCAGTTGAAGGTAAAAGTCGCTTGCGGTTTGTGACGGCAAGGCAAGCGCGGACGGCGCGCTCAGTGGAAGTCCGACTGAAGCGTGCAAGAAGATGCGACGAGATGCATTCATTTGATTCTCTCAATAAAAAAGGCGCAAAGCCTGACACTTCGCGCCTTTGTTGCTCCGGGATACAACTTTAGTTCTCCGACTTCTGCGTGACTTCCGCCGCTGGTTTGTATTTCTCTTTTTCTTTCTCGCGTTGCAAATACGGAATGCCCTTCTCCATCC
>JAEUQN010000080.1 GCA_016789725.1 Blastocatellia bacterium | reverse complement strand
GAAAGTGAGTCTGACCGCGAATGATGTGCTGACCGCGAGTATCTTGAAGTTGACCGTCTTGACCCCAACGCCGGGCGGAGGCACTTCGCCCGAAGCGAATTTCACGGTCAATAACCCCGCCCCGACATTGACGACACTGTCTCCGGCCTCGGCGCTGGCGGGCGGCACAGATTTCACGCTGACGATTACCGGCACCAATTTCATCAGCACTTCACAGGTGAAATTCAACGGCGCAGATCGTGCGACCACGTTGGTCAACGCCACACAGCTCACGATCAATGTTGCAGCGGCTGATATTGCCAGTGCCGGTACAGCGACGATTGCGGTGGTGAACCCTGCGCCCGGTGGCGGCACCTCGAATCCATTGAACTTGCCGATCAATAATCCCGCGCCCACCTTGACCAGCCTCAACCCCAATTCGGCGCTGATTGGCAGCGGATCAACGACTGTGACCTTGATGGGAGCGTCTTTCCGCACGAACTCTGTGGTGCGGGTCAATGGCATAGATCGCGCAACGACCTTTCTTTCCGCCACGCAATTGCGCATTGAGTTGAGCGCCTCTGAACTCGCATCTTCGGCGACTTTGAAGCTTTCGGTGTTCACACCGACGCCGGGTGGCGGTGCCTCCGCTGAATTGAATTTCACTGTTGGCAATCCTGTGCCTGCGATCACGACGCTCAATCCGGCGGCGGTGAATGCGGGCAGCGCCGCGTTTACGCTGACCATCAACGGCACGAATTTTGTGAACGGCACACAAGTCAAATTCAATGGCGCAGATCGCGCGACGACCTTTGTTTCCGCGACAAACCTGACCATTGAAGTCACCGCTGCCGACATCGCTTCGCCGGGCCTGGCAACGATTGTTGTGGTCAATCCAGCGCCGGGCGGTGGCACGTCAAATACGGTCAATTTGTCCATCAATAATGCGACGCCGGGCGCGCTCACACTCAATCCCAATTCAACGTTGGTTGGCAGCGCGGCCATGACCTTGAGCGTAGCGGGCAGCGGCTTCACCAATGGCTCCATCATTCGCGTCAACGGCAATGATCGCGCCACGACATTTGTGACCGATGCCCAACTCACCACGCAATTGACGGTGGCGGATTTGGCGAACGCTGGCACGCTGAAAATTACCGTCAACACGCCGCCGCCCGGAGGTGGTTTGTCGCCGGAAGCCAGTTTTACCGTCAATAATCCCGCGCCAAATTTGACGAGCCTGAACCCCGCCGCCGTGCTGGCCGGTGGTGCTGCGTTCACTTTGGCGATCAACGGAACCGGCTTTATTGCGACCTCACAGGTCAAAGTGAATGGGGCGGATCACACGACCACATTCGTTTCGACGACACAAGTAACGATTGCCTTGACGGCAGCGGACATCGCCAATCCCGGAATCCTGAACGTCACGATTGTGAATGCCGCGCCGGGCGGTGGAACCTCGAATCCGTTGGGTTTGCTCGTCAACAACCCGGTGCCGATGTTGACGAGTCTGAATCCCGCTTCGGTTTTGGTTGGCAGTGCCGCGACCACTGTCACGTTGACAGGCGCGGATTTCAGACCGAATTCCATCGTGAAGATGAATGGCGCTGACCGCGCGACGACCTTTGTTTCGGCCACGCAATTGCAGACGAATTTGACGACCGGCGATCTTTCATCGGCGGCGATTCTCAAGCTTTCGGTGTTCACGCCGACGCCGGGCGGTGGCACGTCCGCCGAATTGGATTTCACGGTCGGCAATGTTGTTCCGACGATCACGACGCTCAATCCGGCGGCGGCGATTGCCGGCGGAGCGGATTTCACGTTAGCGGTCAACGGCTCGAATTTCATCAACGGGTCGAAGGTGAAATTCAACGGCGCAGATCGTGTGACGACGTTTGTGAATGCCACTCAATTGACGATTGCGGTGGCCGCCGCCGAGATCGCTGCAACCGGCAGCGCGACTGTGACCGTCGTCAATCCAGCGCCGGGCGGTGGCACGTCAAATACCGTCAACTTACCAATCAACAATCCCGTGCCAGGCGCATTAACATTGGCTCCCAACGCGGTTGTTGCAGGCAGCGGCGCAATCGTGGTAACGGTGACGGGGACGAATTTTCGCACTGCTTCAATCGTGAAAGTGAATGGCAGTGATCGCCCAACCACGTTCGTTTCGACCAGCGAATTGAAAGCGAATTTGACGGCGAATGATGTGCTGAATGCGAGCGTTTTGAAGTTCACGGTCTTCACGCCGGAACCCGGTGGCGGCACTTCGCCGGAAGCGAATTTCACGGTGAACAATCCGACGCCGAACCTGACAAGTTTGACGCCTGCGACGGCGACTGCCGGTGGCGCAGATTTCACCTTGACGATTGCCGGGACGAATTTTGTGAACGGTGCGCAGGTGAAATTCAATGGAGCCGACCGCGCGACCACTTTTGTTTCCGCCACCCAGCTCACGATCAATGTTGTCGCGGCTGACCTGGCGAATGCTGGGGCGGCTACCATCACCGTCGTCAATCCAGCACCGGGCGGAGGCGTATCGAACCAATTAAATTTGCCGATCAATAATCCCGCGCCGCTGCTGACGAGTTTGAATCCCGCGACTGTCGTGATGGGAAGCCCTGCCACCAATGTGACATTGATGGGGAATCACTTCAGGCCGAATTCCATCGTCAAGGTCAATGGCGCAGATCGCACGACAAGCTTTGTGTCAGCGACGCAATTGCAAATGACGCTGACAGCGGCTGATCTCACAAATGCCACGATCCTGAAACTTTCTGTGCTGACGCCGACGCCGGGTGGTGGCACGTCTGAAGAACTGAATTTCATTGTTGGCAATCCGATGCCTACGATTACGACGTTGACTCCCGCGTCAGTCATTGTGGGCAGTTCGACCTTTACCCTGGCGATCAATGGCAGCAATTTCCTCAACAATTCGCAAGTCAAATTCAATGGCGCAGATCGCGCGACGACGTTTGTTTCCGCGACAAACTTGACGATTGAAGTGACGGCAGCGGACATTACCAGCACTGGGACTGCAACGATTGCGGTGGTCAATCCTGCGCCCGGTGGCGGCACGTCGAACACGGTCAATTTGCCCATCAATAACCCTGCTCCGGGCGCGATCACATTGAGTCCCACAACCGCGATAGTCGGGAGCAACGGCTTTTCGCTGACCATCAATGGCTCGAATTTCCGTGCGAATTCCATCGTGCGTGTCAACGATGCGGATCGTGCGACGAGCTTTATTTCCGCGACGCAATTGCGAATTCAACTGACAACCGCAGACTTGGCGAATGTCGGCACGTTGAAGATCATCGTCAACACGCCGCCGCCCGGTGGAGGTGTCTCGCCTGAAGCCAGCTTCACGATCAACAATCCTGTGCCCACGTTGACGAGCCTGAATCCATCCGGTGCGACGGCAGGCGGCTCGACCTTTTTCCTGACTTTGAACGGCACCGGGTTTTTGTCCAGCACGATTGTCAAATTCAATGGCACTGACCGCGCCGCGACGCTGGTCAACAGCACGCAAATGACGATTACGGTGAGCGCGTCAGACCTCGCCAACGCGGGTTCCGCGAAGATTGTTGTGGTGAATCCGATGCCCGGTGGTGGAACTTCAAACGAATTGACGTTGCCCATCAATAATCCTGTACCGGGTGCGTTGACATTAGCTCCGAATGCGGTCATCGCGGGCAGCGGAACGACGATGGTTATAGTGACTGGCACCAACTTTCGCGCGAATTCGGTCGTGCGCGTGAATGGTGCGAATCGCACGACAACTTTTGTCTCGGCCTCGGAACTGAAAGTGTCTTTACCCGAAGCAGATGTTGCCGCAGCGGGAACGTTGAAGCTCACGGTTTTCACGCCGGAACCGGGCGGCGGCACTTCGCCGGAGGCTCCGTTCACGATCAACAACCCCGCCCCCACACTGGCCGGATTGAATCCAACCTCTGCCGCGAAAGGCGATCCCGGCTTGATGTTGACAGTCACAGGAACGAACTTTGTCAACGGTTCCATCGTGCGTTGGAATGGGGCGGATCGCGTGACGACGTTTGTTTCGTCCACGCAATTGAAAGCGGCAATATTGGACAGCGATTTGGCGAACGAAGGCAGCGCGAATATTGCCGTTTTCACGCCGACGCCAGGCGGCGGCACGAGCAGCAATCTTAGCTTCACGATTCGACCGCCGGGATTTGAAGCGGATGTTGCACCGCGTCCCAACGGCACAGGCAACGGTACGGTGACGATTGCAGATTGGACCCAACTAGGGCGATTTGTTGCGGGGCTGGATGCTGTCACGAACGGCAACGAATTTCAGCGGGCGGATGTCGCGCCACGCGCTTCGTTGGGCGATGGCCGGATCACGATTGCCGATTGGGTGCAGGCGGGACGCTATGCCGCCGGGCTTGATCCGGTGACTGGCACGGGCGGGCCAACGCAACCCTCAGCCGCATTAGCGAATGAATTCGGTATCGAATCTGATCCTCGCGTCCTGCGCGCTTTGAATGGCAATTGGCTGCGCGGGCAACTCAACTCATTGCGCATTGAACTTGACGCGCAGGGCAATGAAAACGCGCTCGGCTTCAGCCTCGAATACGATCCGCTACTCCTGAGCTTTTACAGTGTAACGGCGGAAAATGGGGCAATTGTGACGATCAATCAACGGCTCGCCGGGCAAGGTCGCCTCGGCCTGATGATCGCGCTGCCTTCCGGGCAACAATTTGCGGCAGGAACCCACACCGCATTGCAGGTGCAATTTGTGCCGAAGGGTGGTGTGGACACGGTGAAGACCTCCATCCGCTTCAGCGATCAGGTCATCCGGCGTGATCTGGCGGACGCGTTTGCTAATTCATTAGCCGGAACAACGTTCATCCAGTCCGAACTCACGATCAGCGGTCACGCCACCGCGCAGGTTTCTGCCGCCAGTTACCTTGGCAATGAGGTCGCCGCCGATTCGATTGTCTCGGCGTTTGGCGTGGAGTTGGCAACGGTGACGGCGTCGGCTGCGGAGTCGCCGCTCCCGTCGTTATTGGGTGGAACGCGTGTGATGGTGATAGACAGCGCAGGCATTGAGCGCGCCGCATCGCTGTTCTTTGTTTCTCCAACGCAGATTAACTATCTGGTTCCCGCCGACACCGCCATCGGTCTGGCTCATATCACGATTACCAATCAGGTCGGCCAAGCGTCGAACGGCGTCATCAATGTTGTCCGCACGGCGGCGGGGCTGTTTTCTGCGGATGCCACTGGCGATGGCCTGGCGGCAGCGACGCTGCAACGAAATCGTGCCGATGGCAGTGTCAGCTACGAAGCCGTCACGCGGTTCGATTCCGTGAGCGGGCAAATTGTCGGCGTGCCGATTGAGTTCAATGATGACGATGAATTGTTCCTGGTGTTGTATGGCACGGGATTGCGTCACCGCAATACGCTCGGTGCCATCAACGTCCGAATGGGCGGGATCGAAAGCGAAGTCCTCTATGCGGGCGCACAAGGCCAGTATTTAGGACTCGATCAAATCAATGTGCGAATTCCGCGCGAATTGAAAGGACGTGGCGAAGTGCGGGTGGAATTTACGGTCGAAGGTCAACCGGCCAATCAGGTCAAGGTGTTGATTCGATAACAAACGAAAACCGCCGTAATCATAGCCTTAAAAATCAAATGGTGCGAAACCCAATAACAATGCGATTCTTCTCTGGTCGGCACGCTCATCGCGCGGTGTTGATCGCATTGTTTGTGGTATCGCTGCGAATGCTTTTGCTGCCAAATTTAGAGAATCCGACCTGGGATCATTCAGCGTTTCAATTTACCTTCGCACCAGAAATGCTGAACGCTGCGCCCATCATTCTCGCGGTTGCGGTTTCACCGATTGCACAGGGGAGCATCAAGAAAACCGTGAAGATCGCCACGGTGAGCGATGCCGAAACCGAGGCGGGCAACTTGATCGTCAACGTTGGAGCTTTGCCGACGGGCGTTATCGTCGCCGACATTGCCAATTCCAATGGGATCGTTACGGCCCAAATCACAGTGGATTGCAAGATGTCGATTGGAACCATCACGATTCCGTTGACGGTTGCAAATCGGCGCGGCTTAGCCAATTCAACGAATCTGTTCGTCAAAATCGAAGCCAATATTCCACCGGTTTTGGGAGCGTATGGATTGGCGACTTTAAACCTCAACAGCTCAGTTGAATTTTCTCCGTTTACGCAACAATCAGACAACGGTTCGATTCAGCGCATTACTGCTGCCGCCTCCAATTTTACAGGGACTTTTAGTGTCAACCTGACGACAGGAGTCATCAGCATTGGCAAAGCCGGACCGGTAGGACAATACACGGTGACGGTGACGGGTGTGGACAATTGCGGGGCCACCGCGACCACCCAATTCAACTTGAATGTGTTGCAGGCGGGAGCGCCGTTGGAAGCAGATGTCACGCCGCGCACCACCGGCAACGGCACGGTGACGATTGCGGATTGGACGCAGGTCGGGCGCTTTGTCGCGGGGGTGGATACGATTTTGGAAAGCAGCGAATTTCAACGGGCCGATTGCGCACCGCGCGCAACTACCGGCGATGGCAAGATCACCGTGGCGGATTGGGTGCAGGCGGGACGCTATGCCGCCGGGCTTGATACCGGAACCAATGCGGCTGGACCGACCAGACCTGACAGCACAGATCCTGCTTTGGGGCATCAGGAGGCACAGCCTCAAAGCGCACGATTTGTGCGCGCGGTGAGCCGCCCGATTTTTCGTGGACAGGTTGCCGCGTTGCCGTTGGAATTCAATGCTCTCGGCAATGAAAATGCGCTTGGTTTTACGCTCAGCTTTGATTCCCGCTGGCTCAGTTTTTATCGTCTGACAACCGCCACCGACATCACTCTCACGCTCAATCGAAAGCAATCTGGGCAACTCGGAATCCTGTTGGCAAAACCGGCTGGGCAAGTGTTCGCAGCCGGGACGCAAACGATCATCACGCTCGAATTTATCCCCAGCGGCGGGGAAGATGTAATTCAGACAACGCTTGATTTCAGCGACCAGATCGTTCAGCGCGGTGGAGCCGACGCCGATGCCGCGCCGCTCTCTGCTCTGAGCTTGATCGCCGCTGAGCTGACGATTAGTGGACGCGCTACTGCCCATGTTTCGGCGGCCAGTTATTTGGGGGCGAGCGCCGCGCCTGATTCCATTGTGTCTGCCTTTGGGACTGATTTAGCGCCGACGACATATGCGGCGACTACCACGCCACTCCCGGAAACATTGGGCGGAATGCGAGTCACGATCCAGGACAGGGCTGGTCATCAAAAAGCTGCCCCGCTGTTTTTTGTCTCGCCTGGTCAAATCAATTACCTCGTCCCGGATGGCCTGAGCGATGGGCTGGCAATCATTACGATCACCAATGCTGACGCGGTGATTTCGCGTGGCTTGCTCCATCTCGAACGCGTCGCACCCGCGCTGTTTACGGCTGACGCCAGTGGCAAAGGTTTAGCGGCGGCGAATGTACAACATCTACGCGCCGATGGTTCAGAGCGATATGAACGCGTGGCGATGGTGGACCCTATCACGCAGCGCCTGATTGGCAAACCGATTGAATTGCAGGCCGAAGAGCAAACCTTTTTGCTTTTGTACGGGACGGGCCTGCGCTATCGCAATGATTTGTCGGCGGTCAACGCCCGTCTGGGCGGGCTTCCCGTCGAAGGTTTGCCCATCGAAGTTCTGTATGTTGGACCACAAGGTGGTTATGCCGGATTGGATCAAATCAATTTACGGCTCCCGTTAGCCCTGCGCGGGCGCGGAGTCGTCACGGTCGAACTTGAAATTGATGGATACCTCACCAATCCGGTTGCGATCTTGATCAAATAGACTACGAAGCGGATGGCAGGGATAGATGAATGGGAATTTTTACGGTCGGCACGAGCTGACCCTGAAAGCAAAGGAATGCGGACGGAAAAAGAAGATTGATCACTAGAAAAACTGGAGGAAAACACCGAGCCGTTCGCCCTTGTCTCACGATAGCCCCATGAATTAAGGAAACAATGCGAAATAGATTTTCATTGAAATTGACCCAATCCTTGTTCCTCTCAAAACCACTTTGGCTGGTCCTCCTGGTTTGCCTGTTATTACTGGCAGCCGTGTTGGGCAATGGTTCACTACGCGCGACCAATGCGGCCTCAGCGCCGCCGCCGATCAATGAACTTTGGCAGGATGTGCCGCCCGCTGCGCTGACGAGTTTTCAGACTGAAAGTTTGCGGCGGTTTCGATCCTCGCGCACGGTGCGATTGAATCGGGCATTGTTGGCACAAACGCTGGGTCAGGCGCCGTTGGAAGCAGCGGCGAACACCCGCACTACTTTGCTTTCTCTGCCGCTGCCAAATGGGCAGATGGCAAACTTTCGCTTGGAAAACTCGCCGGTTTTGCCTGCTTCGTTAGCGGCAAAATATCCCGATATTCAGAGCTATCGCGGTGCTGCGGTGGGATTGCCGAACGTGACAATGCGTTGTGATGATTCGCCACGCGGTTTTCACGCGACCATCTTGATGGGCGATGAAACTGTAACCATTCAACGATTGAGCCTGGAGAGTGCGGAGCATTATGTCAGCTACTTTGGCAGTGAGTATGACGCGGAAGTGCGACAGTTTCGTTGTGAGGTGAAAGCCACCCCAACACAGATGGCGCGGCTCGAACAAATGACGCGTTCCGAAAGTGACACCAACGGTGCGATGCGCAAGACCTATCGCCTGGCGATTGCCACGACGCAGGAATATACGAACCTGGCAACGCTCGGTGGTGGCTCAGCGGCCAGTTCATTGGCGTCGGTTGTGACGTGGCTGAATGCGGTGAATCTGATTTACGAACAGGACTTGTCGGTACGCTTCGTCCTTGCCGAAGGCAATGACAAGGTGATGTTCACCGCCGAGCCGGATGGGTTGACGAACGGCAATAACAGCGCCCTGTTGAGCGAAATTCCCGGCGTGCTGAACGCAAAGGTGGGAGCCACCAAATATGACGTCGGACACGTTTTGCATTTGAACGCGGGCGGCAGCGGTGTGGCTTTTCTTGGCGTGGCGTGCGGCGCAAATAATCAAAAAGGCGCAGGTGTCACCGGGGTTGATCCTGGCGAAGTTCCAGGCGCTCCGTTCAGTACCTCGACCCTGGCCCACGAAATCGGCCACCAGTTTTCTGCCACGCATACGTTCGCTGCTTCGTGCGATAACAACCGGCAAGACGAGACCGCGTACGAATCGGCTAGCGGATTAACGTTGATGTCGTACGCGGGCGTTTGTAATCCTTCGATTGTGGCCCGTGTTCGTCCGCATTTTCACAGCAATAGCATCGGGCAAATGCTGAACTATATTGGCGCAGACGGTAGCTGCGCGACGACCACTGCGACGAATAACAATCCGCCCACGATCAATGTCGGAACCGCGCATACGATCCCCAAACAAACCCCCTTCATTTTGACCGCGACGGGCAATGACGCGGATGCCGGTGATGTGCCGAATCTGATGTATTCGTGGGAACAATCGGATGCCGGGCCGACACCGCCTTTCATCAGCGCCAGCGGCCCTCTATTCCGCCCCTTCCCGTTGACGACGGAACGGTCGCGGACGTACCCCAGTCTGACGTACATCCTGAACAATGCGAATGTCCCGCCCGCGACCATTAGCGGCTTTGAAACCGCTGAGAACCTGCCGAATGTGGCGCGGATGATGACGTTCAATGGCATCGTCCGCGATCTGCGTGGCGGCATCGGAGCCGATCAGGTCATCATCACCGCCGCCGATTCCGGCCCGTTTCTCGTCACGCAACCAAACACCGCGACGACGCTGACCGGCGGGGCCACGCAAACAGTGACATGGAGCGTGAACGGCACGAACGCCGCGCCCGTCAACTGTGCGAACGTCAAAATTACGATGTCGCTCGATGGTGGCAATACGTTTCCGCATGTGTTGGCGGCAAGCGTTCCAAATTCCGGGACGGCAATGGTGAATGTGCCGGGCGGACTCACATCTGCAAAAGTACGCATCAAGATCGAAGCCGTGGGCAATATTTTCTTTGATATTTCGGATGTCAACGCGACACTGACGCCGGGTGATAGCTGCCCCGCGATTGATTCGATTACGCCCCTGATTGGTGCGGTCGGATCAAATGTCACCATCAAAGGCGTGAATTTCAATAACGTCACGACGGTCAAATTTGCGAACAATGTCAATGCGACCTTTTTGGAAGTAAACGACACGACGATCATCGCACAGTTTCCCACGGGCGCAGTTTCCGGCCCGATCACCATCAACAAAACGGGATGCACCGATAAATCTTCGACGGCTTATCGCGTGATTGCGAGCGCGCCAACATTTCTCAGCGTAGATGATGGTTCAAGAAACTCTTCATTTGGCTTTGGTGGAACGATTCCGGTGTACTACGTGAATCGGCTGACCCCGATGAGTTACCCTTCGACGATCACAGCCGTTTCGATCAATATTCCTTCCTCGGTTCCGATTGGCACCGACCTGACAATTTTGGTGGGAACCAATCCGGGCGGAGGTTCAACGCTGGATTCGATTTCATTCCAGACCATCAACGTCAAAACAACCGGCCTCAATCAAACGCTCACGTTTGCCGTTCCGAACATCACGATTACGGCGGGCGATTTTGTCGTGGGCTTTGCTCATACGCCGCAAGATAACGTGTTTCCCATTGCCGTGGATACGACACCGACCAACAAAAATCGGTCCTACGTCTCGAACAATCTGGGGGGCAGCTTCACGTTGTTTGAATCGGGGAATTTCATGATTCGCGCAGAAGTGAATGCCGGTGCGATTTGCGGCGCGAATGAATGTAACGCCGTCAACACGCCGCCCTCGATCACCGCCGCCGCCGCCGCTACGCGCGTGCAGGCCAGCGCGGGAGTCGCTTCCCCGGTGGCGACGGTCAGCGATGCCGAAACAGCGGTGGGCAATTTGACCGTGACGGCAACATCGGTTCCATCCGGCATCACCGTCAGCAATATTGCCAACACGAATGGCAACATCACCGCGACGATTGCCGCTGCTTGTAATGCTGCGACGGGGGACAATACCGTGCAGCTTACGGTCAGCGATGGAGCTTTAACTTCCACCGCCAATTTCACGGTCACCGTGACTGCCAACACGGCACCCGCGCTCAGCACCTATCCGACCACGACGGTTGGCACCGGGCAATCCGTGAATATCACGCCATTGGCTGCGCCCAGTGATAACGGGTCTGTCACCAGCCTCACGGCCTCTGCCCCGAGCTTCACCGGTAGCTTCAGCGGCAACGCGTCCACAGGTGTCATCGGCGTGACGAATGCAGGGCCAAATGGAACGTATACCGTCACTGTGACGGCGACAGACAATTGCGGAGCGACGGCAACGACCACGTTCCAACTCACCGTCTCAGCCACTGCTGGACTCGAAGCCGACGTTGCACCACGACCCAACGGCAACGGCTCAGTTTCGATTGTGGATTGGACGCAGGTCGGGCGTTTTGTCGCGGGCCTCGACACGGCAGCCAATGGAACTGAGTTTCAACGGGCGGATGTCGCGCCGCGAGATACGTTTGGCAATGGCAGTCTGACGATTTCCGATTGGGTGCAAGCCGGACGCTACGCCGTGGGGCAAGACCCGACGGTCGCCGCTGCCGGACCAACTTCGCCCAGTCTGAATTTGCCAGCTCGTCCCGAAACGCAACCAGAAAGTACCCGCGTTGTTCGTGCGCGCAATCAGACGATGCAGCGTGGACAAGTGAACGCGGTGTCGTTGTTGCTGGATGCCGTTGGCAATGAAAATGCCTTGGGCTTCACGGCGAACTTCGATCCGGCCTTACTCAGCTTTTATCGGGCCACCGCAGCCGACGGCACTCTGCTCACGATCAATGCCAAACAAGCGAGGCGCGGAATGATTGGGGTCTTGTTGGCCTTGCCCGTGGGGCAGGTTTTTGAGGCTGGGCAACAATCGCTGATCACGCTGGAATTCATTCCCAACGGAGGCGCAGAAACCGTGACGACGACGCTCAGCTTTGGCAATCAGATTGTTGCCAGCGAAGCCGCCGATGCGTCAGCCGCAACGTTGACGGGGCTTTCGTTCACGTCCGCCGAACTCACCATCAGCGGGCGGGCTGCCGCCCACGTTTCCGCCGCCAGCTACCTCGGCGCAGAAGCCGCAGCAGATTCGATAGTCTCTGCTTTTGGCGATCAATTGTCCACGATGACAGAAGCGGCAACCGCGTCGTCACTGCCGTCTTTATTGGGCGGAACACGCGTGACCATCACGGATGCTTCAGGAAACGAGAAAACGGCCTCGCTGTTTTTTGTTTCCCCCAACCAGATCAATTACCTGCTTCCGGCAGGTCTCGCAGAAGGCATCGCAACAGTCACCATCACCAACGCGGCAGGCAGCATTTCGCGTGGCATTCTCCACCTCACGCGCGTTGCTCCTGCTGTCTTTTCAGCCGATGCGAGCGGTCAGGGGTATGCCGCCGCCGATGTCCAACGCGTACGCGGCGATGGTTCTTCCACGTATGAGCGCGTTGCCCGATTTGATCCGACCTCCCGGCGCATCGTTAGCAATCCGATTGAATTGCACGACGCCGAGGCCGCTTTCCTGGTGTTGTACGGCACCGGGCTGAAACAACGTAGCGCGCTGACCGAAGTCAAAGCGCGGTTTGGCGGGCTTGAGGCCGAGGTGCTGTACGCCGGGCCGCAAGGTCAGTACGCCGGACTCGATCAACTTAATATCCGAATTCCGTCGGCCTTGCGCGGGCGCGGAGAAATCACAGTCGAACTTGAAATTGACGGGCGTCTCACCAATCCAGTCAAAATTTTCGTCAAATAATTTTGGGAGCTTTACTCATGAAAATACTCACAACTTGGAAATTTACCAATCAATTCTCACGACTCCTGGTCCTGAGCCTGATCCTCTGCGGGCTGGGTGGTTCGCTGTGGGTTTCGGTGCGCGGGGCTATGATACAGGTTCCGCTCGGCGGTTATGAAGGCGACGTTTCGACGCGCACGGCGGCGGGCAAAGGTGCGGTCGGCATTACCGATTGGGCTTTGATCGGGCGCTTTGTTTCCGGTGCGGAAACGCCTCAAGTCGGCAGCGAATTTCAACGCACTGATGTCGCGCCCAAAGAAACGCGTGGTGATGGACAAATCACCGCTGCCGATTGGGTGCAGGCGGGACGCTATGCCACGGGCCTTGATTCGCTCGTCGGTGCCGGCGGTCCAACCGGGCCAATCAGCAAGTCGCCCGGCACGATTGAGGCACAACGCGATCTACGACTGGTGAACACAGGTATTTCAGGCAACACCCTGAATCTTGCGATTGAATACGAAGCCGTCGGCAATGAAAACGCTTTCGGCTTCAGCGTGACGTTTGATCCCACGGTGTTGGGCAGTCCGACGCATGCAACCGGCAGCGGCATCACGGGCGCGACGGTCCTTTTCAACAATCTGCAGGCAGCGCAGGGCCGCGTAGGCTTTGCCATCGCCTTGCCTGCGCCAAATACCGTTACAGCGGGAGTGCGGCAATTAGTGACGTTAAGCTTCACCATTTTGAAGGTTGGCGTCAACACCCAACTCAATTTCGGTAATCAACCCGTGGGCATTGAAATCGTCGCTGCGGATGCGTCGTTATTGCCAGCGCCAAATACAGCGGCGTTGGATGTGCCGATCAATAATCCTGTCCCTACTTTGACCAGCATCAGCCCGACCGCAGCGATTGCAGGCAGCAGTGCCTTCACGCTGACAGTCAACGGAACCAATTTCAATTCCACTTCAAAAGTACGGTGGAATGGGGCTGAGCGCGCCACGACGTTGGTGAGTGCCACGCAATTGACCGCTGCGATTACGGCTGCTGATATTCTGGCCGCAGGTAGTGCCAACGTTACCGTTAACAATCCTGCGCCCGGTGGTGGCACGACCAGCGCGACTGGCTTCACGATCAACAACCCTGTGCCGACGCTGACCAGTCTTGAGCCATCATCCGTGATTGCAGGCAGCGCAGGATTTACGTTGATGCTGAACGGCACGGGTTTCAATGCCAGTTCAGTCGTGCAAGTTGGTGGTGCCAATCGCACGACGACGCTGGTGAACAACACGAAGCTCAGTATTGCGGTGACGGCGGCTGAAATTGCCAATGCAGGCAGTTTGACGCTGGCGGTGTTCAATCCAATGCCCGGTGGCGGCACGACTTCGCAGCTTGCACTCACGATCAACAATCCTGTGCCGACCATCACGAGTCTGAGTCCAACTGCAACCATCACCGGCAATGGCGCATTTCCGTTGACGGTGAATGGTACAAATTTCGTGAGTACCTCCAAAGTGCGCTGGAATGGTGCAGATCGCCCGACCACCTTTGTGAGCGCCACACAATTGACGGCGGCCATTACTGCCGACGATGTAAAAAACGGTGGCTCAGCGAATATCACGGTGTTCAGTCCGACGCCGGGTGGAGGCACCTCGAACGCGGTCGCTTTTGCCATTAACAATCCCGCACCAACAGTGACCAGTCTCTCGCCGAATACCATCGCCTCCGGCAGCAGCGCCTTCACGCTGACAGTCAACGGGACAGGGTTTGTGCCGAACTCCGTCGTGCGTTGGAACGGTAGTGATCGTACGACCACGTTTGTTTCCGCGACACAAGTCACTGTCGCGATTACTGCCGCCGATGTGGTGAGCGCAGGCACCGCAAAAGTTCGTGTGTTCAATCCCGCGCCCGTCGGTGGTTTGTCGGGCGAACTGGATTTCACGATTCTGCAAACCAATCCCGTGCCGACGCTCGCCAGCATCAGTCCGAGTGATGTGCTGGTGGGCGGCGCGCAATTTATGCTGACCCTCACGGGAACGAATTTTGTTGGCACTTCAGTGGTTCGTCTGAACGGCAATAATCGCACGACGACGTTTGTGTCAGCGACTGAATTGAAAGCCGCGATCACCGCCGCCGACATTGCCAGCGTTGGTTCAGCCAGCATCACGGTGTTCAATCCAACGCCCGGTGGGGGTACGACGGATGCGAAAACGTTAGCGATCAAAACCGCGCCGCCGGTCGTGGATGTACCGCCGCCCACTGCCGGATCGGGCAATCTCAATTTGAAGCTGAAAGGCGCAGGCTTCACCAATCAAACGGTCATCTTCGTCAACGGCCAGGCACGGGCCACCAAATTCATTTCCGCAATGGAAGTGGAGGTGACGTTCCTGCCCGGTGATATTGCCGTCGGCAGCATCCTCAAGCTCAAAGCTTCGACGCCGGGCGGCGGGGAATCAACCGAAATCATGTTGGTCATCAACAATCCGGCTCCCACGATTTCAAGCCTTGATCCGCCTTCGACGTACAATACTTTGCCCGCGTTTACCTTGACGGTAAATGGCACAGGCTTTGTGGGGCCGAATGGTTCCATCGTACGTTGGAACGGGGCAGATCGTCCGACGACATTTGTTTCCAACACCAAACTCACGGCTCAAATCAGCGCGGCAGACATTGCCGAGGTGGGAACGGCTGCGGTGACAGTTTTCAATCCAACGCCCGGCGGTGGCACCTCCAGTGCTGTCAATTTTGTCATTGAAAAATTGACGGGTTACGAAGCGGACGTTTCGCCGCGCCCCTTGGGCAACAACGATGGCAAAGTGACGATGCAGGATTGGGTGCAGATGGGCCGCTTTTACGTGGGCCTGGATAAGCCCGAAAATGGCAGCGAATTCCAACGCACCGATTGCGCGCCTGCCAACACCAGAGGCGATGGTCGCATTTCGATTATTGACTGGGTGCAGGCCGGACGCTATGCCGTCGGTTTGGACGCGGTCGTGATTGCTGGCGGCCCGACGCAACCGCCGCCCGGCAGCGTTCCATCGCTGGCTCCGACGGTTGCTAATGCGACCGAGGCCGCACCGCGTGTCGTGCGCGCTCAGAATGCCCATTTCCGCCGCGATCAGATCAATACCTTGCGGATCGAACTGGATGCCCAGGGCAATGAGAACGCCTTTGCCTTCAGCTTAAACTATGATCCCAGCCTGCTGAGCTTCGCAGATGCCATCATCGGCGATGGCACAACCGGCGCAACGCTGAGCATCAATCGCAGCGAGATAGGGCAGGGAAGAATCGGAATTGCCGTCGCCTTACCGGTGGGGCAATCCATCGTCGCTGGCACGCGTTCCGTCCTGAATGTTCGCTGGATTCCGACCGCTGGTGAAAGCAACGTCACGACGAACATTCGCTTTGGCGATCAAATCGTGGGCCGCGAAATGTCCGATGCGTTCGCCCAGTCGCTGCCGCAAGCTGAGTATGTGGACGCGACGATCAGCCTGTCAGGACGCGCCGCCGCGAACGTGATTGCCGCCAATTACCTTGGCGGTGAGCTGGCGGCGGATTCCATCGCTTCTGCTTTTGGTTCCAATCTGGCAACCACCATGGAAGGAGTCGCGGCCAACAGCCTGCCGACCACACTTGGTGGCACGCGCGTGAAGATTGCCGACAGCAAAGGCCTCGAACGCGACGCGTCGTTGTTCTTTGTCTCGCCAAATCAGGTCAACTACCAGATTCCGGCAGGGCTGTCGGAAGGGATAGCGACCGTCACGATCACCAATCGGGACGGCCTTGAAACCAGAGGTCTGCTGAACATCACGCGGGTCGCGCCGGGTCTGTTCACCGCTGATTCATCGGGTAAAGGCTTAGCCGCCGCCAATGTCGTGTACGTACGAGCCAATCAATCGCAGACGTGGGAAAGCGTGACGCGCTTTGACGCCAACACGAGCCGCATCGTCGGTCATCCGATTGACGTCAGTGGCGATCCTGCCTTCCTGATTTTGTACGGCACAGGTCTTCGGAATCGCAGTGACCTTGCAAATGTCAAAGTCAGAATTGACGGGGTCGAAACGGCGGTCGAATATGCTGGCGCACAAGGTCAATTTGTGGGCCTGGATCAGCTCAATGTGCGATTGCCGAAGACCCTGAGCGGGCGCGGTGAGGTCACGGTGGAATTGATCGTGGATGGCAAGGCCGCGAATCCAGTACGCGTCCAAGTCAAATAGGCAATCGTCATCAAACCGCCACGAATTGAAGTCGGAGATACTCGTTGATTGCAACGTTCCTCTCCGGCCTTGATTCGTGGCGGTTTGGTTTTTTCTCCACAGCGCGCCTCCCGAATGCGGGTTTTCGCTCAGTCCTTTGGGGAACTCTTCGCAGCCTCTTCCCTCATCTTTCCGACGATTGCGTGAAATTCAACTGGTATGGCTTTTGCTCTTTATTGAGTCGTCAAGGCGGAGTCGTTAGTGGTTTTTGGGTGGATGCGCCCGCTTCAAGCGTGGGCAAACGCTCGGCAGCGATCCCTTTCCCGGCAGCGGGGAACCCCCGTCAGGGCTGGCCTGCGAGGGCGCAGGCGTACCCACACTTGAAAGCCGCAATTAGCCTTGAGATTCGATTGGGAGCCTTATGAAAATTGCAGACATTTTAGTTCCTGTGGATTTCTCCCCCAATTCGCAGCGAGCGTTTGACTATGCGCTGTCATTGATCGAACCCGATGGGGAAATCTACTTGCTCCACGTGATTGATACGCATTTTGTCGCGCGGGTCAGCGAAGAAGGGTTCAGCAATCCTGAGGCGGCGATGGAGCAAATGCGGACCAAAGCCGAAGCGCAATTGCAGGAACTGATCAATGAACACGCGTCATCCGGTATTCACCTGGAATCAATGGTGGTGGTCGGCACGCCGTTCGCGGAGATTTTACGCGTGGCAGCGGATTTGGATTTTAGCTTGATCGTGTTGGGAACGCGTGGGCATCGTGGTGGCGGCATCGAGGAGTTGTTGTTTGGCTCGACCGCCGAAAAGGTGCTGCGCGCAACACCCGTTCCGGTCGTTTGTGTTCCGCCTAATTGGAGTGCTTGAGTTTTTACTGAGCGATGATTCGGCGGTTGTTTTTTTCTGGGTAGTCCTTTCGGCTCGGTTACAGATTGTGCAGCGGAAGCCATGCAGTCTGTAACCATTTTTTGTGAAGAGGAAGCTATGAAAATTCTTTTGGCAGTGGATGGTTCGCACGGCAGTGATGCTGCTGTCCAACAGGTTCTGGCTCGTCCGTGGCCGGATGGGAGCGAAGTGAAAATCCTTTCGGTCGTCGAGTTATTGACGACTGTGACGGCGGAAAACTTTTGGGTTCCGAGCAGCTATTATCTGAACCTGGAGCAATCGTTACAGGCTCAGGCCAACGCTGCTATCGAACGCGCAGAAGCCCGCTTTCAGGCAGCGCAAAGCCCGCTGAAAGTTACCACCGAAATCCTCAATGGTGTGGCGAAAGAAGCCATCGTAGAGGAGGCGGATCGGTGGGGGGCGGATTGGATCGTCGTCGGCTCGCACGGGTATCGAGGCCTGAAGAAATTGTGGTACGGTTCGGTGTCACAGGCGGTCGCCTCGCACGCGCATTGTTCGGTTGAAATTGTGCGGGCCGAATCGAAGTCGAACCATGAAAAGCAGCACTCATAAATCACAATTCCTGAGACGCGGTTTTGCTGTTTGGTGCGTCATCATCGTGGCCGAATCTTTGCACGGCACCGTGCGCGAGTTGTGGCTCAAACCGCTGGTTGGAGATTTTCGTGCTCGGCAAATTGCCTTCTTCAGCGGGATGCTTTTGATCCTTTCGATTACCGTGCTTTTTGTTCGCTGGTTTCAGGCGGGCAGTCCACGACAATTCTTAAAAATTGGTTTGCTCTGGCTGGTGCTGACGCTTGCCTTTGAACTGTGCCTGGGTCGGTTTGTGCTGGATTATTCCTGGGCGCGCATATGGGAAGATTACAACCTGATGAACGGTGGCCTCATGGGATTCGGCTTGCTCTGGATGTTGATCGCACCTCTCTTCGCCGCCCGCCTACGACGCCTTCCTTTCGATTCCGGGGTTCAGTGATACTTCAATTTTGATGAAACCGATTTGTACTTTTACCGTGGCTCCTTTTCTGCCGCCGCAACTTGAGCGGCAACGGGAGCTGGTCTACAACCTGCGCTGGGCCTGGAACCATGATGCCATCGAACTTTTTCGTTGGGACAATGATTTGTGGGAGAAAAGCGACCACAATCCGGCGCTGATTGTTGGCACCGCAGATCAGGCCAAGTTGGAGGCGGCAGCCGCAGACGAAGGCTTTCTGGCACATCTGGAGCGCGTCGCCCAAGACTTCGAGGCTTATCAAGCCAGTGAATCAACCTGGTTTCATCGAAAGCACGGCAAAGTGGCGCGTCCACTGGTTGCTTATTTTTCGGCGGAGTTTGGAGTGACGGATTGCCTTTCAATTTTTGCCGGAGGGCTGGGCATTCTGGCTGGGGATCATCTCAAATCTGCCAGCGATTTGGGCGTGCCGCTTGTGGGTGTTGGATTGCTCTATCAGCAAGGCTACTTCCGGCAATATCTGAACGAAGCCGGGTGGCAACAGGAAACGTACCCGGACAATGATTTTCATAACCTTCCGTTAATACTTGAACGGCAGGCGGATGGAACGCCGCTCGTTATTCAGGTTCCTTTTCCCGGCAGGCAGATCGTCGCGCAGATTTGGCGCGCACAAGTGGGCCGCGTGCCGCTTTACCTGCTCGACACCAACATCCCGGCGAACAGTCGCACCGATCAGGACATCACCGATCAGCTTTATGGCGGTGATGCCGAGTTGCGGGTGCAACAGGAAATGGTGCTGGGTATTGGAGGCTATCATGCGCTTGAAGCTTTGGGGCTGACGCCGAGTGTCTATCACATGAACGAAGGGCATTCAGCATTTCTCGCGCTCGAACGGATTCGCCGGATGATGGAGACGCGTCAACTTTCGTTTGCCGAGGCGCGCGAAGCAGCTTGCGCCGGATTGATCTTCACGACACACACGCCCGTTCCCGCCGGACACGATTACTTTCAACCCGATCTGATGGCGCGCTATTTCACCGACTATGCCAGGAGCCTTGGCCTTTCGTTCGACAATTTTCTTGCTTTGGGCCGAAAAGACCCGAATGACAAGCAGGAGCCGTTTTGCATGACGACGCTTGCCTTACGTCTGGCGCAAAGCAGCAATGGTGTCAGCCGCCTGCACGGCCAGATCAGCCGCAAAATGTGGCAATCGCTGTGGCCTCACGTGCCGGTGGATGAAATACCGATTGGATATGTGACCAACGGCGTTCATTTCCAATCCTGGATTTCGCAGGAGATGGCGGAATTGTACAACCGCTATCTGGGGCCGCGTTGGCGCGAGGAACCAGCGGATGAAACGGTGTGGGCCAGGACCGTGCGCATTTCCTCTGAGGAATTGTGGCGGACGCGGCAGCAGCGGCGCGAACGATTGGTGGCTTTCGCGCGTCGTCGCCTGCGGCAGCAATTGGAACGGCGCGGTGCAACGCAGGCGGACGTGAATGCCGCCGATGAAGTGCTTGATCCTGATCTTTTGACCATCGGATTTGCGCGGCGTTTTGCGACTTATAAACGTGCGACCTTGCTGCTGCGCGATCCGGCGCGGCTGGCGCGCCTGCTCAACGATCCGGCGCGGCCCGTGCAGATTATCTTTGCCGGCCAGGCACATCCCCACGATGACGCGGGCAAAGAACTCATCAAGCAAATCGTCACGCTCTGCCGCCAGCCGGAGTTTCGTCGCCGGATGGTTTTTCTGGAAGGTTACGATATGGCGATAGCCCGTTCGATGGTGCAGGGCGCAGACGTGTGGCTCAGCACACCGCGCCGCCCCCTGGAAGCCAGTGGCACAAGCGGAATGAAAGCCGCTGCCAACGGTGCGCTTAACCTCAGCACGCTTGATGGTTGGTGGGATGAAGCGTGGCGCGATCCATCGCATCTCTCGGATGAGAGTTCTCACGAATCCGATGAGCAGACGACAGCGATTGGCTGGGCGATTGGGCGCGGCGAGATTTACGACGATCCTGAGTACCAGGACAAAGTCGAGGCAGAGGCGCTTTATGAACTGCTGGAACGCGATGTCATTCCGACCTTTTACGAACGGGGGAATGACAAGCTGCCGCGCAAATGGATCGCGCGGGTGAAAGCCTCCATCGGCCATCTGTGCCATTTCTTCAATACGCATCGCATGGTGCAGGAATACGGCGAGCGGTTTTACATGCCCGCCGTGCTGCGCCATCAACAGCTTATGGGGGATGAAATGGCGCGCGCCAAGGCGCTGGCCGCGTGGAGAGAACGCATTCATCAACACTGGGCTGAAGTTCGCGTCGAAGCCGTCACAACCGATTTACAGGGGGATTTACGGGTGGGCGCGACGCTGAAGGCGCAAGCACAAATTTACCTCGGCGCGCTGAGGCCGGAAGATGTGACCGTCGAGTTATACGCAGGACAAGTGAATGCTGATGGTGAAATCATTGAGGCGCAAATCACACCAATGCCTCCGCGCAAGAACGGCACGGATGCGGGCCGCTTTCATTTTGCTTCTGACTCTTCCGCCTGCTGCAAAAGCGGATTACATGGATTCACGGTGCGAGTGCTGCCACGTCATCCCGACCTGGCGACAAAGTTTTTGCCCGGGTTGATTCGATGGGCGGAGTTGAAGGCGGAGAAGTCGTAGGCAGGTGCGTCAGCGACGGCGCGATTCACGGCGTGGGCTGTGATGCCAGCCCGAATAGCCGCAGCGCATTTTCTTTCATAATCAACGGGCGCACTTCGTCCTTGATAGCGATTTTCTCAAAATCTGCCAGCCAGCGATCCGGCGCAATCAGCGGATAATCCGAACCAAACAAGACCTTGTGCTTCAGCAATGTGTTGGCGTATTGCACCAGCGTCGGCGAGAAATATTTTGGCGACCAACCCGACAGATCAATGTATACCTGCGGTTTGTGCAGGCAAATCGAGATGGCTTCGTCCTGCCACGGAAATGACGGATGCGCCATGATGATCGGCATGTCGGGGAAGTCCACTGCCACATCATCAATGTCCATCGGGTTGCCGTACTTGAGCCGCACGCCGCCGCCGCCGGGCATTCCGGTGCCGATGCCGCTGTGTCCGGTGTGAAAAATCACGGGCAATTTGGCTTCGTTGATGACCTCGTAAAACGGATAAATCTTCGGATCGTTGGGATGAAACTGCTGCAACGGCGGATGCAATTTGAAGCCGCGAATGCCGCCTGCGGCGATCAAGCGTTTAGCTTCGTCCACCGCTTGCGGTCCGCGCGTCGGGTCAACGCTGGCGAAGGCAAACATAATGTCCTCGTTTTCGGCGGCGAAAGCGGCAATCTCGTCGTTCGGAATCGGCGGCCTGCCTGTGAGCCGTTCATCTACCGTAAAGATCACACAGCCGATTTTGCGTTCGCGGTAATAGGCTGCCAGTTCGTAGCGATTGCGACCGACGCCGGATTTCCCGAAGTATTTTTGTGCTGCCGTATTGGCTTCGTTGTCTTCCATCTCGGTTTCAAGATGAACGTGGACATCTATGGCGATGAGTTCATTGATATTCATTTTTTCCTTTTGCTTACCCACGAATTGACGCCAATTCTCACGAATGGTTTGTAGCTCCTAAAATTCGTGAAGACTAATGTCAATTCGTGGCTGAAATTCTATTCCGTTTTCGCTTTATCCCAGGCAGCGAACGTTCCGCCTGTTTCAGCTAAGCGTTTGAGCAATGGCGCAGGTTCCCACCACGCGCCGTGTTCGGCGTGAAATTCGCAAACGCGGTCGTAGACGTTTTTGACGCCGACCGTATCGGCATACCACATCGGCCCGCCACGCCAGGCCGCGAAGCCATAGCCGTTCAGGTACACAATATCAATGTCGCCCGCACGCAAGGCGAAGCCTTCTTCGAGAATCTTTGCGCCTTCGTTGATGAGTGCGTAAACACAGCGTTCGACAATTTCTTCCGCGCTGATTTCGCGCCGTTGGATGCCCGCTTCGGTTGCCGTTTGCTCGATGAGGGCAGCGACTTCAGCGTCAGGAATCGCACGGCGATTCTCATCGTATTTGTACCAACCCGCGCCGGTCTTTTGCCCGTAGCGACCGAGCGCATACAGTTTGTCTGCCACGAGCGGTTGACGACGGCCAGCGGGTTCGTTCTTGGCATTTTCCTGTCGCACTTTGACGCCGACATCAATGCCCGCCATATCGTCCACCGCCAGCAATCCCATTGCCATGCCGAAATTCGTTAAGGCTTTATCTACGGCTTCAACCGCCGCGCCTTCTTCGACCAGGAAATAGGCTTCGCGCATGTACTGGAAGAACATGCGATTGCCAACGAAGCCGTGGCAATTGCCAACCAGCACGCCGACCTTTTTCATCAGCTTGGCCAGGGCAAAGGCAGAGACAATTGTTTCGTCGCTGGTTGCCTTGCCGCGCACGATTTCAAGCAAGCGCATCACGTTCGCCGGGCTGAAAAAGTGCAGCCCGATGACAGACGCGGGGCGCGAAGTGGTTGCCGCGATTTCATCCAGATTGAGCGACGACGTGTTGCTCGCCAACAACGCGCCCGCCTTCGCACGGTTGTCCAACTCCGTGAAGATGTCTTTCTTGAGCGCCATGTTTTCAAACACGGCTTCGATGATGACATCGGCGTTTTCAAAGCCGTCATAGCTCAGCGTTGGCGTAATCAATGCCAATCGTTGTTGCATGGCCTCTTCGCCCAAACGACCTTTCTTGACCGTGTTCGCATAGTTTTTCGTGATCGTCGCCAGTCCGCGATCCAACGCTTCCTGCGTCGTTTCTTTCAGCAACACTGGCACGCCCGCATTGGCGAAATTCATCGCAATGCCGCCGCCCATCGTTCCTGCGCCGATGATCGCGGCTTGTTGGATGGCGACAGGTTTCGCCTCTGGTGAGAGGCCGGGAATTTTGGCGACTTCGCGTTCGGCAAAGAACACATGCATCAAAGCTTTGGCCTGATCGGAAAACAGGCATTGCCGAAAGAGTTCGCGCTCGCGCTGGCAGCCTTCGTCAAACGGTAATTTGGTGGCAGCTTCGACGGCGTCAATCGCGGCGAACGGAGCGTGCAATCCGCGCGCTGTCTTTTTCGCCTTCTCGCGTGCGGCGGCAAAGATTGCCGCATTCGTGGCTTCGTCGCCGAGTTTGTCATGGCGTTCGCGCGTTTTGGGAGGAGTCGCGCCAGCCGCAATTTTTTCGCGCAGAAACGCGAGCGCCCCGGCCAGCAAATCGCCTGTGATGAGTTGATCCACGATGCCAGCGGCGAGCGCCTCGGCAGCTTTGACCGGCGCGCCGGAAACGCACATCTCAACAGCCTTCTCGACGCCTGCCAGACGCGGCAATCGTTGCGTGCCTGCCGCGCCAGGGATAATGCCGAGTTTGACTTCCGGCTGGCCGACTTGCGCGCCTTTGTCGGCGACGCGGTAATGACAGGCCATTGCAATTTCCAACCCGCCACCGAATGCCGAACCGTGCAATGCGGCAACGACCGGTTTGGCAGAATCTTCTAGCGCGAGCAGCAAGGGCAATAAACTGCCTTCTTCTTTTTCGCCTGCGACGACCTTGCCGAATTCTTTGATGTCGGCTCCGGCGATGAACGTGCGTCCGCCGCCAATCAACACGATGCCGTTGATGGATGGGTCGGCGTTGGCGCGTTCGATGCTGGCAGCGATGCCTTCGGGGACGGCGGGGCTAAGCGCATTGACGGGTGGATTGTTGATGGTGATGACGGCCAGTTCGCCGTCGCTTGTGTAGGTCACTAAGTCACTCATGGATGATTTCTCCTGGAGGATAATTTTGTCTCTTATTTCCCGCCGCAATCCGGGAACATGATCTGCGCAGTCTGGTGCAGATTGCGCCGCCAGTTCGCCCATTCGTGGCCGCCATCACTGAGCACCCAAAAATTACGAATGCCGTATTTATTGATGATTGCCATCACTTTCTGCCCGTTCTTCAGGGCGATGTCGGTTTCACCCTGCGACATATAAAAAGGCACGCGGAACAGATCGTTGAATTTCGGGTCCTTGAACATTTCGGCGTAACTGTCCTCGAACTTTTTCAGGGATTCTTCGCCGATGTGCCCGGAACTGTACACATACATTTCGCTGAAGGTTTCCAGATGCGGGAAGCCCACGTTCATCACCACCATGCCGCCCATCGAAAGCCCGGCAATTGCCCGGTATTCGCGGCTGGCTTTCGTGCGGTAGGTTTTGTCTGCCAGCGGAATGATGTCTTTCAGATATTCCTGCGTACAGGCATCGTCATTTCCCGGTGCAGACGGCGTTAATGTTGCACAGCCGCGCGTATTCGGCATGACCACAATCATCGGTTTGGCTTTGTTCGCGGCAATCAAATTGTCGAGGATGGTTGCCGCGTGGCCCCCGCTTTTTGGATCCGTCGCCGACCATTTGGAATCGTCATCGCCGCCGCCGTGATTCAGATATAAAACCGGATAGCGTGCGCTGGTGTTTTTGTCATAATCCGGCGGCAAATACACATGCATCCGCTTTTCCTGTCCGGCGTAGTTTTTGTAATTCACTTGCTCAATTTTGCCGTGCGGTACGTTGGCTGGCGTAAAGAACGACGTGTCGTCGTAGGTTGGCAGCGCGGGCAGAATCGGCAATGGACACACGCCTTTTTTCGGCGGCTCGATCCGCGCGCGATTCGGTGGCGCACCCGGCGGCGGATTCTGTGATGGGTTCTGTGCCAGTGTTGTGGCATAAATGCAGACGATTAACGTCAGCAAGGTCAGGAATGAATTTTTGGTGTTCATAAGTTTTTCAATTTCGTGGAGGTTTTCGTCTTCGCTTTTATCGTTTTGCTTCTTCGCAACCAAAGTTTGCGGCGTTGTTCACATCCCCGCTGCCTTTGTATCGTGCGACTTTCGGAAACGCACACAGTGGGCGTGTCCGGGCCGGATTCGTGCCGGTGCCGATGATCTGATCGGGCGCTTTGCCTTGCTCGACCCAGGCTTCCAGTGCGCTCAGATAGTCGGCCTGATGACAGCCGGGGCCGCCGCCGCAATGCAACATACCCGGCACTAAAAACAGGCGCGCAAACGCCTCGGTTTTCTTTTGGCCGCCCATCACGCGCTGCATCTGTTCGTAATATTGAATCGTGGCTGCTGCCGGAAAGGCGTTGTCCGCCCAGCCGTGATAGAAAATGATTTTGCCGCCGCGCCGCTGAAAGGCCTTTAGATTGGGATTGTCAGCGTTGACTAACTTGGCTGCCGCCTGTGTGTCGCCGATATTTTTGTCAAAATCGAATTGATGCAATTTGTAATTCGGATTGTCGTAAATCCAGTAACGCAAAAAACCTTCGCCAAACGCATACGAGAGATTCGGCCCCAGCGCTTTGATGCCCGGATTGCCTTCGCCCAGCCATACATTCCAGCCGCTTTCGACGCCGGGATGAAAACCGGGGTAGAGTTGTCCATTGCGATTGCGCGCCCCGCCATAGATTTTTTCGAGTGCGACGATTTGCGGCGCGGTGAAACAATCGGCGGCGTCTGTGCCGGAACAAACAGGCAAATCTTTCGCGGGATCAAAATTGCAGCGGCGCGGATCATCCAGCAAACCGTCCTGCAAGCCATCTATCGCATCGCATTTCGCCAGCACTTTGGCTTCGAGCAATTTCAGTTTTGCGTTGGAAACGATTGGCTGTGACAGGTGGTTCGGATCGGGAAACATCGCCCGCCCATTCCAGATAAACGCGAAATGAAAGCCCGTCAGGTTGTACGCCGGAGCACCAACAATGATGCCGTCAAAATCTTCGGGGAACCTTTGCGCTTCGATCATCGCTTGCCGCCCACCGCCGGAACAGCCCGTAAAATAAGCCTTCTGCGGCGCTGCCCCATAAAACTGCCGACTGATTTCCTTGGCTGTGATTGTGGTCAGATGAAATGCTCGCTCGGCAAAATTTAGCTCGCCTTTCGGATTGTTGAGCGCCCAACTTGTATCGCCGCCATTGCCTTTGTGTCCGGTGTCGGTCGTTGCTGTCGCATAATTGCGCTTCCATCCGAGCGATGTGTCGCTGATCGTTCCCGCGTTGCCGCCGATGCCGACGACGAGCAGTTTGTAGTTCCAGTTCGCAGGCAAATTCACTTCAAAGCCGATGGTTTGCTCTATCGTGCCGGAGACTTTACACCGCGCGGGACTGCCGTTACTCGGCGCAATTTCTTCGGCAGAGGTCACGGCCGCTTGATTGCCGAGTTTTGCTTTCACCAAGTCCTGACAGGACAGTTTCGCCTGCGCCTGCGCCGCCAGCAGGATCAGGGGAAGCAGGCACAGGCTGGTGCGCCAGTGAGATTGTGTTGAATAAAAAAAACGGATCATCATAGTCAATAAATCGAATTTCATTTCTCAGGGAATAATTTTGATTGTCACGCGCCGCTTTTCCGGGTCGGTGACACCATCGTACGATTCCGGCTCCGTCTTCCAATTGACGCTGACGAATGACGAAGCCAAGCCTAATCTCACCAAAATCTCGCCAACTTTCTTTGCGCGCTTGGGGGCGATGGAATCAGCCTCGATGAACTTCTTGCCATTCGATAACCACGTCGTTGCGCGATAGCCCTGCACTTCGATTTTTGAGGCCTTTACTGCTTTGGCGACACGCGCGGCTTCGCCCACGATGCGCGTTGTGTGAAACGTCAGGTAATCGCTGTCGAAATCGAACGGCACGATAAACTCACGCTGGGAAGTATCCGTTCCGGGATTGCGCATCGAATCCACAAAGCGACGTGCTGGGGTGGGCGGCGCTTCCATTCCGTCTTCCGCTGGCAGCAACGTGTTGCAACCGCGATTGAGTTCGGCGATCACCGAAACTCGGACAGGCTTGAGCGGGATGCCGCCACAAATGCGCGGCTCGTTGGTCACCGTTCCTTCGACCAGCACTTCGTGATTCAACTGCGGCGGATAAAACTCCGACACGCTGCTGCCCTGTAAACCGAGGAAATACAATTCGCCTTCGTACTCGGCGAGCCAGCAGGGAAGTGTTTTTGTGTCACGCACAATCGGGCAGGCCACGAAATTGCGCCGATTAGCGGGCGGTTTATCTTCCAGCTTGGCGTTGGTTCTGCCCGTCAACATCAACGCTGTTGTGACGATCAAAATGGTCAGTGTTTGTTTCATCCTTGCTCCATCACAACACGCTCAGGAAGTTCACCAAATCTATCTTTTCCTGCTCGGTCAATTTCATGTCAAAGCGACGATCATAAAAATCTACCAATTCGCGCAAGTTCTTCGCCGAACCGTTGGAGAAGTAAGGCGCACGCGCGGCGAGTCCGCGAAACTGCCCCATCACGATGGAGCCAATGTCTACGCATTTGCCTGTAATCAACGCGCGTCCCGGATCGTTCGTATAAATCACGCGACCAAGGTACGGATGCGGCGGCGCGTCTTTGTGGCAGGTGCATTTGAAAACGGGCAACTCGGCTTTGTCGCTGAACACGGGTGGTTCTGTCCACGTGGGATAATTGGTCGTGCCCACATCCACCCAACCGGGCGCAAGGTCTTGCCCGGTCATTTGCGTGTTGTGACACGTTGAGCAACTGCGCTTGATCGGATTGCCGAGGCCAATGGAGTTGATGTGCGCGGCATCTCGAATCCAGAATTGGCGGAACATAAAAACGTCATTGCCGCGCGCGACCGAAGCGCGAAACTCGCGTTGCCCTGACGTCAATTCCTTTGGCATGGCGTCTGGCTTTTTCCAGGCATCGAACAGGCGAAACACGGGATCACGATTGTTGTTGGCGAGTACGTGAATTTTGCCATCCGCCATCGCGCGCGGCCCCAATCCAATCGGCCCGCCGGATTCGGCTAAATTGCGGCCCCATTGATCGTAGGCTTGCGCCATATAAATCTGGTTTTCAAACTCGACGATTTTGCGCAGGTTTTCGCTCGACACGCCCTGACGGCCTTCCTGATGATCGCGGTACGCGCCGATGGCTTGTTGTTTCAGCGTCAAATGGCGAGCGTCAGACATCAGATTCATGCTGGCGGGTTTGCCTGTTTCCGGGTCCACC
This sequence comes from Blastocatellia bacterium, assembly GCA_016789725.1. Lineage (GTDB taxonomy): Bacteria > Acidobacteriota > Blastocatellia > RBC074 > RBC074 > JAFDVL01. The sequence continues at coordinate 388 of JAEUQN010000080.1, read as the reverse complement.
GCCATCAACGTTCCTGTCTTGATGTTGAAGACATCATCGGGCGACATCACGTATTTCAAATTGGCTGCCGGACGCGGACGACGGAAAACCGAAACGGTTGGATTCACGCCCTTCAATCCATACGTGTCGTCCAGATTCACGCCCGTTGGATCGCGCACCACTTCAATCGTGAATTCAGGCTGGATCTTTTTGCCCTTGTCATCGCGCGGAGGCCATTGCAAGCCGACGCGAAACACCCCGCGATTGAGCAGCAGCGAATGTGAGCTTTCGAGCGCCTGTGGGAGCTTGGGATTGTTCGAGCCGTCTACCGCCGCAAAGATCGGGTCTTCGCCATTCGTCGCGCGCCAGCGTTCGCGGATGGCCTCGACGGAAACACTCATCGCATTCG
>JAEUQN010000007.1 GCA_016789725.1 Blastocatellia bacterium | reverse complement strand
GCACGATTGATTCGGTTCCGATGACGGTGTTCACGCTCTGGTTTTACACGTCGGGGCAAGCCGCAGCGCAACGCCTTGTCAAAGACAATCCGTATCCGAAAGTCGCTGTGTTGGAATACGTGCTCGGCGATTTGGCAAAAAAATGGGGGACGTGGCAAGTTACGTGGGGCGACATCAACCGCCTGCAACGCGTTCACACCAGCAACGCGTTGGAACCATTCAGCGATGACCGCCCCAGCCTGCCTGTCGCGGGCGGCCCCGGCAACCCGATTGGCATTATTTTCAACGTCTACTCGCCCGAAGCAAAGGGCCAGAAACGCCGCTACGCCATCGCCGGACATTCATTCGCCAGCGTCGTCGAATTTGGCCCGAAAGTGCAGGCGCGTTCGATTCTGCAATTCGGCCAACGCCACGATCCGGCTTCCAAACATTACTTTGATCAGGCGGAATTGTACGCCAAAGGCCAATACAAACCCGCGTGGTTTACGCTCGAAGAAATCAAAGCCAATCTGGAAAGTTCATATCATCCGGGCGAGGCGATAGCGCGCGCGGCAGTGAAATAACGAGGAAGTAAGTTGTACATTACCTCTATCAAAATCGAGAACCTGCGTTGTTTTGAGCAAGCAGAATTGACGTTCCAGTATCCGGGGCGCGAGACAGAAACTCCACTCCGTTTTCCGAACATCAATTTGTTGCTTGGCGATAACGGCGCGGGCAAAACGACGGTGCTAAAGGCAATTGCTTTGGCTACGTTGTCTCCGTTGATTTTAAATTCAGGATTTGTCCCTTATCGCTTAGTGCGAAGAACAGAAATAGGTAAGCGAGAGATCAAAGAAGCACGAGCAAATGCTGAAATTTTGCTGCACCCCCAAGACCTTACTGGTACAAAAATATCTGGGCAAAAACCTAAATTTGCTGGAATGATAGTTCTGCGACGGGGCGATCATGAAATCTTTGGAGAACATTATGACTCGACGTTGCAGGATATTAGGTCGCAAATGTATGAGGATAACTCCTCAGCCGTTCTGCTCGTTGGCTATGGGGCATCACGTCGTGTCGAAGATTCAGACAAGATTGACCTAACGGCGCGCAGAAAGGCTCGCCTGCTACGATACGAACGAGTCGCAGGCTTATTTGAAAACCATATATCGCTCATGCCGCTCGCCTCTTGGCTCCCCAGCTTTCGCAAAGAAAATCCCGGTCATCACAAACAAGTCGTTAATCTCATCAATCGCCTCTTGCCCGAAGGCGCGTCGTTCGCGGGCGAGTTTGAGCAGGGCGAATATCTGTTTGAAATCAACGGCACGAAAGCGCCGTTTGGTGCACTCTCGGACGGTTATCGCGCGTACATCGGCTGGATTGCGGATTTGCTATATCACATTTGTATGGGTGCGCCGAAAGGTGCGAAGCTCGTTGAAAATCGCGGCATTGTGCTTGTAGACGAAATTGATTTGCACCTGCATCCTGAATGGCAACGCTCGGTCATCAAGACGATTTCGGAGACGCTGCCGAACCTGCAATTTGTGTTCACGTCGCACAGTCCTATCGTCGCGGGATCGCTTCAGAAAGAAAACATCTTTGTGATGGAAACGACTGCTGATGGCGCTTCGGTTGTGAAGCAATACGACGAAGAAATCTATGGATTGAACGCCGAACAGGTGCTTTTAAGCCCGTATTTCAATTTGCCTACGACCCGTGCCGCCAGTTTTGCAGGCGAACTCAAGCAGCTTTCGCTTAAAGCCGGGCGCGGAGATTTGGATGCGGCGCTGGCGTTTATGGAACGTCTAGCCGCGCCTAAAGCGGCCCCAAAGTCGAGCGCGAATGCCGTCGCCGCCCGAAAGAAAGCTAACAGCAAAAAGAAACCCAGCAGTAAAAAGTAATTGTCGAGAGCCAAGTCATGATTCGTTACGCTATCAGCGCCGCTGAGCTTGAAGCCGCTATCGAAAAAGAAAAGGAAGGTTGGCTCGCCAAAGCCAAGCTCAAGACCGAAGCCTTTCGCGCCGCCAAAAAGTTCAACGAAACCGATTCACAAAATACCTGGAGCCAGATCAAGCCGGTCTTTATGAAACTGCAACATGACAAGTGTGCGTTTTGTGAACGTAAGCTCGGCGCGGTGATGTTTGGGAAAGGTGAGCATGACGTCGAACACTTTCGCCCCAAGCGCCGTGTAATTGCGTGGCCGACGGCAAAGATGATTGAAGAAGATGAGAAAAATCCTGCCGACAAACGCCGGTTTCCTTACGCCTTCAAAACTGGCACGAGCGATCCAAGCGGGTATTACTTACTGGCATATAGCATTTTCAATTACGCGACTTCCTGCAAAAGCTGCAACAGTTCACTCAAGTCAGACTATTTCCCCGTCGCAGCCAAACGCCAAACTGCGACAGATGATCCGGCGACTTTAAAAACCGAAAAGCCTTTTCTGATTTACCCTGTTGGCAATGCAGACGACGACCCGGAAGAACTCATCACGTATTTCGGTTTCCTGCCGGTTCCTAAAAACACCAGCACTTCATCATTTCAACATCGCCGCGCGCGGGTCACGATTGATTTTTTTCGATTGGATGACCGTGAAGACCTGCTGCGTATTCGCGCCGAAGTCATCACCAAGATATGGCTGGCTTTCGATATTTTAAGTGACTCACAAACTCCGCCGGATCGCCGTAGAAAGGCCGAGCGCATTCTCAAACTCGCACTGGCAGATAAATCTGAACAAACCGCTTGCGCGCGCGCGTTCCACAAGCTTTGCCAAACTAACCCGACGCAAGCACGCCAGTTCAACGACTTGGCGGAACAGTATCTCGACAACAACTAACTAACCTTCGAGGAGAAATCCCTTATGCGCATTAGGCAATCACCGCGTTTCTTTTTAATCGCCTTGCTCACGCTTTCAGCTTTCGGCGCGTTCGCCTTGCACTTAAGCGTAAAGGCGCAAGACGAAAAGAAACCAGAAGACAAGAAAGACGAGAAGAAGGAAGAATTGCCGCTCAAACCCGAAGGCAAAGTTTCGTTCACGACTGACGAAGGCACGTGGATGTCGCTCGATGTTTCGCCGGACGGGCAAACGATTGTCTTCGATTTGGTCGGCGATTTGTACACGCTTTCGATTAACGGCGGCGAGGCGAAGTGCATTTCGAGCGGGATGCCGTTTGATTCGCAGCCGAAATTTTCGCCTGATGGCAAATGGATTGTCTTTTTGAGTGATCGCAGTGGCGGCGAAAATGTGTGGATTAGTAAACCCGATGGCAGCGACGCAAAGCCCATTACCAAAGGGCGCGGCAACGATGTTCAGTCGTTTGTCTCGCCGTCGTGGACGCCGGATGGCAATTACATTCTCGCGTCGAAAGCGGATCGTAATCTCGGCCCGTATCATCCGTACCTGTATCACAAAGACGGCGGCACGGGTGTCAGCCTTGGCCCGCCGCCGCCTACGCCGCCACCGCCTGCCGATCAACAACTGAATCGGATGGGTGTGGTCGCGTCGCCTGATGGTCGTTATATTTACTACGCGCAACGCAATCGCTCGTTCACCTACAACGTGCAATTTCCGCTCTGGCAGATTTATCGCTTTGATCGGGAGACGAGCGAAACGACGCGGCTGACGAGCGCACAAGGCAGCGCAATGCGGCCTGTGCTTTCGCCCGATGGCAAGCATCTCGTGTACGCGACGCGTTATGAAACCAAGACAGCCTTGCGCGTGCGCGATCTGGAAACGAATGAAGAGCGCTGGCTCATCAACGGCGTGACGCGCGACGATCAGGAATCACGCGCGACGCGCGATGCGTTCCCCGGCTATGCGTTCTTGCCCGATGGCAAATCGCTGATCGTGCCGATTGATGGCAAGATCAAGCGCGTAGATTTTGCGACGGGACAAGCCACGACAATTCCCTTCACGGCGAAAGTGGACACCGACATCGCGGCGCGACTGCATTTCGATTATCGCGTGGATGACAGCGCAATCGTCAAAGCGCGGCTGATTCGTTCGCCCGCTGTTTCGCCTGATGGCAAGCGTGTGGCGTTCACCGCTTTCAATAAACTTTACACGATGGATTTGCAGGCGGGCACGACGCCGAAGCGATTGACGAATCTGACGGTCGGCGAATTCATGCCATCGTGGTCGAGCGATGGTCGTTCGATTGCGTTCGTGACGTGGTCGCAAGCAGGCGGGCATATTTACCGCGTTGCTTCGGATGGCGGACAACCGCAGCAATTGACACGGCGCGCGGCCTATTATTCGGCACCCGTGTTTACGCCCGACAACACGAAGATCGTGTTTCTGTACGGCGCAGTTTCCGATCAGTTGTTCGCCGATTTGCGCGACTCGCACGAATTCAATTCGCCAGAAGAAGCGATTCTGCACGGGCATTCGGAATCTGAGGTTACAGGGTCAAACCCAACCGGCATTCGTGATCTGCGCTGGCTTCCTGCAAGCGGTGGCGATCCGACCATCATCGCTCCGGCAGAAGGTGGACGCGCGCCGCATTTCAGCAACGATCCACAGCGCGTGTACTTCACCACCGGGCAAGGCTTGAATTCCGTGCGGCTCGACGGCTTTGACAAACGCGTGCATTTGCGCGTCACCGGCACGGGTGCGCCGCCACAGCAAGCCACCGCAAGCGACATCAAAATCTCGCCCGATGGCACGCGTGCGTTTGTCGAATTGCAAAAGCGGCATTACCTCGTGACGATTCCGAAAGCAGGCAAGGAAACCGTTCAGGTGAGCATCACGGGCGCGACACCAACGACTTCTGTGCCAGTGAAAAAAATGTCTGCGGATGGTGGCGACGCGTTGGCGTGGACTGCCGATGGCAAAGCGGTGACGTGGTCGTGGGGGCGCAAGGTCTTTCGGCAAGCGATTGATGCCGACAAGCCCGACAGCTTTGAAGCTATCGTCGAAGCCCCGCGCGCTCGCACGAAAGGCACAGTCGTTTTAAGCGGCGCACGCATCGTCACAATGCGCGGTGATGAAGTCATCGAAAAAGGCGACATCACGATCACCGACAATCGCATCACTGAAATCAAAGCGACGCCCCCCAAAGGCAAAGCCATTTATCCCGCAGGCGCGAAGGTCATTGACGTCACAGGCAAGACGATCATTCCCGGTTTGGTAGACGCTCACGCACATATGTGGCCGCCGCGCGACGTGCATCAAACACAGGTTTGGCAGTACCTGGCGAACCTCGCATACGGCGTCACGACGACGCGTGATCCGCAAAGTGCAACGACGGATATCTACGCCTACGCTGACCTCGTTGAAACGGGCGACATTATCGGCCCGCGCATTTACACGACTGGCCCTGGAGTCTTTTCAAACGATGGCTTGACGGACAAAGACGCGGTGCGCAATTACATCAAACGCTATCGCGAAGCTTATCAAACCGATACGCTCAAGGCGTACGTCACGGGAGATCGTCTGGTGCGGCAATGGGTCGCGCTGGCCTGCAAAGAGTTTCAAATCACGCCCACGACCGAAGGGGCGCTGGATATGAAGCTCGATCTGTCGCAGATGATTGACGGGCTGTCAGGCAACGAACACGCGCTGCCGATTCAGCCGCTGTACAAAGACATGGCCGAATTCGTCGCGCAAACCAAGACGTTTTACACGCCGACGATTCTGGTCGCGTATGGCGCACCGTTTAGCGAAAACTACTTCTTCCAAAACACCGATGTCGTCGGCAACAAAAAGCTGGCGCGCTTCATCCCGAACGAATTGCTGAACAGCATGTTGCGGCGGCGCGCACAGTGGTTTCACCCCGATGAATACGGCTTCAAAGGCATTGCTGCCGGTGCTGCGATGATTGTCAAAGCGGGCGGGCGCGTTGGCCTCGGCGGACACGGCCAGATGCAAGGCATTGGTTGTCATTGGGAGTTGTGGGCGCTGCAATCCGGCGGCATGACGCCGCACGAAGCGTTGCGATGCGCGACGATCTTTGGTGCAGAAGCCATCGGCTTGAACCGCGATGTCGGCTCGCTCGAAACGGGTAAATTCGCGGACTTGATTGTGCTGGATCAAAACCCGCTAACCGACATTCGCAACACGAACACGATCAAGATGGTGATGAAAAACGGGGAGTTGTACGACGGCGACACGCTCGATCAAGTGTGGCCTGCGCAAAAGAAATTGGCCGAGCAATATTGGTGGGGAACCGCACCGAAGTAAGTGGGCAATTCAGTAAGCTCATTTTCCATATTCCATTTTTGATTTTCCATTTGTCAGCGCGCGAAGTCACAGCGACCACAATGACAAATGACAATTGGCAAATGGAATATGGAAAATGAACGTAGCTACCGTATTTTCAGCACGACCAGCGTCACATCATCATCCTGCGGGCGCGCGCCACCCCAATCATCGCCCAATTTCGCCAAGCCGTTGATGAGGTCTTGCACTGATAAATGCGCATTGGCAGTAATGAATTCTTTCGCAGTTTCGTCTTCCAGCATCGCGCCTTGTTCGTTGAAGCGTTCCGGCAAGCCATCCGACAACAACACGACCACATCGCCCGACGCCAAATCGTATTCGCGCTGCTGATACGCATACTTCGTCACGCCACCAAGCGGCAATTGTTGCAGGGCGACTTCCTCGATTTGCTGCTCACGCGCGCGATAAATCCACGCGGGCGGCATCCCGGCGATGCTGATCGTCAAGCGGTTCTCTTTCACCTTCGCAATCGTCATCGCCATAAATAGCCCTCGCAAATTCATTCCTTTCAGCGTCTGGCTCAAGCGCGTGAAGATGTGCGGGATGTCGGGATGATAGGCGAGCGTCATAAACAAGCTTTTCACCGATGCCACCATCGTGCCCGCCTTCAAGCCGTGTCCTGTTGCATCGCCCACCGCAATCGTCAACGTGCCATCGTCGCTCAGGTGAAAATCGTAGTAATCGCCGCCGACTTCCGAAGCGGTTTTCATATACGCGGCAATGTCGAGACGAGGTAGTTGTGGCAACTTTTTCGGCAACATCGAAAGCTGCAATTGGCGGGCTTCCTCTAGTTCTTTCGTTTTGCGGTCGTGTTCAGCTTTGACCTTTTCATGTTCGAGCGCGGCGGCGGAGAGTTGTTTGACTTGGATGAGTTGTTCTTCAAGATTGAGACTGGTGCGAGCGAAACGGCGAGCAAGGAAGATCGAAGGTGGAAGAACCAGACTGAATGCCGCAATGATCCCCAACGTTAACGGTGGAATGGCTCCTGCTGACTCATAGAAACCGCTGATGACTCCCGTTGTCGTACAGAGAAGCAAGCTGATACCAAGAATCCAGGCTCCGTCTACCCGATTCCTGATGGCCTGAATCACCACTCGCAGCACTGCTACTAAGGCCAGCGCGGAAAAAATCAGACCGCCCTCTTGTAGTAGATTGAGCAGAACGATGAACAAAAATGAAACAGCGGCGACGAGCCAGAGCCAGAACAGCTTTGGCAGACGAAATAAGAAAACCGTATAAAAGAAGGCGAGAAAAGACACCATCGCCAAGTTAAGCGAGAAGTTATTTATCACATACAGGGACAGTATCCCATTTGCCCCAGAATGACCGATCAGTAAAAGAAACTGGGCGGTGTAGGCGATAGACACACAACAGGCAAACGAGCCAAAGAAAAGATTGGCCCGCTGGCTTGGATATAACCAGTACAGCAGCAGATGTACCAGACCGATGGCGAGGGCAAGGCCGCAAAAATACAGCCCGAAGCCCATGGCCAGCGACTTCCGCCTTTCATTTTTGGCCTGTCCTTGCTTCAATTCCTGCATTCCGATACCGAAGCCTGCGCCAAATTCACTCGTGCGATTCGTATAAGTTTTCAAAATTTGTCTGCTGGCAAGCCGGTGAAGCCAGCGACTCCGCCACGAAGTCGCATCCCGCATCGCCAGGCACGAATGACGCACGGCAATCACATGCTCGCTGCGCCTATCCAGCACAAGGCCAAGCGGCACGGTATTGGGGTTGTATTCGATTTCGGTTTCCGGCGTCGCGCCGACCGTGCCGAAGGGTTCGATGAGCTTGCCATCCAGATAAATCTCCGACGCACCATAATGCACCATCACGAGCGCCAGCGGTTGATTGGCTAACGCTGGATCAGCTTTCAGTCGCAACCGAAACCAGCCGAGGCCGCGCCAGCCGCTCTTGGGAATGCTGTTAAGTGTGATCGCTGTGCCATTCAGCGTTTCCCACGCACGATCATCGAACTGCGGATCAGCAAAGCGCGGATCATCGTTGGGCGAATACTTCCAACCGAGTTTGTCGAGTTCGACCGCTTGCCCGTTTTGCAAGCTCTCTGCTGTGAGTGTGAACACGTCCTGCCCTTGTACGACGGCGGGCAAGAGCCAGAGGATGAGCCAGAACCAGGTACGATGCATGTTTCCTCGCGTGAAATGGGATTGGACTTCCGGCGCGGCATTGTATGGCAGGAAGCCGCGGAAACCGAGGCACGGGCGAAAAATTTCTGGTGTTTGCCGAAACGTTCTGTTACTGCGGCGCGTCTGCTAAAATGAAGCAACTGTACTTTTTAGTTTCTCTTTCACCCTGGATTACGAAATCGAACTTGAGGAGGTTCTATGCGTCACTCAATCCGCCTTTTGATTTGGAGTTCATTGCTGCTCAGCAGTCTTATCGCCTTCGCCCAACAAGGTTATCAAAAACCACCCAAAGCCGTGCTCGACGTGCTCGACGCTCCGTCGTCGCCAACCGTCAGCTTGAATCCGACGCGCGACAAAATGTTGCTCGTCGAATCGTCGCGCTATCCTTCGATTGCACAGCTTTCGCAACCGATGCTGCGGCTTGCGGGATCGCGCATTAATCCGAATACGAACGGCCCGCACGGCGGCGGACGCATCATCAAACTCACGCTCAAGAACCTGAGCGATGGCAAAGAAACCGCGATCACGATTCCGGCGGGAGCCTCGCTCGGTGCGCCGCAGTGGTCGCCGGATGGCAAGCAATTCGCGGTCACGAACACCTTGTCGAACGGGATTGAGTTGTGGCTCGGCGATGCGGCGACGGGCAAGCTGCGACGCATCTCCGGCGTACTCATCAACAGCGCGTTTGGCGGTGGTTTTGGCGGCGGCGATGCGGTGCAATGGATGCCGGACAGCAAGACGCTGCTCTGCAAAACCATCCCTGCGAATCGTGGCAGCGCACCGGTTGCGCCAACGGTTCCCATCGGCCCGACCGTGCAAGAGAATTTCGGCAAAGTTTCGCCCGCGCCGACGTATCAAGACCTGCTGCGCAATCCGCACGATGAGAAGTTGTACGACTACTATGCGACGGCGCAACTCGCCTTCATCAATGCCACAACGGGCAAAGCGACGAACCTGGGCAAGCCCGCGATTTACTCCGGCATAGACATCGCGCCGGACGGCAATCACCTGCTCATCACGATGACGCACAAGCCGTATTCGTATTTGCTGACCGCCGGATCGTTTCCCAAAGAATTTGAGGTCTGGGATCGCAGCGGCAAATTGGTTCACAAAGTCGCCAGCACGCCGTTGCAGGATCAAGTCCCGCTGGACGGCGTAGCAACCGGGCCGCGCGGCATCAATTGGCGTCCGACGGAACCCGCAACGCTCGTGTGGGCGGAAGCGTTGGACGGCGGCGATACGAAGAAGAAAGCCGCGTTGCGCGACCGCGTACTGATGCTGAAAGCGCCGTTCACCGGGCAACCAATTGAATTGGCAAAGACCGAATTTCGCTTCGCTGGTTTGTCGTGGTTGGAAAAAGGCGGACAAGTAATGTTGCGCGATTCCGACCGCGTCTCGCGCAAGGTGCGCACGTTCCTGATGAATGCGGACAACCCGTCACAACAGGCGAAATTGATTTGGAATCGTTCGGCGCAGGATCGCTACAATGATCCTGGTCAGCCCGTGATGAAGCGGTTGCCGAACGGACAATCCGTGATTCGGCAAAATGGCGATGACATCTTTTTGGAAGGCGCGGGCGCTTCCCCCAAAGGCGACCGTCCGTTCTTGGACAAATTCAATCTGGCCACGCTGAAAGCCGAGCGGCTGTGGCGCTGTGATGAAACCAGCTATGAGACGATCACAAGTTTGCTCAGCGATGATGGCTCGAAGTTTATGACGCGGTACGAAACGACGACGACACCGCCGAATTACTTCATCCGCAGCGGCAGCAACAAACAAGCATTGACGAACTTCCCTGATCCGACGCCGCAGATTCGTGGGATCAAAAAACAACTCGTGACCTACAAGCGCAAAGACGGCGTGCCGCTTTCGTTCACGCTCTATCTGCCGCCCGATTACAAAGCGGGAACGCCACTGCCGACAGTCGTGTGGGCGTATCCGCGCGAGTTCAATGATGCTGACACGGCGGGGCAAGTGAGTGGTTCGACCAATCGCTTCACGACCATCACAGGGATGTCGCATCTGTTCTTCCTGCTGCAAGGTTACGCGGTGTTGGATGACGCTTCGATGCCGGTCGTCGGCGATGTCGAAACGATGAACAACACCTACATCGAACAGGTGGTCGCCAGCGCCGAAGCCGCGATTGATAAGGCGGTCGAGATGGGCGTGACTGACCGCAACCGCGTCGGCGTCGGCGGCCACTCATATGGTGCATTTATGACCGCGAATCTATTGGCGCATAGCGACATCTTCAAAGCCGGCATTGCGCGCAGCGGCGCGTACAACCGTACGCTGACGCCGTTCGGCTTCCAAAGCGAGCGGCGCAGCTTCTGGGAAGCGGAGGAGATGTATTACCGCGTCTCGCCGTTTATGTATGCCGACAAGTTGAAGGAACCGATCCTGTTGACGCACGGCGAAGCGGACAACAACACAGGCACGCATCCGATTCAATCGGATCGCTTCTATCAAGCCCTGAAAGGCAACGGCGCGACGGTGCGTTACGTGACGCTGCCGCACGAATCGCACGGCTATGCTGCCCGCGAAAGCCTGGAGCATACGTTGTGGGAAATGATTACGTGGTTTGATAAATACGTGAAGAACGCGCCGGGTGCGACAGCGTCGAATCGGTGAGGGAGATAGGGAGAAGGGGAGATGGGAAGCAAAAAACTCTCATCTCCCCTTCTCATTTGCGCGGGAACTGATCGGGATTGTCCGTGAACAGCGCGTCTACGCCGAGTGTGTACAGGAAATACTGCATCTCTTCGCGCGCGCTGGCAAAGCGGCCTTTGGTCTTTTCGTTGGACGTGTATGGTGTCACGCTCAAACCTGTGTCGTGCGCGAGTTTGACCAGTTCGGGTTTGCCGTCTACCAAACTCTTCGCGGGGCCGATGCCAACCGCGAATGACTTGGCTTTCTGCAAGCCTTCCGCCGTCAGCCATTCTCTTTGCGGCGGGCTGATGAGCAACACCAACGGCACTTTGGTTTTCAATTCAACCTTCATTTTGCGCAAGCTTTCCGGGCTGAACGATTGAATCAGGACAGGTGTTTTTTTGTCTGGCAATTTGTTTTTCCTGAGTTGCGCGAGCACCAGTTTTTCCATATCGAAGCCGCGACTGCCATAGACTTCCGGGCCTTTGGTTTCGGGGTATAAACCCGCTTTGCCGCGCACTAAATCAATGGCTTCCTGCCACGTCGGCACTTTGGCTCCGGCAAACTTTTTATCGAACCACGACCCGGCATCCAGTTGCTTGATTTCGGCCAGCATGAAATCTGACACGTACCAACGCTTGTTTCCATTCTCCAGCTTGAAGCGGTCGGGGAAGACTTCTTCGACATTGGTCGTGCGTTCGAGCGTCAAATCGTGCAGGCACACCAACACGCCGTCTTTTGTGATCTGCAAATCCTGCTCAACATAATCCGCGCCCTGTTGCAGCGCCAGGCGATAGGCTTCGAGCGTGTGTTCGGGCGCGTAGGCCGATGCCCCACGATGCGCCACCAGCGTTTTCTGTTTGTATTGCGCCGGGACGGCGATGAACAACAGCATCATCGCAATGAACAGGAGCGTTAACGTTTTGAGCATCTTCATACCTCTCCACAAAAAAAGTAGAGCGATTTGCTAAATCGCGTGTCTTCACTCGCTCAAGCGCGATTTGGCAAATCGCTCTACCCCGCAAAAGTTTTGTACGGATGCTTAGAATATCAGCCGCAGGCCCAATTGCAATTGGCGCGGGCCGCCGAAGCGTGCGGTTGAGGGCGCAGAGAACGGTTCACCCGGCAACGGGAAGCTGGTCGGCGGAGCTAAGGTGGGCAGACTGTTGCCCGTGTTGCCAAAGACGCTGACCCCATCCACACCGAAGTTTTTATTCGCGGCGCGCGTCACATTGAATAACTCGGCAGTAAACGCCAGGCGGCGCGCTTCACCCAAACTGAACTCCTTGAGCAAGCGCAGATCAAGGTTGAAGAAATTCGGCTGGCGAAAACTGTTGCGCTCAACGACGCGACCGTTGATAACGGCGCGGTCGTTATCGGCGTTGCCATCGCCCTGAATGTCATCACCCGCGACAGCAGTGTAGGGTAAGCCTGAGCGAGCAAACAAAATGGCGCTGACAGTGAAACCACGTCCCACATCCACGACACTGTTGAAGTTGAAATTGTGGCGGATGTCCTGTTTCGACGGCCCGGCTTCGGCTTTCAGGTCGAACGGATTCAGCGTGGTTTCGCGCGAGAAGTTGCGCTCGTTGGAATCATCATCGCGGTTGTCCGCCAGCGTGTAATTCACGCCGAATTGATAGCGCCGCGCAAACCGTCGTTGCAAATTGACGACCAGCGCATCGTAGGTCGAATGCGCCGAGGATTCGTTGATCGAGAAAATCCCAATCGTCGGATTCGGGCGCGCATTGGGAAAACGCGGATAGCCCGTCGCGGCATCAATCACGGGCGCGCCCAGATTGCGATCCACGCGGCGTTGCAAATCCCATGCTGAGCTATGCACATAGCCGACGGACAAATTCAATCCGCCGCCAAGGCTTTGATCCACTGTCGCAGAAGTCTGGAAAGTGCGCGGATTTTGGAAGTCTGGTTGGAAGCCAAACACGCGCGTAAACACACGGTTGTTGATACCGCCCGGCAACGTAGGAACAGCAGTCAAGATATTCGGGAACGTGACAATCGCGCCGCTACCACGAAATACGCAGTTGTTCGGAATCGCGGCGGCGCTCGTCGCAGTGCGACACGCGCCACTGCGCTCATCAAAGCTGTAATCTTTCGTCACTAAATCATTGTTCGTGAACACGCGCAGGAACAGCACCGACGGCGTGCGCGAGTCGTACAATCCCGCCGACAAGCGGACAATCGTGCGGCCTTTGTTGCCCGCATCCCACGCCAAGCCGAGGCGCGGTTGCCACATTTCCAAATCATTCGGGATGTAAGTCGTTTGCGGCAAGGCGGCGTTGGGGCGTGGCGGTTGCGGATTCCATTGGCCTTCCCAACGCAAACCCGCCGTCAGCGTCAACGATTGACCCAACTTCACCCGGTCTTGCACAAAAAACGCGAGTTCCGTTTGATCGCCTTTGCCGACGATCAATTCGGGAATCGTCACGACGGTTTGCGTCAAGCGACGCGGGATGCCGTTCAGGTAATCCGCAAGGCTGTTGAAGCGCCACGTCCCTAAATAATCCGATTGCCGCTGTGCCGTGAAATCGTTGAAATTCCAATCGGTGCCCACGCGCAACCGATGCGCACCCAGGTTCAGCGAAAGATTGTCGGAAAGCTGATAGCGTTCGGTTTCAAAGCGACGCGGACGGCTGCTGGAATTACCAAACCTACCGTAATTGTCTACGCGAATTTCCGGCCCAGTTGTATTCGGATTTTCGCGGCGGCGATCTGTTGCTACTTGCGCGCGGAATTCATTCACTGTGCGCGCATCCAAGGCCGTGACCACACCGATTTTTACGCCGTGGCTGCCATTCGCGGCCTCATAATTGGTCGCCGCAAAATTGTCTGTGAGCGTGGTTCCATCGGCCAACGCGCCGAACTGTTCGCCGCGAAATCGCGCGTAGGTGTATTGCACATTCAACGTGGTTTCCTGCGACAAAATAAAGTCGGTGCGCGCGAACACAGCGGTCGGATTATTCGTGCTGTTGTGTTCGCCCTGCAAACCCGAAATCGCAGTCGGCACAGTCAAATTTGCGGCAGGCGTGGCAAAGCGAACGAAGTACGGAATATTCAGAAAGTTCTGTTCTGCGCCGACAAAGAAAAACGCCTTGTCGCGTCGCAACGGCCCTCCCAGCGAGCCTCCGAACTGATTTTGCTGGTTGTTGCCTTTGTTGCCGAAGGCATCGTCCGACGTCAGTTTGCGATTGCGATTGAAGTACAAACCCTCGCCGTGAAATTCGTTTGTGCCGGATTTCGTGACGGCGTTGACAAAGCCTGCGCCGGTGCGCCCGACCTCTGCTGAAGCCCCGGAGCGCACGACTTGAAATTCCCGAATGGCAGTTTGTGGAAACGAGAAGATCGCATCGTTGCCACCGCGCTGATTGCCTTGCAAGGCGTCATTGAAATCCGCCCCGTCCAGCGCGATGTTGGAATTGATCGAACGTTGCCCTGCGATCACCAAACCTTTGCGGTCGGATTCCTGCACGATGCCCGGCGTCATTTGAACGAAGTCGGTGAAGTTACGTCCGCGAATCGGCAAATCACGCACGGATCGCTGCTCGACCGTCGAACCCGCTGCTCCTTCTTCAGTGTCAAGCTGGGAGTTGTCCGCTGTGACGGTGATCGTTTCGGCAACGGAAGCAACCGACAACAAAAGATTGAGCGTTTCAGTATTGCCAACCGTGAGTTGCAGATTTTCGCGCCGCGCGGTGGCAAACCCATTGGCCTTGACTTCAATCACATAGGTTCCCACTGGCATGACACTCGCCACAAATTGCCCGCGTTCATTGGTCGTCAGCGTGCGCGTGTAGCCCGTGTCAAGACTGCGCACCGTGATGATTGCGCCCGGCACCGCGTTCGCATTGGCATCTCTAATGGTGCCTTCGATAGCCGAGCTGCCGGATTCAGATTGGGCCAACGCGCTCAGGACAAACGCGCAAAGAATTAAAACGTGCAGTACAAATTGACGGGGAGAGAACATTTCAGGCTCCTTCATTGCTGGCGAAATGAATTTCGAGTTGACGTATAGTTGGTGGTTTTTCAAGGCGGGAGGCTACCAAAAGGATGTTAGCGGGAAGTTAAGCTGAACTTAATTTGGGTTTAAGTTCAGGCCTCATAAAAACATTTTTCGAGCAGCAACGCGTAGCCTTGGGAGCGCAATGGCATTGCATTAAGCGGATTCACGTAGTGGCAAATGATGGTCTTTGAAAATGAACTTCGGCAAGAAGCTGTTTTGTTTTCGACCCAGCGGGTCGGCGGATGGTAGGCGGGTCGTTCACGGCCTGTTGGACAAACGGTCAGGTGGGCGCGTCCCAGCGGGACGATTGAATAAACTCAACCGTCCCGCTGGGACGCGCATTCCTGGCTACTTCATGACAGGCCGTGAACGACCTGCCTACTCTCAATCGCCCCTCCGGGGCATGGCCGGATTTAATTTTCAACGACCATTATTTGCTGCTTTTCCGCCACATGCCTGAGTAAATAAATCTGCTACTACGTGTCGCGCCTTCTTCCTTGGTTCACGCTGGCAAGCCGATGCGCCGCAGCAGGTCAGCCAGGCGCGGCTCGTCCTTGAATCCCGGCATCATCGCGGAGATGTATTTGAGATAAATCAGAATCCCCGCGCGCTGTTCATAAGCCTGTTCGAACAATGCAAACGCGCGATCCAGTTCGCCCAGTCCCACATTGACCATCCCTAGTTCAAAAGGCAATGCGTGTCGTTGTGTGCTCAACTCCTGCAATTGGTCGAGAATTTTTTGTGCTTCGGTTTGCTTGCCTGTCAATCCATACAGGTATCCCAGATATGCTGAAACCATCGGATTGGCTCCGCAGGCGACCGACGTTTGTAACGCGACAATAGCCTCTTCGTACTTTCCTGTTCCCCAGCATTCGATCCCGATTTGCCAATATCCGCCAAAGAAATCTGGCGCGAATTCGATCAGCTTTTCGCCATGTTCTCGAAGGCTTTCGTATTGACCGAGTATCCAGCAGCTAAAACCAACACTAATACTGGTATTGAGAAAAAGCGGATCAAGTTCCAGTGCGCGACGCCCCATCGCTATCGCTTCGTCAGCGCGTCCCATCACCGCTAGAAAAATCGCGTACTGCTCGTGCGCCTCCGCGTAATTGGGATTCAGCGCCAGCGTGCGTCGGAATCCGCGCGCTGCTCCGCTCCAGTCCCATTCGTATAAGAATTTCATCCGCGTTAGCGCAAACTGACTTTCGGCTAAATCGCCATCAATCGCCACGGCTTTGGCCGCTGCCGACTTGATGAGGGGAATGCTTTCGTCTGGCGGGGTAAAACCGTAGAACCAGAGAAAGACATAAGCATTGACCACTCCGGCGTAAGCTGGCGCGAAGTTCGGTTCCTGGCTGATGGCCTGATTGAAAAACTCAATGGATTTCTTTAAGCCCTCTTCCGTCCATTTGCCGTAATGGAAACGTCCTTTTAAGTAAAGCTGATACGCCTCAAGGTTGTCGGTGTACCGCTTCGTCACGGCTGCCTTCTCCGCGCCCAGCAACTTCACTTTGAGCGCGTCCACAATCGCCAGCGAAATTTCATCCTGAATGTCAAAGATGTCCTGCATCTGGCGATCATATCTTTCCGACCAGAGGTGATAGCCGTCCGCGATGTTGATGAGTTGCGCCGTGATGCGCAGCCGCTGGCCCGATTTGCGCACGCTGCCTTCCAGCACTGCGCCGACGTTGAGCTTCTGCCCGATCTCGCGGATGTCGGTCTCTTTGCCTTTGAAGGAAAACGACGACGTGCGCGCGGCAACGTGCAAGGCTTCGATCTTCGAGAGCGCATTGAGCAACTCTTCCGCTAAGCCATCGCAGAAGTATTCGTTGTCAGGATCGTTGCTGATGTTGACGAAGGGCAGCACGGCGATGGACGGGGTTGGCGTTGAGAGTTCACGCTTCAGCGTGTCTGCACTCGGAACAGCCGCAACCTGAAGGCTGAACTCTGAACTCAATTCATCCAACAACGCCTTTGCATCCTGCAAGTCCGCCATATCAAAGCCTTCGGTGAACCAGCCATAAATTTCCGCCAGCATCTGCCGCGCTTCTTCACGCTTGCCTTGTCGTTGCCACAAACGCGCGAGGCTCGTGGCAGCGCGCAGTTCCCACGACTTCGCGCTCTGTTGCCGGGCGATCTCAATGGCCTTGCGATAACAGCTTTCCGCCTCCGCGCGTGCATTGCTAGCGACGGCTCTCAGCAGCAACTCACCTTTGATGCGCCAGAATTCTGCTTCATAAACACGATCCCCGGTGCGTTCGACCAGCGTCAACGCTTCTGCGATTGTCTCCAGCCCTTCCGTGTAGCGGCCCGCCAGCCAGAACACTTCGCCCAGACTTGCCAGAACCGAGGTCATCGCCAGCGTTACGCCTGTGGCACGCAGGGATGCAATCGCCTGTTTCGCTCCCTCAAGCGCGGCTGCAGTCGGTTCCTGATACGCCAGAGTCAGGGCATTCCAGGTAATGGCATAATTGAGAAAGTCTCCCAGGGCGTACTCCTCAGCGAGCGCAATCACTTTCTCAAACTCTTGCTGGCTGGGCTGCCAATCCCGAAGATTGTAAAGAACCGTCCCTGTCGTAAAATGAGCACCACCCAGACTGAAGGGATGAGATGTTTGCTCGGCCAGCGTGATTGATTCCTGCGCCAGTGCCAAGGCTCTGTCCGGATAGCCAAGCGCCCACAGAGAGTAGCTATGCGTGCGGCGCGCCATAATTCCCAGGTCCTCGTTAAAGAAGGAAAAATAAGCCTCGTGGTATTCCCGGCGATCCAGGGCGAGCGCGCGTTCCCCATGCTGATGGGCGGAGACAAGTTCTCCTTGATAAAAGTGGACAGCGGCCCAATGCATAGATGCCATAACCAACAGCACCGGGTCCTGGGCTTGCTCCGCCAGTTGCATCATCTGCTCACACAGTCCCTTCACGATTACAAATTCGGCTCGCATAAGGTGATAGATCGTCACGCCACTTAGAGCAGCGACGAGACGGGGATCATCGCCCATCTGCTGACACAGTTGCCGTGCCCGGTTAAAGGCAACTCCGGCCTTCGGCGCAGCCCAACTCAGGACGGACTGCAACGAGAAGCCCAGCGTCAATTGCAGGTCGAGTTCTCGTCCGTCACGCTCTGGCGTTTCCGGCAATTTGAGCAAAGCCCCCAGCCCGCGCTCGGCAAGCTGCGCCGCTTCGCGATGCGCATTGATCTGCGCCGCATTGCGCGCCGCCTGCAAAAAGGAATCGCTGGCACGCGCATAGTCCCGCGCCGCTTCCCACAGCAACGCCAGTTCATTCGCCACGCTCGCGCTGCGTACGCCGTAACAAGCTTCCAACGCCAGCGCCACGTCACGGCTGAGCGTAGCCTTGCGCGTCGCTCGGAGCGAGGCATAGAGCGCGTTCTGATACAGCACATGGATGAAGCGGTATTTGAGCGTCAGCTCGCCGTTCGGAAACTCCGCTTCACTCGTCAGTTTCACAAACGCAAACACCCGCTCCAGCGTTTCCAACCGCTCCTCGACTTCATCCGCTTCAAGCTTCAGCACCTGCGCCACGACTGCCGAATCGAATTCATAGCCCTGCACGCTCGCACAGGTGAGCAGCTTGCGATCCTCTTCGCTGAGTTGCCCAATCTTGCGTTCGATCATCCCGCGCACCGATTCCGGCAACTCGCGTTCGATGTCGGGCAAGGCTTGCGCGAGCCTGGGTACGCACGCGCCCCGCGTGCCTGTTTCTTCCGCGATCACGCCGCGATCTCGCAGGTAGCGCACCAAATCCGCCATAAACAACGGGCTGCCTTCCGTCTTCGCGTGAATCAGTTTGGCAAAGTCGGGCGGAAACGCGTGGCGCGGAAATTCGAGCGTGAGGTATTCGGCAATTTCCGCCGCCGTCAAAAACTCCAACAACAATTCCCGGCACAGCCCGCGCGCCTGCAAATCCGGCCTGATTTGCAGGAACGGATGTTTTGCCAGCAACATATCCGAAGGCCGATACGTGACGACAATCAGTACGCGCATTACATCGAACTTGCCCGCCAGAAAACTCAGCAGATCAATCGTCGAGACATCGGCCCAATGCAGATCGTCAAAGAAAATCACCAGCGGCTGCGGCGTCGCTACGGCGGTCAGGAAAGCCGCGAGTTCGCGCTTCATCCGTTCCTGCGAAGCGGCTTTGACTTCAGCGAGCAGGCGTGCAGATTCTTCACTTTCACTGTTGAGCGGCACAACCTGCGCATACCACGTCGGCGCAAGTTGTTTCATCGTGGCGGCCCAAGAAGAACCCGACTCGCTACCGCTCGTGGTACTGTGCCGCAGCAGGCTTTCCAACGCTTCGAGCAATGGCAAATAGGCTTCGGTTCCGGCCAGTCGCTCGGAGCAGCGACCACGCGCGATGGTGCAGGAATGTTGCGTAGCCAATTCGGTCAGCCAATCTTCGACGAGCGTGGTTTTGCCAATGCCGGGTTCGCCTGCGATGCACAACAAGCTGCTGCGACCGGAGAGAAACGCGGCCTGCAATTCGGCGCGTTCCCTTTCGCGCCCGACGGTGTGGCGATTGGTGGTCGGTGGCTGGTGGCTGGTGGCTGGTTTGGTTGCGCTATCGCTGCCTCGCGCAATTTCTTCAAGCTTTGCGGCGACAGCTATCGCCGATGGTCGTACGGCGGCGTCTTTGGCGAGCATCTGCAACAGGAGCGCATTCAACTCGGCGGGTAACTCTGGCTTCAATTGCGACGGAGCAACGGGCGTGCTGGTCGTGATCGCCTGCATTACGGCAAACATCGTCGCGCCATTGAACGGATGCTGCCCGGTCGCCAATTCATACAGCACGATGCCGAACGCGAAGATGTCCGAAGCCGCTGTCACAACCTCGCCGCGCGTTTGTTCTGGCGACATATACTTCACCGTCCCCATCACCGTCCCCGGCATCGTCATCGCGCTGGACATTTCGTCATGCGCCGTATTCAGGCGGGCGAGGCCGAAATCCAACACCTTCACGTAGCCATCGTTGCGCACCATAATGTTGTCGGGTTTGATGTCGCGGTGAATGATGTTCGCAGCGTGCGCGGCACTCAAGGCTTTGGCAATTTGACCGCTCCAATCCAACAAAGCCGACAGGGCCATCGGCTCGGCAGCCAATACGCGCAGCGTGCGCCCCGCGACGTGTTCCATCACGATAAAGCAGCCGGAGTCGGATTCGCCAAGGTCGTGAATCGTGATGATGTTGGGATGATTCAAGGCCGATGCGGCGCGGGCTTCCTGCTCGAAGCGACGGACACGCTCGCGGTCATTCGTGTGATGTGCGGGCAAGACTTTCAGTGCGACGTTGCGATGCAGATGCGTATCTTCGGCCAGCCAGACTTCGCCCATTCCGCCAGCACCGAGGCGCGCGAGAATTTGATACTGATGGATGCGTTGGCCGAGCGGCGAGACCAGCGTTGGCGCAGCGTCAGCGTGGCGCAGTCGTTCTTCTTCGGCGACCTTCACGGCAGGTACTTGCAAAAAGGTTCCGACCTCTTCGTGGGCGTTGAGCAATGATTCGACTTCATGCCGCAAATCTTCATCACCCGCACAGGTTTGCGCCAGAAACGCCGCTCGTCGTTCGGCGCTGACATTCAGTGCGTCCAGATATACATCCTGAATTTGCTGCCAACGACCAGGCTGCATGATGAGTTCCTTTCCACGCTTGAAGTTTGTACTGGCTATGATTCCACAGCATCATAAAGGAAATCCCCACTGCTGCCTAAACCGGTAGCGCACGCGGGCAAGATTTTTTTCCAACGTATGACAGTTCCTGGAAACTACGATGCTATGATTGCGTATAGAATTGGCAGGGCAGACGGCGCAATCGTTACGAAAGAAAATTTCCATCATTCACACAGGAGACTCCAACATGCGAACACTCAAAATTCTGACGCTGGTCACATTGTTAGCAACTATCGCAGTTGCTTATTCCTCGGACATTCCGCTCGACGACACGCGGCTCACCATTCACACGCTGGTGCGCGAAGATGTCTTTGCAGGCTTTTTGGTCAATGATCTGGAGCGTTTGACCAGAGGCGAGAAGAACATCGAAGTGTTGCTGGAAAAACGCCCGAAAGCCAAAGCTGAATTGCTGGCGTGGAAGGGCGGTGCGATGTTATATCGTGCAACACTGGCTCTAGAGAAAAATCAGCGCGCCGAGTTTGAGCAAAAATACAAACAAACACTCGCGCTCTTTGACGAGGCCAAACAATTGGGGCCGACAAACGGCGGAGTGAATGCGGTCACGGGCGGTTCGCTTGGTTTGTTTGCAGATCGCTTGCCGAAAGAACTTCGCGCGGCGGCGTGGGAACGTGCCTATAATGCGTATCAGGTCTTGTGGAAACAACAGGGCGCAAACATTGATAAGTTCCCCGTGCATTTTCGCGGCGAAGTGTTAGGCGGAGTGGCGCAGTCGGCGCTGCGCACGGGACGCACGCAGGAAGCCAATGAGTTTCTGGATAAGATGCTGGTGATGATGGCAGGGACGCCGTATGAACCAACGGCGAAGAAGTGGAAAGCCGATCCGAAATCCGCAGAAAATTCCAGCCTCTTGTGCATGAACTGTCACGAACCCGGACGGCTGGAGGCGACAGTTACGAAGTTGAATAAGACAAATTAACGATACAGGTTCAGATTAGCGATATAGGTTCAGATTTCGCGCTTCAGCGTGTCGGTAGATTGAATTGATTCGCACGCTGAAGCGTGAACTCTGAACGTGGTCAACTTTATGCTGTCACAACGTTCGCCTTCGCCACAAAATCCGGGTCAATCATAATTCCCAAACCCGGCCCCGTCGGCACTTTCAGCCTTCCCTTTTCACTCTTCAGTGATGACGAATCGCAACTTACCGGCAACGTATCGTCTTCGCCTTTGTATTCCTGATGCGCGCCACAATTCGGTACGACGGACGCAAAATGCGCGACGTACAAATAGCCCAGGCCACCGCCCGACATGTGCAACGTGCAATCTTTGCCTGCGACCGCCGCCATTCGCGCGACCTTGAGCGAACGAATGAAGCCACCGAAGTACATCAAGTCGGGCTGAATCACTTGCGCCACGTCGCGTTCGATGATGTAACGAAATTGCCGCAAGCTCATTTCTTCTTCGCCGAGCGCAATGGGAATCGTGAGCGCATCGGCAATCTGTTTCGTCTCTTCGTAATGATCGAACGGCACGGGTTCTTCAAAAAAGCCAAGTTTGTATTCCTCCATCATTCGCCCAATCTTAATCGCCATCGGCACGTCGTACGAACCGTTGCCATCGGCATAAATCGTAAAGTTGTCGCCGAAGGTTTTGCGCGTCAGTTTGATGAGCGCGTGATCGCGTTTGGTCGAAGCTTCGTTGTAATGCATCCGCGCGCCAAGCCGAAACTTGATCGCGCCAGCGCCTGTTTCAGCCACGATTTTTTGCAGGTATTCGATCTCCGCTTCCGGCGCATTGCCGCGATTACCGGTCGCACGATAGACGGGAATGTTGCGATGCACAAGGGGGCCGAACAACTCGCCGAGCGGCTTCTTTACGGTCTTGCCAAGCATATCCAGAATCGCAATTTCGACCGCCGCCACACTCACCCAAAACGGCAAGCCCTGCCATTTGTAATTCGAGTTTGCGAGATACACTTCGCGCTGTAAGGCTTCCAATTCGCGCGCGTCTTTGCCGATAAAGGTCGGCGCGACTCGTTTGATAAGGATCGGGTACGCCGCACCCATCACGCTGCTGTGGGCTTCAGAAAAGCCCTCGACGCCATCGCTCGAACGCGCGCGCACGAGGTAGCTGCTGCCGTTTTTGAGCAATTCGAGCGATGCGATTTTGACGGGTTGCTGAAAGAGTTCGGCGCGCAGGATAGGCTCGGTCATCGCCTTTTCCAACCTGGCGGCCAAACCGGTCGCTTGAGCCTTGGAGTTTTTTGCGCTGAAAGCCAACGCGCCAAACGCTCCGCTGGTTTTGAGAAAATCGCGGCGGGGAATATTCATAATGCGCCTCTTCATGTTTGTCGCAGATGACGATCTGCAAAATTTAGAAATTGCTCCCAATCGTAGTTCGTCACGTCGTGGATGCCCGCGCGAATGTGGTAGCCAATCGTGCTGAATACTGGTTGATGAATGCCGGGCATCTGCATTGCACTCAGCCCATCTTTGCCAAGCAATTTGTACACGGGTGACGCCGCCAGCGCGGATAAAAACTCACCGCGTGGATCGGCCCATTGATCTTCGACAGCGCTGGCAACATAGAGCGGACGTGGGGCAATCAAGGCGAGAATTTCGTGTTGATCTACGGGCAATTCGTTGACGCGGTCGTTGTAGGTTTTGTACTTGGCATTGAACCAATGCGGAAACGAGGTGTTGATGCGCCAGACAGTTTCGCCGAAATTGCGGCGCGCGAGTGCGGCTCCGCTTTCGCCGCTGTCGTTCGAGATTACAATCGCAAAGCGTTCGTCCTGTGCGCCCGCCCACAACGCCGCTTTGCCGTGCCGCGAATGCCCCATCACCGCGACTCGCTTGGCGTCAATGTCTTTGTCGCGTTCCAGGTAGTCCAACGCGCGGCTGAAGCCCCACGCCCACGCGCCAATCGCGTTCCAATCTTCATCTTTCGTGAGGTGCGGAATGATCGAATTGGGCCGACCGTCGTTGTGATCGGGAAACAAATCGCCGTAATAAAACGTGGCGACGCCATAACCGCGCTGCACAATCATTTCAATCGGCCAGCGACGGGCTTCGACGCCGCGCGATTTTTCGGTCGCACGATGATTCACGATACCGTTGTCTTTGTTGTCACGCATCCAGGCCGTTGCCATTGTGATTTTGGGGTCGGCGTGAACGGCATGATTGCCGCCATAATTCATCGCCAAAAACGCAGGCACGCGGCCCGTTCGTTTGTTCGGCACATACAGCATCAAATTCATCTTTGGCCCGTCGGCTTTGGCGGTGAGGTGAACCGTAATTTCGCGCCGCGTCGCTAAGCCATTCAGCGCATTCGCATCGCGCAGTTTCTCTTCAAAACGCAATTTGGATTTGGTTGTTGGCGTGCGGCCATACACATTTTCCGC
Source organism: Blastocatellia bacterium (assembly GCA_016789725.1). Classification (GTDB taxonomy): domain Bacteria; phylum Acidobacteriota; class Blastocatellia; order RBC074; family RBC074; genus JAFDVL01. Next base: position 53,259 of record JAEUQN010000007.1, on the reverse strand, counting down.
AAACAATTGCAGCAACTCTGCCCGACGTTTGCGCCATTGCTGAGCGGTCGTAACTTTGCTGCCGTCGTTCATTGTTAACGGATCGGGCAGCGTGTACGTGCCGACTTTGGCCTCGTCGTAATTTGGGACAAACGGCGCAGGCGATTGCGCGCACACAAACGCTCCAAGTAGTAAACCTAAGAACAGAGTTTTCATACGAGTTCTCCGCAAAGCAAAAGGCGCTGCCCCAAACAACAGCGCCTATCAAGCAATAATCTATTGGCGATTTCTATCCTTTCACTTCCAATCCGCGCATCGTGCCTGTGCTGGTGGCGAACTTGTCCGCCTCAATGCCCAGCCGTTGCAGCACATTCACAAACAGATTCGGCAGCGGGTAATTGCGCTCCCGATCAAACGCCAGATGCTGCCCGTGCTTGAAGCCACCGCCCGCAAACAGCGTCGGAAGGTTCGTCGTCACGTGTGTATTCGCATCGCCCATATTCGTGCCATACAAAATCATGGTGCGATCCAACAGCGTGTCGTTGCCTTCCTGGCGCGCTTTCAAATCGGTGAACAATTTGTCGAGCGCACGCATTTGCATCCGGTCGGCAACTTCGTGCTGGCGCAATTTTTCCGGCTTCTTGCCGTGATGCGAAATCGCGTGGTAGCTGTCCGCCATCACTTCGTCGCCAATTGTAATCGCAGGCGAATTCACACTGTCGAGCATCAAGGCGACGAGGCGCGTCGAATCGGTCTCAAATGCGAGCGCAGCGAGGTCATACATCAATCGCACCTTCTCGAAGTAATCGCGCGGCGCAGCAGTATCACTAGGCGCTTGTGCGCTGACGATGGGTTTGGGCTTCTGCTCCCATTCGGCGGCCTGACCGAGCCGTTTTTCCAGATCGCGCACACCGGTCATATATTGATCGAGCCGTTCACGGTCGCGCGCGCCGAGGTCGCGTTGCAAACGGCGCGTTTGGTCAGCGACAGAATCCATCACGCTTTGTCCTACGGCCAAACGACGAACTTGCGCCTGCACTTCGGCGGGGGTGCCGGTGACGAACATGCGTTTGAAAATTTCGGAGGGCTTTTCTTCCGAAGGAATCAGCACGCCGCCGCTCGTCCACGACAAACTGTGCTGGCCTTGCTGAATGTTGACGCCGAGCGTCAGCGAAGGAAAGCGCGTCTGATTGCCAATGTGTTCCGCTGCGAATTGATCCAGCGAAATCGTATTGCGAAAGCCACCGCTGCTGGGGTGCGGCGCAGCCGTCAGGAAACAATTGTCCGCCGGATGCCCCGCGTCTACGTCAGGATGCCAGACACCGCTGAAGACCGTGAACTGATCGCGATGCGCCTTGAGTTCTTCGAGGTACGGCGAAAGCTGATAGCCAAAGCCTTTCGAGTCCGCCGCCGGAAAGAACTTCCATGGCAGCACGCCGAGGTTGTTGCAAATCGCAAAGAAGCGGCGCGGCACTTGTGCTTTGCTTTCGGCACGCGCAAAGGCCGGCAGCATCGCGTCGAGCAAGGGCAGCGAAAGTGCGACACCGGTTCCGCGTAAAAAGCTGCGACGGGAAAGAGCATTTTGCGTTGAAATGTTGAGTGATTTCATAGATTGAAGCTCCTGACGTTTGTAACAATGTGACTTTCAGACAACTGGCAGACAACTGGCAGACAACCGGACGATTGCACCTAAGATTAACCCGTCCGTCATAAATTATTCAATAGCGATCTCTTCATGTACTCCGCGCTGCGTTGCACGCAACTCATCGCATCCGGCACGTAATTATTCCCTTGCTCGACGAACATGTGTTTGACGCCGGAAAGTTGGGCATCCTTGAAAATCGGTTTGAAATCAATTTGCCCGTCGCCCACCACCTCGTGCAGTTCCCGGTTTTGCTTATTCATATCCTTGATGTGCCAAATGACAAAGCGGCCCGGTTGTTTTTTGAACCAGTCCAGCGGCTTCATGCGCGAGCCGAAGGAAAACCAGTACAGATCCAATTCCATTTTCACCAGCGCCGGGTCGGTTTCTTTCAGAATAATGTCGTAGGGAATTACGCCGCCCTGCTCCATAAAATCCCAACCATAATTATGATAGGCAAGTTGCAAGCCGCCCTGCTTGATTTGCTCGCCAGTGGTATTGAGCGTGGCGGCCAATCGTTTCATTTCGTCCATCGTGCGGTATTGCGGTGCGATGATCGGCCAGACGATATAACTTTGCTTGAGCGCCGTCGCGCCCGCGATGCACTGATCGGTATAGCGTTTCAATTCATCCTGCTGGCTCTTGCCGAAATACTTGTCCAGATCGTAATGCCCTGACGATGTCGTCAGGCCGCAATCGCTGAGCAACCGGCTGGCATCTTTCGGCTCAAGTCCCCAGTAATATTTGTTATTGCCGTAATTAAACCCAGAGGTCTCAACTTCCTGATAGCCCATCGCCGCGATCCGTTGGAACGTCCCGCGCAGGTCTTTCGCCATCGCCTCCCGAATCGTAAAAAGCTGTAGCCCTAACTTGAACTTATTGCTGGCATTCCGCTGTAACGCGGATGGCAACATCAAGGCGGAGGTTGAAAATAAACCAGTTTGTTGCAAAAAACTGCGTCTGGATTGTAGGTAGGAAAGGTTATGTTTCATCTCATTAGAGTTTGTCGCTTTCTTCTGGTTCTACGTCTGGCACTTTCGCCAGCAATTGCTCAAAACGTTCCAGCTTTGCCCGTTTCGCTCTTTCTTCCAGATACTCAACGGTGATGACGCTTGAGAGCTTCTCCGCTAAAGCAAGTAGCGCGAATTGCTCCGGTGTGCTTTTATCTTTTGCCGCCACTTCATTGGGATTTCCGATTATTGGTTCCATTTTGAATTAACCCACAGTCCACGGTGATCATCGTCAACAGAGGCTGCCCGAATACGACGGAGGAGAATGGGGTTTGCAATTAAACCATCAGCGTCTATGTCTTCAGCGTTAGGTGAATAGCCGACAAAGTCACTATTTCTAATCTTATCATCCCATTGAGAGAGTGGTTGTTCAATTAGAGCAGGATCACTTCGTCGCAATAACCAAGTATTTAAAAGATTATTGCAGGTATTTTCTTCTAACTCTCTGCAACTTTGAAAAATGCCATCTAGTGTAATGCTGGCATCTTCATTCAAAAAAATATTTTTACTCTTAATTAAGGCTTCTATCTCTGATCTATCAGGATATTTGGCCAAGTACATAATTGATGTAGCTCGTGGAATAACCATGCCCATTGCGTCAAATAAGAGATTTTCTTTAGGTTTTATCTGCTGGTACGATGCACGCCGCCCACGATGAACGAACATGTTTCTATATTGATCTGTCCACTCAAGCCAGTCTTTCGGCCCACAATGATTTTTTAGATCAACAAAAAATTGCTGGAAATCTGTTTGTATTTGAGTGCCTTGAGTACCTAAAACTATGCTTTTAGCTAATGCATTTTCAGCCTTTCTTAAGTCACTTCTCCGAAGTGAAACCGGTAAGCCAAGTACACCTATAATAGTGGCTCCTAAACAATCCAATGATGATCCAATAGCTCTAAAAAAGCCGCAAATATGCATCCTCTCCAATTTTGTAGGCAAATCATCTACAGGTGCGCTGGAGGCAGGAAGCTTTCCAGGCTGTCCTTGATCATCCCTTGAAATTGCGTTTGCTATCCGTCCATTATATCGTTCTTTCGCAGCTAACCATTCCCAATAATGAAGCTTTGCTTCTGCTAAGTTCAGTTCAATACCATTTGCGCATTGATACAAGTAATCACTAATTAATATTCTTTCCTCTGTTGGCAGCGCACGCCACCATGAAACGCCAAAGTTTGTCGTGTCAAGATCAGTAAGAATTTCTCTGGCTAAATTAGACGCACTTGGAATATCCGCTCCAATAGATGAGTGAAAACGGCGATCAACCTCTCCTTTTTCCGTTTGAGGATATGGTTTGGATAGTATGGCTAGTTCAGTATCTCGCATATTATTAGGGTCCCAATATCTTATTAGCGCAGGTTGAAACCCGTCCCCTTAAATTAGCTACTTATTCCGAAATAAATCGCTCTCAATAATTAGTTGCATCAGCGACTTCACGCCATAGCCCTTACTCGCCGCGCGATCCAAAATCGCTTCGACCTTCGGACGGTCGCTGAATTGCACGCTCGCGCCAGTCGCAAAGATGAGTAATTGGTTCGTTAGATTGCGCGCGATTTGACGTTCGTCTTGCAGCAATAGTCGTTTCAATTCGCGTACGTCTTTGAAGCTGTGACCATCAGGCAACGAACCGGAAGCGTCTACGGGTTGAATGTAACGAAACGCAAATTTCTGCCCGTTTTTCCCAACGCCGGGGGCTTTTTCGCCTTCGGCCAGTGCGCGGTATTTGTCACGCCAGCCGCCGAAGACGTCGAAGTTTTCGAGTGCAAATCCTGCCGGATCCATTTTGGCGTGGCAGGCGTTGCAGCTTGCGTTGGTGCGATGTTTTTCGAGTTGCTGCCGCAGTGTTGTTGCACCGCGAATGTCCGGTTCGACGGCGGGCGTGCCGGGCGGCGGCGGCGGTACGGGTTTGCCGAGAATGCGTTCCATCATCCACGCGCCGCGCACGACGGGTGAAGTCGTCGTCCCGTTGGCCGTGACTTTGAGCACGCTGGCTTGCGTGAGCAATCCACCGCGCACCGAATCGGGCGGCAACGCGACGCGACGAATCTGTGAGCCTTGCACGCCGGGCAGGCCGTAGAGATTTGCCAGTCGTTCGTTGATCGTCACGAAATCAGAGGCGATTACATTACGCGCAGGCAAATCGCCGCGAATGAGTTCGCTCAAAAAGGCGCGCGTCTCAGCCGTAGACGATTCGACCAAATGATCGTCCAAATAGTAATCGCAATACAGCAACTCATCCGGTGACGTAATGTTCACTTTGCGCAAATCGAGCCAGTAATCAAGGAAAGCACTGACAAACCGTTGTGAACGCGGATCAGCGAGCAGACGATCTACCTGCGCACGCAACACGGCGGGCTTGCGCAATGCGCCTTGCTGCGCGAGGTCACGCAAATTCGCATCAGGTTCAGAATTCCAGAGGAAATAAGACAAGCGCGAAGCTAAGGCTTGATCGTCCAAACGTCCCGGCTTTTCTTCGAGCGTCGTGAACGCGGGCGAACAGAGCACGGCGGAATAGGCCGTAATCATCGCTTCGGTAAAGCTGCCGCTGTTTTTATGCGCGGCATCGAAGATTTTCAGGAAGCGTTGTGTATCCTCTTCGATGGCTTGTGCTATCGAGTGGCGATATGCACGCTGAATAAATTTGCGAAGTAACCGTTCGGCATCGGCGTGCGGTTGCGCGGATTTGACGCCGCAAACTTTCGTCAATTTCTGATTCGGATTTTTCGCGCGTTTGGCGGCTTGCGCATCGGCGGTGTCTTCGTCTTCCAAATCCAGCAACGGCATTCCGGCCACCGCATCTTTGCAATGGATCGGCAAATCACCGAACAGCAATTTATGCCCTTTCGTCGGCCATTCATCCTGCAACGGGCCAACGACTTCGAGCCAACGAAATGCGACGCCGGGTTGGCCGTCTTTTTCTGCCAGCGGGTTGCGCCAGTTCGGCGGACGCGAACGAAACAGGCGCACGGCGTCAGGGCGAATCGTTTCGTCTTTCAGCAAATAAACTTCGACCTCCTGCACAGAAGCTTCGGGCGAAACGTCTACGTTCGCCAGATACCGCATTTGGCGCGGCGGGATTTCGGCGTACAGCGTAATCGGCTCATGCGTGCGTCCGGGAAAAGCTTCGGTGCGGCTGGGATGAAACCATTTATCGCCCGGTTGCGGCCCCGCCCAAAACGAATGCGCCATTAAGCGCAGTTTGTATTTGCCCGGCTGCGGCGCTTTGAATTGATTGAAGCGGATTTCGAGCGGTTCGTACGAACTGGCGACGACGCCCATGCCTTCGAGTTCGCGTTTCGCCGGATCGGCTGCACCAACTGTCATCGGCGCTTTTTTCTCAAGGATCGCAACGTCAGCTTCGTTGCCGATGAGCGGGAACGTCGCGCGTTCGGTATGCGTGTTGAATTGCGAGAATTCGATATGTGCGGTGAAGGCGCGCTGTTCGCGGGCGTAATAGCGTTTGGTCGTGGTTTCGGGTTGTTTTTCTGCACGTGCGATCACTTCGCGCAGCGCAAATTCGGCAGCAGAAAGGTAACGACTGATTTGCACGTGCGAGACACCAAGGGCTTCGCCGGATTTGTTGAAGCGGTAGCGTTCGCCGTCTTCAGGCAACAGTTCCTTGATCTGCAACCACGGCGCGCCGAGTATATCGCGCAACGTGTTTTCGTATTCGTAGCGATTCATTCGCCGCAACACCGCACGACCTTCACGGCGAATGCGCGCGGCTTCGGCGGTTGTTAATGAAGCCGACAGAGATTTCAAAAATGCGGCGCGCGCGGCTTCGTCGGGTTGTGGCGCGGCTTTCGGTGGCATCTCGCCATCACGCACACGGTCGTGAATTTTGACCCACGCGGCGAACGTTTGCGCGTCATTCAATTCCCATTTGAGTGCGGTCACATCCAGATTGCCCTTCTTCGTTTTGCTGTTGTGGCAAGACGAACAATTGGCTTCTAGAAATGCTGGCAGAAGTGCTTGTGGTGGGAGGTTGGCGGCAGCACGCCGCGTGTCGGCATCTGCGGTTTGCGGATGCAAGTATGCTGCCCACGCGACGCCGCCTGCCAATCCTAAAACGATGATGAATTTGAGTCGTTGAAGCATAGCAAAAAAGTAACAAAGGAGTCGTTGCAAGGGAATGTGCAACACTCAAGTTGAAGCTGTGACACGCAATTATTTCAAGGCGTCCACGCCAGCTTTGGCAACGATGCCATCTTGCTGGCTGGTCACGCCGGACACGCCGATGGCGCCGATGATTTTGCCGTTTACGATGAGAGGCAAACCGCCTTCAATCGGGATCACTTCATCATTGCCCAAAATCTTCCATCCCATCCCGCCCGCTGCGACCTGATCCTCAAACACTTTGGTCGAGCGACGCAACGCCGCAGCCGTGTGCGCTTTCTTTTGCGAAATTTTGATGCTGCCAAGCTGTGTGTCGTCCATGCGTTGGAGCAATACGAGATTCGTCGCGGAATCCACAATCGTGATGACCACATTCCATTTGTTTTTGCGCGCTTCGGCTTCGGCAGCAGCCACAACTTTTTTGGCTTGTTCGAGCGTGATCGCGGGGCCGTACGAAGGCGGCGCATCTTGGGCGGTGGTGGTGAATTGAGCGAGTAGCAAGACGATAAGCAAAGCCAGTGACAATCGCAGTGATTTCATTGTTTCTCCTGTGGTCGAAAGTTATGTTGAAGGTTGACGCGACGTAGATTACTACAACTCCAACAGCAACGCGAAGCGACTCCCCTGTGTTTCGCGGGTTGTGATAAAGTGCCGCTATGAACAGCTTCACAATCGGACAGGAACTCCCAACATATCCGGTCATCGGATACAACTACGCCGCCGATCACGACAACAAAATTCACAGCGATGAAGTGGCGGCGCAATTCGGTTTCAAAGGCGGGCTGGTGCCGGGCATCGGCCTGTATGCCTATCTGACACATCCGGTCATGGAGGCGCTGGGCACACAGTGGATGCAACGCGGCGCGATGACCGCCAAATTCCTGAAGCCAGTGTATCACGGCGAAGAAGTATTTGTGCGCCCTACTGTTACGGCGATTGAACCGCTGACACTCAGCCTGGAGCTTTGCGATGCGGCGGGAGAGTTGCGCGCCGTGGGCACTGCTTCGTTGCCACACATAAACCCTGATGAGATGTATACAGCCAAGTATCCGCAACGTCCGTTGCCCGCAAAACGCCCCGTTGCAACGTTAGCGAATATGCCCGTGGGAATGGGGATGGGATCGCTGGCGTGGCGGGCCGGTTGGGCGGAAGGGGAGGAAAATTTTCTCTTCAATATGCGTGTGACGCTGCCAATCTTCTACCGCGCGGAACCCGTCTGTCATCCGGCGTTTTATCTGGCGCAAGCGAACGAACTCCTGATAGCGAATGTGCAGCTTGGGCCGTGGATTCATACGGGCAGCGAAGTGCAACATTACTCAATGCCGCGCGATGGCGAACACCTTTCTTTGCGCGGCCAGGTCGCCGCCGCCTTTGAAAAACGCGGTCACGAAATGGTGACGATGGAATTGGGATTGTTTGCCGAAGAACCCCGTCCCATTGCGCGCATTCGTCACACCGCGATCATCCGATTGCGTGAAGCGTGAAACGTTTGTTTGAAATCTTGCAACCTTACTGCTCGCCTGTGTCCCCGCACGTGTAATTCCCGCCTTTTTCCAATTGTTATCGCAACTGTCAGAAACTCGTCATTATTCACACACACTTACGGCGTTTAATCCGCACGTCAACACCTATAGGGGTGCGTGAATCAACATAAGAGATCATATGAAAAGCCTAAGAAACGGAATTACATTCACCTTAACGATTCTTCTTGGATTACCGCTCACCATCTTCGGCGCAACAACGTTACCCACCCGACAACTGCGCAAACCCGGCAAAGTCGCCAAGCCCAAATTATCGCCGGACCTCGTCGAACTTCTGGCGCAGGACGATCAGGATGAAGCCTTGCGGTTACAGGGCAAAACGCTGGCCGAAATTCGTCGCGCGCGGCAACAACGCAAGACGGACGCGTCAGGGCAGCAATCAGAGGCCCGTCGCATTCGTGCAAACGGCGTCACGCTTCCCTCTGACGAAGTTGCGCCAGAGGAAAAACAAAGCTTCATTGTGCAACTCAGCGGCTCCACGCCCGATGTTGTGTGGCAGGAAAAGTTGGCGGCCTTGGGCGGTCGCGTCAATCAGAAATTAAATACCAGCGGACTGGCCATGATCGAAGTGCCGCGCTCCGCCATTCGACAGTTGGCGGCGCAAGGCGCAGTGAGCTACATCAGCCCGAATCGCCCGGTACGTGCAAGCGGACATCTGACCACCACCACAGGTGCAGATCAGGCGCGCAAGCTCGCCTTGCCAACGACGTATAACGGCGCAGGCGTGGGCATCGCCATTATTGACAGCGGTCTCGATAATTACCATAAACTGCTGGATGGTGCGTCAAATGGTCCTGGCGTGGTGCAAAGCGTAAGCTTCACGCGGGATGCGGTGGCGGCGAATGCGGATAGATATGGGCATGGCAGTCACGTCGCTTCATTAGCCGCAGGCAATGGCGAATTGCTAAAGTCCGGCTATTACGAAGGCATTGCGCCGGGCGCGAGCCTCTACAACTTGCGGGCGCTGAATGATCGTGGCGAAGGCAGTGTTAGCGCAGTGATTGAAGCACTTGATTGGTGCGTCACTAACCGACAAAGATTCAACCTGCGCGTCATCAACCTGAGTTTGGGCGCACAGGCCAAAGACAGTTATCGCAACGATCCGCTCTGTCTGGCCGCGCGTCGTGCCGTGGATGCAGGCATCGTGGTTGTCGCCGCTGCGGGCAATGATGGAAAAGATGAGCGTGGCAATAAAATTTACGGCACGATTCATTCGCCGGGCATTGATCCTTCGGTTATCACGGTCGGTGCGGCGAACACTTTCGGGACGGATGAGCGTACCGATGATGCCATCACTTCGTACAGCTCACGTGGCCCGACACGCGGCTATATCAAGGATGAACAGGGTGTCAGACATTACGACAACCTGATTAAGCCTGATCTGGTAGCGCCGGGCAACAAACTGATCGCAGCGTCTTCCAAGCCTGACCCGGAAGGTAATAAATACGAGTTCAATACAATTCTGGCTGCCTATCCTGAACTACTGGTCGAAGGGAAAGAAACATTTGGGGAACGCTTGATGTACATGAGCGGGACTTCAATGTCAGCACCGTTGGTCACAGGCGCAGTCGCCCTGATGTTACAGGCGCGCCCCTCGCTCACGCCTTCGCTCGTCAAAGCGATTCTGATGTACACCGCGCAACCATTGGCAGGAGCCAATATGTTTGAGCAAGGCGCAGGTTTGCTCAATATTGACGGGGCGGTGCGCATTGCACAGATGGTGCGCCCAACCTTGCCATCAGGATTAGGCGATAGCCTGCTTTCCCAGACGATGCCAAACCCAGAAAGCAACATTGCGGGTAAACCGGTGGTCTGGTCACAAGGCGTCATTACGAATTGGGGCTTCCTGACGGGTCGGGAATTGATAACAAACTGGCAGCGCATTTACGGCACGGGCGTCGCGCTGGCGGATGCTACGGTTTTCAGTAATGGAGCCTTTACTCTCGCAACCGGGTTTACCTCTGCCAATGTGAGCCTCTATTCCGGTGCCGTCAGTATTACCACGAGTGGCATCGCCTTAGCCGATGGCATTGCCTTAGCTGACGGAATCGCATTGGCCGATGGCATTGCCTTAGCCGACGGGATTGCCTTAGCCGACGGGATGCTGATGTCCGATGGCATTGCGCTGGCCGATGGCATTGCTTTAGCGGATGGAACCCTGAAAGCCGTGGCAACTTGGCTGGGCGATGAAACTCCTTGTATGCAACCCTACATACCTCCGACGACAACCTCGACGACAACCTCGACGACAACCAGCGCCAAGAAGAAATAAGCTTGTGCAGTTGGTTGCTAAAAGCCGGGTCTAACAGCCCGGCTTTTTTGTGGCAATTGTAATTCCTCGCTCTTTCCAATTGTTGCAGCACAAAGCAGAAACTCATCATACTTTGCACAACCGCTTTGGCTTTAATCTCCACTGTCAAAAAAAGATTCGATTGACTGACGACCGAAAAAGCATATGAAATCCACGACTAAAAAAATCTCTGCTCTCACCCTCGGGATTCTACTCAGTTGCCCCTGGCAATTCCTGCCCACGCAGGCACAATCCCTGAAAGAAGTACGGACCCAACAACAGGCCTTGAAACCTTCCAAGCTGGCGCCCGATCTCGAAGTCTTACTGGCCGATGACGACGAAGAGCAACGCCAGAAGCTGCAAGGCAAAACGCTCGCGCAAATACGGCAGGAACGACGCACGCGGGCGACACAACGCGCGCAGGAAGACGGTGAAGAGACGCCGCAACGCACACGCATTGGCAATACGTTTCTACCCTCTTCAGAAGTCTTGCCGGAAGAAAAACAAAGCTTCATCGTCCAGACTGATGGGATGACCTCTCAGGTTGTCTTACAGGAAAAAGTTGCGCGACTGGGCGGGAGGATTCATCAATCACACGCAGGAATCGGCCTGTTAACGATTGAAGTCCCCCGCACCGCGATTCGCCAGCTTGCGGCGGAAGGCGGTATTACCTATGTCACCCCGGATCGTCCGATTGCCGCGTCCGGCCACGTTGAAACCACGACCGGAGCCGCGCAAATTCGCGCGCTAAAAGATTCCACTGGCACACAATCGTTAGATGGGCGTGGCATCGGCATCGCCGTGATTGATAGCGGTATGCATCCGCTACACGATTTGATTATCAATTACAACGGCCACCCGGGGCCGCAGGTTAATTTGGATTTTCGTCAGGTCACCGATAATTGGGGGGCGATGGATGCTTACAGTCACGGCACACACGTCGCCACGTTGATTGCAGGCAATAGCAACTTTTACGACGGCGCATACACAGGCATTGCACCTAACGCCACGCTTTTGAATTTGCGCGTGCTGGATCACAACGGTGCGGGCGCGGCCAGCAGTGTGATTGCGGCGCTTGATTGGTGCATCACCAACAAAGCGGCGCATAACATCCGCGTCATCAACCTGAGTCTGGGAACAGCGGCCAAAGACAGCTACAAGACTGATCCGCTCTGCCTCGCTGCTCGGCGCGCAGTGAACGCGGGTATCGTCGTGGTCGCCTCAGCGGGCAATCAGGGCAAGGATGCCACTGGGAGAAAAGTGTATGGCAGCATCAATTCGCCCGGCATTGATCCGTCAGTCATTACCGTTGGTGCGCTCAATACGTTCGGCACGGATGCGCGGTCGGACGATACGATTGCAAGCTACAGTTCACGCGGCCCGACACGCGGCTATACGGTCGTGAATAACGTCCGCAAGTATGACAACCTCATCAAGCCGGATTTGGTCGCGCCGGGCAACAAATTGATCGGGGCGTATCCAAACCTGACGCGTTGCGTTGCGTCGCCTTACACCAATGATCCGTTATCACCGGCCAGTCCGGTGTGCGTGGCCCCGCAATTGATCGTTAAGCCCTGGGTCACGGGTTACGATGGGCTGATGTATTTGAGCGGTACTTCGATGGCGGCCCCAGTGGTAGCGGGCGCGGCGGCTTTAGTGCTGCAAGCTCGGCCTAATCTGACACCCAGTTTAGTCAAAGCGATTTTGATGTACTCGGCCCAACCCATCAAAGGGTTCAATATGCTGGAGCAAGGTGCGGGCGCGTTAAATATTGACGGCGCGGTTCGCTTGGCGAAGCTCGTCAAAACCACTTTGCCGACGACGGTTGGCACATCTTTGCTGAGTGCTTCTTTACCAACGCAAACCAGCACGATTGCCGGGCAAAGCTTCAAGTGGGGACAAGGCGTCATCACCAACTATGGATTCCTGTCGGGCAGCGGATTGATGACCGCCTGGCAAGCGGTGTACGGTGCGGGGCAAATTCTCGGCGATGCGACGATTTATGCGAATGGCGCGTTCAGCAAGGTCAAGGGAAAAACGACCAGCAGCGCATCTTTGAAAAGCGGGGCGCTCACCATCAATGGCAGCGGCATTATTTTGGGCGATAGTGTCAATACAACTTTTGCCAGCGGGCAAATTCTGGGCGACGGTCAGATACTGGGCGATGGCATTATTCTGGGCGACGGCATCATCATCGGCGATGGCATCATTCTCGGTGATGGCACGACGCGCGCCAATACCAGTTTACGAATCGCTACCGCCTACGTTGGTGACGATACGGCCTGTATGAAACCAGCACAATGAGTACATCCACCGTTAGGATTTTCAAGGCAGAGGGCTGACATCCTCTGCCTTTTTGTTTGTTCCCTGACCCATGACAAACCTGTTGCTAAAGGTTCCGGTGCTTACTTGTAATTCCCCGCGTTTTCCAATTGTTGCAGCACAAAACAGAAACTCATCATACTTTGTACAACAACTTTCGCTTTAATCTTCCCTGCCCGATCACGATTGAATTGACTGACGACCGAAAAAGCATATGGAATCCACGACCAAGAAAATTACTGCTCTCACCCTGGGTCTGTTCCTCAGTTGCCCCTGGCAATGCCTGCCCGCGCAGGCGCAATCCCTGAAAGAAGTACGGACCCAACAACAGGCCTTGAAACCTTCCAAGCTCGCGCCTGATCTCGAAATGTTGCTCGCCGATGATGATGAAGAACAGCGGCAGGCATTGCAGGGCAAAACGCTCGCCCAGGCACGGCAGGCACGGCACAGACGCGCAGCCCAACGCGCCCAAACCGACGGCGAGGCAGAGCCGCAACGCGCCCGCATTAGCGGATTGTTGCTGCCCTCAGCAGTCGTCGCCGCAGAAGAGAAACAAAGTTTTATCGTGCAGTTCACGGGTTCGACACCCGATGTTGTCCTACAGGAAAAGCTCGCGCTACTGGGCGGACGCATCGCGCAAAAGCATAACGGGCTGGGGCTGGCTACGATTGAAGCACCCCGCACCGCGATTCGCCAATTGGCCGCCCAGGGCAACGTCACGTACGTTAGCCCGGATCGCCCCGTCGTCTCGTTCAGTAGCCACACCGAAAGCGCCACGGGCGCAGATGTGGCGCGTGGCAGTAGCGGTGACGATGATGACGATGATGACGAGGGCAGTTCATTGAATGGCAGCGGTATCGGCATTGCCATTCTCGACAGCGGCATTGACACCAAACACGAGTTGCTCAAAAGCAGCTCCTCGACTTCATCGGTGAGCGTGAGTAAAGATTTTACGGGCGAAAACATCACGAGCGACAAATACGGGCACGGCACGCACGTGGCTTCGATGGCAGCGGCCAGTGATCGCGTGAGCAGCGGCGCTTATAAAGGCATCGCGCCTGGTGCCAAATTGATCAATGCGCGGGTCTTGAATGCACAAGGCATCGGCGCGACCAGCCAGTTGATTGCCGCGATTGATTGGTGCATTGCCAACAAGACGACCTACAAAATCCGCGTCCTCAATTTAAGTCTGGGCGCAATCGCCAAGGACAGTTATAAAAATGACCCGCTCTGTCTGGCCGCGCGCCGCGCCCACAATGCGGGCATCGTGGTTGTCGCCGCAGCGGGCAACGAGGGTAAGGATACAAATGGCAACAAAATCTACGGCGCGATTCACTCGCCCGGTATTGATCCCTCAGTGATTACGGTCGGCGCGGCCAATACGTTTGGCACTAATCAACGGTCGGATGATGCGGTCGCCACGTTCAGTTCGCGCGGCCCAACGCGGGGCTATTCCACCGATGCCAACGGCGTCCGGCACTATGACAACCTCATCAAACCGGATTTGATTGCGCCGGGCAACAAATTGATTGGCGCGCAATCGGACAATAATGGGTTAGCGAATTTCCTGGCCAGCTTATTTCCGCAGTTGAAAATAGGAACGTCCTCAACCACCACGACAAAGTTGATGTATCTGAGCGGGACTTCGATGTCTGCGCCGCTCGTCGCCGGGACAGCCGCCCTGATGTTAGAGGCGAATCCCAATCTGACGCCGAGTCTGGTCAAAGCGATCCTGATGTATTCCGCCCAACCACTCAAAGGCTTCAACTCGCTGGAGCAGGGAGCCGGGTTGATGAATGCCGCTGGCGCAGTGCAGTTGGCGAAGCTGGTCAAAACCACTCTCCCCAGCACTAACGGGTCGTCGTTGCTGAAGTCTTCACTCCCCAGCACCCAGGCCAGTACGATTGCCGGGCAAAGCTGTAAGTGGGGGCAAGGCGTCGTCACGAACTGGGGCATCTTGTACGGCAGTGATCTGGTGAAATACTGGCAGCCGGTGTACGGTTCTGGTCAGATTCTGGGGGATGCGACAGGCATCCTCAATGGCACGTTCAGCAAGGTGGCGGGCAAGACTTCGAGCGGCGTGAATTTCAAGTCCGGCGCGCTGCAAATCAACGGCAGCGGGATCATCCTCGGGGATGCCCTCAACACGGTGTTTGTGAGCGGGATCATCCTGGGCGATGGCATCATTCTCGGCGATGGCATCATCCTTGGGGACGGAATAATTCTTGGCGACGGCACGATTCTCGGCGATGGCAGCACGCGCGCTGATACTTCTCTGAAATCTGATAGCGTCGTGCTGGGCGACAACACGGCTTGTATGCCGCCTGCACCGTAAGTTTATCAACAACGATCATTTTCAAGGCAGAGGGCTGACATCCTCTGCCTTTTTGTTTGTTCCCTGACCCATGACAAACCTGTTGCTAAAGGTTACGGTGCGTACTTGTAATTCCCCACGTTTTCCAATTGTTACGACATAAAGCAGAAACTCATCATACTTTGCACAACAACTTTGACTTTAATCTCTCTTGTTCGATCACGATTGAATTGACTGACGACCGAAAAAGCATATGAAATCCACGACCAAGAAAATTACCGCTCTCACCCTGGGTCTGTTCCTCAGTTGCCCCTGGCAATGCCTGCCCGCGCAGGCGCAATCCCTGAAAGAAGTACGGACCCAACAACAGGCCTTGAAACCTTCCAAGCTCGCGCCTGATCTCGAAGTCTTACTGGCCGATGACGACGAAGAGCAACGCCAGAAGCTACAAGGCAAAACGCTGGCGCAAATACGGCAGGAACGACGCACGCGAGCGACGCAACGCGCGCAGGAAGACGGCGAAGAGACGCCCCAGCGCACGCGCATTGGCAATGTCTTGCTGCCGTCATCCGAAGTGTTGGCCGAAGAAAAACAAAGTTTCATTGTCCAAACCAACGGCTCCACACCAAGTGTCGTGTGGCAGGAAAAGCTCGCCTCCTTGGGCGGACGCATTCGACAACAGCACGATCAAGCGGGATTGCTTACGATTGAAGCGCCCCGCAGCATGATCCGCCACTTGGCCGCGCAGGGAGCTGTCACTTATGTCAGCCCGGATCGTCCGGTGCAATCCAATGGTCATCTGGAAGCGACCACTGGGGCGGCGCAAATCCGTAACCTTTCTGCCACAACCAAATATGATGGCACGGGGGTTGGCGTCGCTATTATTGATAGCGGCATAGATACCAACCACGCGCTCTTGAACCAGGTAACGGGGCATCCGGGCGTCATTGAAAAAGAAACCTTCATCAACGATCTTGCGCCGGACCAGGATTACTTTGGACACGGCAGCTTCGTGGCCTCGCTCGCGATAGGCGGGATCAATCTTGGTTCCGGCTATTATCAAGGCATTGCCCCAGGCGCAAGCCTCTACAATCTGCGCGTGCTGGACGATAACGGGCGCGGCAGCGTCAGTAGCGTCATCGCGGCACTGAACTGGTGCATCAGTCACAAGAAAGATTATAACCTGCGGGTCATCAACCTGAGCCTGGGGGCGAATGCCAAAGACAGCTATAAAAATGATCCGCTCTGCCTCGCCGCTCGTCGGGCAGTTGATGCTGGAATTGTGGTTGTTGCCGCAGCCGGGAACGATGGTAAGAATGCCAATGGAACGAAAATCTATGGCGGAATTCATTCGCCGGGCATTGACCCAAGTGTCATCACGGTCGGCGCGGCGAATACCTTCGGCACGGATGCACGCAGCGATGATGTCATTACCTCCTACAGCTCACGCGGCCCGACGCGCGGTTTTACGACCGATAGCAAAGGGGTCAAAAAATATGACAATTTGATCAAGCCCGATTTGGTCGCCCCCGGCAACAGATTGATTGGGGCATCATCAAAGGGCAAAGGGGAGGGTTATGCCACCCGCAATAATCTGGTCCTCACCTTTCCTTCGCTGATGGCGACCCCATTAGATATTAACGGGCTACGGTTGATGTATTTGAGCGGGACTTCGATGTCTGCGCCAGCCGTCACAGGCACAGCCGCACTGCTGTTGCAAGTCAATCCCAACTTAACGCCCAACCTGGTGAAAGCGATTTTGATGTATACCGCACAACCGCTCAAGGGCTTCAATATGTTCGAGCAGGGCGCGGGCTTACTCAATGTGGACGGGGCGGTACGCGTTGCGGCCCTGGTGAAAACAACACTGCCAACCGCAACGGGTTCTACCTTGTTGACCGCCTCCCTGCCAACCCAGGAAAGCGCGATTGCGGGACAAACCGTCAAGTGGGGAAAAGGTGTTATTACGAATTGGGGATTCTTGTATGGCGACGTGTTGCTGAGGAAATGGCAAAGCATTTATGGGACGGGCATAGCACTGGCCGATGCGACGATCTTTGCGAATGGAGCCGTAGTTAAGGCCACGGGAAAACTATCCAGTGATGTTAAATTTTATTCCGGTGCCGTCAGTATTACGACGAGCGGTATTGCGCTGGCGGATGGCATTGCACTCGCGGATGGCATCGCACTCGCAGACGGCATTGCTTTAGCCGATGGCATCGCGCTCGCCGATGGGATGTTGCTGGCCGATGGGATGTTGCTGGCCGATGGCACTGCATTCGCGGATGGAACAGCGAAAGCGGGAACAGCGTTTTTGGGCGACGATACCCCCAGCATGCTCCCCAGCACAGCCCCATCTTCAACAACCACCACTTCAACGACGAGCAGCGCGCCCACAACGACGACCACCTCAAGTACAACCACCTCGACTCGCTATAAGAGATAACGCGGTGGTGTCGCCAAGCAAAAGCCGGGATTCAAGCGCCCGGCTTTTTTGTGGCAAGTGTAATTCCCTGCTCTTTCCAGTTGTTACACCACAAAACAGAAAGTCATCATACTTTGTACAACAAATTTGGCTTTAATCTCCCTTGTTCGATCACGATTGAATTGACTGACTACCGAAAAAGCATATGAAGTCCACTACTAAAAAAATCTCTGCTCTCACCTTAGGGATTCTACTCAGTTGCCCCTGGCACGCATTTGTACCGGTGCGGGCACAATCCCTGAAAGAGTTACGAACTCAAAAACAAGCAACGAAACCCGCCAAGCTCGCGCCCGATCTCGAAGTCTTGCTGGCCGATGATGACGAAGAACAGCGCCAGGCCTTGCAGGGCAAAACGCTGGCGCAAATACGGCAGGAACGCCGCACACGCGTGATCCAGCGCGCCCAGCAAGACGGCGAAGAGACGCCCCAGCGGCAACGCCTTAACGGTGTCTTGCTACCTTCCTCCGAAGTCCTCTCAGAAGAAAAACAGAGCTTCATCGTGCAAGTGGACAGCTCCACGCCAACTGTTGTGTGGCAGGAAAAACTCGCCCGTTTCGGTGGGCGTGTGCGCCAGACCCATAACGAAATGGGACTGGTCACGATTGAAGCGCCGCGCAATGTAATTCGGCACTTAGCCGCAGAATCCAGCGTGTCGTATGTCTCCCCGGATCGGGCCATCGCCGCCTTCGGCCATGTGGTCGAAACCACAGGATATTGGAACGCGGGCATCAGTGATAAAGGCGACACCAACACCAACACCTGGTTAAGCGGCTCTGGCATTAGTGTCGCCGTGATTGACAGCGGCGTGGATGCCACCCATCGCCTGATGCAATGGGCCGGGTGGGGAACGAAAGTCAAAAGTGTTGATTTCACCGGGCAAAATATCAGCGGCGATCCGTATGGGCATGGAACGCACGTGGCTTCGCTGGTCGCAGGAGAATATGATTTGAAAAACGGTGCCTATGCCGGTGCGGTAGGTGGGGCCAGTGTGTTTAGCTTGCGGGTGCTTGATGGCACAGGGAAAGGGACAGCCAGCAGCGTGATCGCAGCGATTGATTGGTGCATCACCAACAAACAATGGGTCCTAAACGGGAACAACATTCGCGTCATCAACCTGAGCCTCGGCACCATCGCCAAAGACAGCTATAAAACAGATCCGCTCTGTCTGGCCGCGCGCCGTGCGGTCAATGCGGGCATTGTCGTCGTGGCTTCGGCGGGCAACAATGGCAAGGATTCCAGCGGCAGAAAAATTTATGGAGCGATCAACTCCCCCGGCAACGACCCTTCGGTCATCACAGTCGGGGCCGCCAATACGTTCGGCACGAACTATCGCTCTGACGACACCGTCGCCTCCTACAGTTCGCGTGGCCCGACCCGCAGTTACGCTGTCGTCGGTGGCGTTCGGAAGTACGACAACCTCATCAAACCTGATTTGGTTGCGCCCGGCAATAAACTGATTGGCGCATCGGCATACTATAACGGCACGGAAAACCTGCTGGCGCGCAATAATCCCAGTCTGCGGACGGGCGACGGAACGCTCGACACGGAAAAAGTCATGTACCTGAGCGGCACTTCGATGGCCGCCCCCGTTGTCGCTTCGGCAGCAGCGCTCCTCTTGGAAACCAATCCGAAGCTGACACCCAGTTTGGTCAAAGCCATTTTGATGTATTCCGCCCAACCGCTCGCGGGCGTCAATATGCTGGAACAGGGCGCAGGTCAACTCAATATTGACGGAGCCGTGCGGCTGGCGCGACTCGTCAAAACCACGCTGCCCACGACCAACGGCACAGCCTTGTTGACAGCGGCGCTTCCGGCCTTACAGACCAGTACAATTTACGGGGAAACGATCAAATGGAGCCAGGGCGTCATCACCAATTTTGGCTTCCTGTTCGGCAGTAATCTGATGACTAAATGGCAGAGTGTGTATGGCACGGGACAAGTACTCGGCGATGCCACGACCTACGCCAACAGCACGCTGAGCCTCGTCTCCGGCAACACCTCCGGTGCCACACTAAAAGCCGGGGCTTACACAATCAAGAGTAGCGGTTTGATTCTGGGCGATAGCACCAATGTGTTGTTTGCCAGCGGTCAGGTGCTGGGTGATGGAGTGATCTTAGGGGATGGAGTGATCTTAGGTGATGGAGTGATCCTGGGCGATGGCACCATTTTGGGTGACGGCACCACACGCGCCGATTCAAATTTAAAATCCACTAGCGGGACCGCAATGCTGGGCGACAACACCGCCTGCATGAAACCAGCACAATGAGTACATCCACCGTTAGGACTTTCAAGGCAGAGGGCTGACATCCTCTGCCTTTTTGTTTGTTCCCTGACCCATGACAAACCTGTTGCTAAACGTTCCGGTGCTTACTTGTAATTCCCCGCGTTTTCCAATTGTTTCGGCACAAAGCAGAAACTCATCATACTTTGTACAATCCTTTTGGCTTTAATCTTCACTGTCAAAAAAGATTCGATTGACTGACGACTGAAAAAGCTTATGAAATCCACGACCAAGAAAATTACTGCCTTCACCCTCGGTTGCCTGCTCAGTTGCCCGTGGCACACATTCCTGCCCGCGCAGGCGCAATCCCTCCAAGAAACACGCCCCGCCAAACAGGCCTCGAAGCCTTCCAAGCTCGCGCCCGATCTCGAAGTCTTGCTCGCCGATGACGACGAAGAACAACGCCAGAAGTTACAAGGCAAAACGCTCGCGCAAGCACGTCAGGAGCGCCGCAAGCGTGCAGCCCGGCGCGCGCAGGAAGACGGCGAAGAGACGCCCCAGCGCACGCGCATCAGCAATGCCCTGCTGCCCTCATCTGAAGTGTTGGCCGAGGAAAAACAAAGTTTCATTGTCCAAACCAACGGCTCTACGCCAAGTGTGGTGTGGCAGGAAAAGCTCGCCTCATTAGGCGGATTTATTACACAGCAAAATGATCGAAGCCGCTTGCTCACTATTGAAGCTCCGCGCTCTGCGATTCGGCACCTGGCGGCACAGGGCGAAATCGCGTATGTCAGCCCGGATCGCCGCGTGTTTGCAACGGGGCATATAACCTCGACGACAGGAGCCTATCAAGTTCGTGGGTTGCTGAATAACTCGCCCACCGTAGACGGTCGCGGCGTAGGAATCGCCATTATTGACAGTGGCGTCGTGGACAACCATTACTCGTTTTATGATGGGCGAACACATTATCGGCAGGATTTCGTCAATAGCGACACACGCCCGATGGATGAATTCGGACACGGCTCGCACGTCGCTTCGCTGGCGCTGGGGTCGAGTTCCTGGGCCAACAACGCATACACAGGCGTAGCGTACAAAGCCAATTTGATTAGTTTGCAAGTACTGGATGATTACGGGCAAGGTACCGCCAGTACGGTGATCCGCGCGATTGATTGGTGCATTGCCAACAAAGCAGAGCAGAACATTCGCGTCATCAATCTGAGCCTGGGAACACGGGCAACGGACAGTTATCAAAACGATCCGCTGTGTCTGGCCGCCCGGCGCGCGGTTGATGCGGGCCTGGTCGTCGTGACGTCCGCTGGTAATAACGGCAAGGATATGTACGGCAATAAGATTTATGGCGGCATCAATTCGCCGGGCATTGAGCCGTCCGTGATTACCGTTGGTGCGGCCAATACCTTCGGCACCAATATGCGGTCGGATGATGTGGTCACGTCTTACAGCTCACGCGGCCCCACACGCGGCTACGTTCTGGTGGATGGCGTCCGCAAACATGACAACCTGATCAAACCTGACTTGGTCGCTCCTGGCAATAAACTGATTGGTGCCAAATCCGCCAGCAAGGTCTTCACCGGAGCCGAGAATGAATACGTCTGGTGGCGCAATTATTTGCTCAATCAAAATCTGAAACTGGAAGCCAGCAGTGAAACGACGAAAAAAGATTACGCGCGCGGCGCAATGTATTTGAGCGGCACTTCGATGGCTGCGCCCGTGGTGGCCGGAGCCGCCGCGTTGATGCTACAGGTCAATTCCAAATTGACGCCGAATTTGGTCAAGGCGATTTTGATGTACTCGGCCCAACCGATTAAAGGCTTCAATATGCTGGAGCAAGGCGCAGGATTGCTGAACGTAGATGGTGCCGTGCGGATGGCGAGGCTCGTCAAATCCACGCTGCCCACCACGACTGGCGCGTCATTGCTCACCAATTCGCTGCCCCAACCAAACAGCACGATTGCCGGAGAAACCGTGAGTTGGTCGCAAGGCGTGATTACGAACTGGGGCTTTTTGTACGGTACTAGCTTGATGACGCAATGGCAAAGCGTGTATGGGCAAGGCCGCACACTAGCGGATGCGACCGGAGTGAGCGATGAAATCTTTGGCATCATCCCGAATAAATTATCCGCAGGGACTGCGCTCTATCCCGGCGTGGCACATATCCACAGCCGAGGGATCGCCTTGGCGGATGGCATTGCGCTCGCGGATGGCATGTTGTTATCCGATGGCATGTTGTTATCCGATGGTATCGCCTTAGCCGATGGCATGTTGATGTCTGATGGCATGCTGCTCTCGGATGGCATGCTGTTGTCCGACACGCGCATCAGGGCCGCTTCAATATTCGCGGGGGATGAAACAGCGTGTATGCAGCCTGCACCGTAACCACCAGTATGTTGGCCAGTATGTTGGCGGGGATCAGGCACAGAGATTCCCGCCTCTCCACTTCCTGTTTTCCCGACGACAGGGCGATTGCGACTCCTCTTCCAATTTTCACGGCGGTTATCAGAAAGTCATCATACTCGGCACAAAAGATTTCGTTTCAATGGGCGTTGTCCAAAAACTGAGTATCTGTAACTACTACCGAAAGAGCTTATGAAGTCCATCACCAGAAAAATTGCCGCATCCACCTTGGGAGTTCTGCTCGCGTGTCCCTGGCACACCTTCGTACCCGTGCAGGCGCAATCCCTAAAAGAAGTACGGACGCAACAGCAGGCCTTGAAACCTTCCAAGCTCGCGCCTGATCTCGAAATCTTACTGGCCGATGATGACGAAGAACAACGGCAGGCGTTGCAGGGCAAAACGCTCGCGCAAGTGCGCCAGAATCGCCGCACACGGGCGACGCAACGCGCGCAGGAAGACGGCGAAGACGCACCGCAACGCACACGACTTGGCGGCTTATTGTTGCCGTCTTCTGAGACCTTGGCAGAAGAAAAACAGAGTTTCATTGTTCAGGTAGACAGTTCGATCCCGCAAGTTGTCTGGCAAGAAAAACTCGCGCGGCTCGGCGGTCAAGTACGCCAATCGCACGGTAAAATGGGCTTATTGACCATTGAAGCACCACGCACGGCAATTCGCCATCTGGCAGCGGAAAGAAGCATCGCCTACGTCAGCCCCAACCGTCTCGTGACCGCGATGGGGCATCTTGAAAACACGACGGGGACGGCCCTCATTCGCAGTCTTGCGGGGAAAACAATCCTGGACGGCAAAGGCATCGGCATTGCCATTCTTGATAGCGGCATAGACGATTCTCACAAGCTGACCTGGGCTTCAAACGGTCATCCCGGCGTGGTCGGCAAGCAGGATTACACCGGGCAAGATGCCATCAAAGATCGTTTTGGACACGGCTCCCACGTGGCGTCGCTGGCAGCAGGTGGCAAGGGGCTGAAAACAGGAACCTATACGGGCATTGCGCCAGGCGCGAATCTTCTCGCGGTCAAAGTCCTCAACGACAATGGGCAAGGCATAGTTAGCAACGTCATTGCGGCCCTTGATTGGTGTATCACCAACAAAGCGACGTACAACCTCCGCGTCATCAATCTGAGCCTGGGCACGATTGCCAAAGACAGTTACGCCAACGATCCACTGTGTCTGGCAGCCCGACGCGCCGTCAATGCCGGAATCGTCGTTGTCGCGGCGGCTGGTAATGATGGCAAAAATTCCGCCGGACAAAAGATTTATGGTGGCATTCATTCGCCCGGCATTGAGCCTTCGGTCATCACGGTGGGCGCAGCGAACACGTTCGGCACCGATGCCCGCGCAGACGATACGATGGCGAGTTATAGCTCTCGCGGCCCGACGCGCGGCTATGTCACGATCAATGGCGTCCGCAAATACGACAATTTAATCAAGCCGGATTTGGTCGCGCCCGGCAATAAACTCGTGGGCGCACGCTCCAACAATCCCGATGAGGCTGTAGATAAGAGAAACAGGTTAACGCTGGATTACCCGGCCCTGTCGGCAAACATTACTAACAAACTTGAAGACCGCGTGATGTATTTAAGCGGTACTTCAATGGCGACGCCCGTGGTAGCGGGTACAGCAGCCTTGATGCTACAGGCCAATCCAGCCTTGACACCCAATTTAATCAAAGCGATTTTGATGTACACGGCGCAACCGCTGGCCAATGCCAATATGATGGAACAGGGCGCAGGACTGCTCAATGTGGACGGCGCGGTTCGATTGGCGCGGTTGGTCAAAACCACGTTACCGACAACCGTTGGCACCGCCTTATTGACTGCCGCCTTGCCAACACAACAAAGCACGATTGCCGGGCAAACCTTTAACTGGGGGCGCGGCGTCATCACCAATTGGGGCTTTTTATCGGGTACAGAATTGATGACGCAATGGCAAAGCGTTTATGGCACAGGACAGATCCTCGGTGATGCGACAATCTGCGGCAACGGCGTGTTCAGCAAAGTTGCGAGTATGACTTCAAGCGGTGTCGTGCTCAAGACAGGCGCATTCAATATCACCACCAACGGACAGGTGTTAGGCGATGGCGTCATCTTCGCGGATGCGGCGTTGTTGGCCCAGGGGCAGGTGTTAGGCGATGGCACAATTCTGGGCGACGGCATTATCCTTGGGGATGGCGTAATTCTGGGTGACGGCACGATTCTGGGTGACAGTACAACACGGGCAAACGGCACGCTCCGCAGCCTATCGGCGTTTCTTGGCGATAACACAGCATGTATGCAACCATAAAGCTGCATCGCAATCTTCAAAAAACAAAGCCAGGTCACACGGCCTGGCTTTTGTATTTTCAATCGCCGTGCCGACCGACGATGCGCCACACGTCCACAACCTTCTCGCCGCGCACGCAGTACATTCGATCATACAAATTCACATTCGGGTCGCAATGCGGAATGATGAATTCAAGGCGGTCGCCGAGCTTCACTTCGCGGCTTGGATGATCGAGCATCACCGTGCCGTGTTCGTCGCTGCTGATAAAGACGCGCGCGCCGGTCAGGTCTTTCAGATTCGGGCCGAATTTGCGATCCGTCGCAAAGGATTTGATGCCTGCATCCGTCGTCGCACGATCAGGATGATTGCGGCTGATGACGGTTGCCATCACCGTCAAGGATGAAGCAAAATCGTCGTAGAACTTGTCGTCGCGTTGCCCGCCGATCAGTTGATACTCGACATCCATAAACACGTACGAGCCGCATTGCAATTCGGTCATCCCTTTGAAGGCCGGATCAATGTTGTAGGTGCCGGTACTGCCGCCGCTCAGAATCTCCAGGGGTAAGCCGCGCTGTTTGAGTTGCGCGAAGGTTTCCAGCGCAGGCGTCATCGCGTTCAGTGAATGTTGTCGCCGTGCTTCAAATCCGGCAACGTGGGCGCTGCTGCCCGAATAGCAATGAAAGCCGCGCAATTTCAGATGCGGCATCTTCATCAGCTTTTCCGCAAAGGCAATCGTCGGCGCGCCGCTCGCAATGCCCGTACGCTTGCCACCGGGGTCAACATCAATCAGCACATGTAGCTTCAGTTTCGCAGCGGCTGCGGCATCGTTGAGTTCCTGCGCGTGCGTCAGGTTATCCACCACCGTCATCGTGTCCGGCGCTTTGCGTACCACTTGCATCAATCGTTCGATCTTCGGACGCCCGATCAATTCCGACGTGATGAGCATTCCGGTGATGCCTGCCGCCGCCATCGCCTGTGCTTCGCGGATCGTAGCCACACTCAAGCCCACGGCACCCGCTTTGATTTGCCGCTTCGCAATCTCAACGCATTTGTGCGATTTGCCGTGCGGGCGCAGGCTGATGTTCGACGCTTTGCAATGCGCCGCCATCTTGTTGACGTTCGCTTCAAAGGCATCAAGATCAAGCAGTAAACACGGGGTAATAAGATCGCTTTTGGTCAACGGCTTCCCTTCTTTCACACGCCCTTCCCTTTCTTTCTGCGTGTAGCCCGCAGGTGACTTCGGCAAGATCAATTCCGGTGCAGCAGCCAACGCAGGCAAGCTCAAACTTTGTTGCAATAATTTGCGACGCGATGTTTTCATACGACCTCTTTAGAAAGAATTTCTCCTCCACAAAGCCACACGAAGATTCACGAAGAAGGGGCGAAGGAGAGAAAGAGGGACAGAGCGCACGTTCGCTGTCCCTCCTTTCGCTCTTTCACTCCATCCCCCTGTCCCTCCTTCGTGCTGCTTCGTGTAACTTCGTGGAGAAACAACATCTACTTTGATACGGCACGACGAATTGCCACGCCGGGTTTTACACCTTCAACCAGCTTGCCATCCTGCACCACCGCAACGCCATTGACGAAAACTTGCGTAATGCCCGCAGAATATTGCGCAGGGTTTTCAAACGTCGCTTTGTCAATCACACGCGCGGGATCGAACACCACAACATCAGCATCTGCCCCCACTTTGAGGCGGCCTTTGTTGCGCATCATCGGCACGGCTTTTTCCAATCTTTGTGCGGGCAGCAACGAAATCTTGCGCAGCGCATCCATCAGCGAAAGCGTTTTCTGCTCGCGTACGTAATAGCCCAGCACACGTGCATACGACCCCGCGCCGCGCGGATGCCCTTTGCCATTCGTCAGCAAACCGTCGCTGGCAATCATAATGTCAGGATCAGTCACCGCCAGATTCGCGGCGGCTTCGGGGATTGAAAAAATCACGACCAGTCCCCCCTGTTGGCGATAGCGCGCAAAGCTTTCCGCCGTCAATCGTTCACCGGTCGCCACCCACTGCAAATCTTTGTACGTGATATTCAGCTTCTGCTGCCAGCCGTCGCTGAAGATCGCCGTTTCCAATCCCGTCATTCCCGCAATGTACGGATAAGCTTCTGTCGTCACATCCAAACCGCGTTGCCGTGCGCCTTTGATGAGTTCCAGACAAGCAGGCGTCTGGCTCAGGCCAGTGCTGGTCACGTGAACAATGTGCAACGAAGCCCCTGTGCCTGCGGCATTGGCAATCACTTCCTGCATTGCTTCGAGCGCACTGCCGGGATCAATCGCGCCGTGTGAGCGGGCGTGAACAAAACACGTGACATTGTTTTTGGCGGCAACCTTGAAGGCATCAAAAATCTCTTCGCGCGTTGCGCCGTACACGTAAGCAAGGCCAAAGCCGACGCCGATGGCACCCTCATTCAAGCCTTGCTGCAAGGTCTGAAGTAACTGTGATTTCTGCTCACCGTTGAGTTGCGCGGTGATCGCCTTGTCGCGTGGCAACCATGTTCCCGTGTCACCAAGCAATGCCATGCGCGCGGGGATATGCCCAACGGTCGCGCCAAAATTAATAAGCGATTTGCCTTCGCGTTCGGCATACCATTGGGAAACGGGCGATGCGCCGACTTCCATTTCCAACGCAGTTGTCACACCATCCATTGCCTTGAAGCGATAGTTCTCATCATCCTGCCCGTGCGAATGCAGATCAATAAAACCGGCGGTGACAACCTGACCTTTCGCATCAACACTGCGCTTGCCTTTGAGCGGGGACGCTGAAATCGCCGCGATACTTTTGCCACGTATGCCAACGTGGCGAACGGCATCCAGCTTGGAGTCGGGATCAACCACGCGGCCATTGGCAATCACCAGATCAAACTCCACACGTTGGGCAAACACGCCAATAGACACAATCCAATACAGGCACAACGTACCAAGTAATACACGCAATAACGACATTGAGATATTCCTCATTTTCGATTTCTTCCTCGCAATGGCTGGCGCGTTATTATCCGGTGCGCTCTCCGCTTTGCCAAGTGACGACCATAAAGAAAAGCGCTCTGTTATCGAGATGAATAACAGAGCGCGAAAAATTTTCGGTCCACTTGCGATTACAAATTCTTGAGGTAGATGTTGCGCAATTCGAGTTTCATCGGCGGGCCGGTGTGTATTTGGAAGCCAAGCAGACCGCCCATCGAACGTCCCGCCGGATCGTCGTCAATCGCTTCGGAAAACAGATGACCGTTGATGATGTGCGTGAGCCGATTGCCACGCGCGATGATGTGATAGGTGTTCCAGTCGTTCACCTTGATCGTCGCTTTGAGATCATCTGGGTTCCGCAAATTGGCGATTACACGTTTTTTGTTGCCCGGTCCGATATGCACCATTTGCCCACGCGGAGCCAGAAATTGCCGTCCACGTTCTTCATACAAAAGCCCGGTGAACTGATTATTGAAATCCATATCGGCCTGATAGCCCTTGAGTATCCACTTGCCCACTTCGGGTAACTCGATGCTACGGTATTGAATGCCCGTGTTGGTCGAGTTCATTTTGAGGTCTACTTTTAATTCAAAGTCGCCGGGCTGGCTGCCGCGATAGATCAAAAACGTGTTGACCCTGACCGGCTTTTCCGCTGTGCTTTCGCCAATAATGGTTTCAGCTTCAGCGCGCCAAAATTGCGGATCACCATCCCAGCCTTTTAAGGTCTTGCCATCAAAGAGCGATTCAAACCCGGTGCGATCCTCTACGGCGAGCGCCTCAATGCCAGTGCGCATTCCGCCACCGGGCGGGCGTCCTTGTCCTGGTTGTCCACCTTGTGGCGGCGGAGTTTGTTGGGCGATGACGGCAAAAGCCAAGAGTGTCGCTGCGAGCAGAGCAGCAGTGATGATCGTGAGTTTTTTCATTGGAGTCCTCCGTTTCATTTTCCATTTTCCACTTGTCATCTTTCATATGTCATTTCCAGAAGCGCGTCTGCATACAATGGCAAATGACAAACGAAAAATGGAAAATGGAAAATGAGTGAGTTTCGTTATTCAGCAGAGCCGACCGCTTCCCATTGTCGCGTTTGCGCTGACTTCAGCACCGCATCACAAACCAAATCTGTCGCCAAGCCATCGCGGAACGTCGGCGGACACGGTTTGCCTTCACCTACGGCTGTTACAAAATCAGCGAACTGATGCGTGAAGGTATGTTCATATCCGATCTGCAAACCGGGCACCCACCAATGTTTCATATACGGCTGATCGCCGTCGGTGATGTGAACGTTGCGCCAGCCACGCACAATGCTTTCGTCGCGGTGATCGAAGTATTGCAGCCGATGCAAATCGTGCAAATCCCAAAATGCCGAGCAATGTTCGCCGTTGATTTCCAGCGTGTAGAGCGCCTTGTGTCCGCGCGCATACCGCGTCGCTTCAAACATCGCGAGCGAACCATTGGCAAAGCGGCAGAGGAACGAACTGGCATCGTCAATGCCAACGGGCGCGACTTCGCCGGTCAGATTGTGTTTGCGTTCTTTGATGAAGGTCTCGGTCATTGCGACGACTTCGGTAATCGGGCCATTCAGCCACATCGCCGTGTCAATGTTGTGCGCCAGCAAATCGCCCGTGACGCCGCTGCCCGCAACGGAAACATCAAGCCGCCACAAGCCTTCGCCACCCTGCGGCAAGTCCTGTGAAATCGTCCAGTCCTGCAAAAACTTCGCACGGTAGTGGAAGATGCGACCGAAGCGGCCATCATCCAGCATCTGCTTGAGCATCGTCACAGCCGGAACGCGACGATAGTTGTACCAAACGGAGTTCGGCACGCCTGCGCGTTCAACGGCTTCGACCATTGTGCGCGCTTCTTCCGCTGTGCGACCGAGCGGCTTTTCGCACATCACCATTTTGCCTGCCTGTGCGGCAGCAATCGCGATTTCGGCGTGCGTATCGTTCGGGCTGGCGATGTCAATCAGATCAATGTCATCACGCTCAATCAGCTTGCGCCAATCGGTTTCAGCAGATTCGTAACCCCAGTTGTTCGCGAACGCCTGTACACGCTCAGGATTGCGAGCGCACACTGCTTTCAGCACCGGCTGACAGGGCAGATCAAAGAAACGTCCGGCCTGCAGGAAGGCGTTGGAATGCGTGCGCCCCATGAAGCCGTAACCGACTAATCCGATGTTGAGTTGTTTTTTGCTCATAAATTGCCTTTGTACCTTTGGCTACAAATGTGCGAATTCAAAGGTTCCATTTGAAATTCGCTGGTATGAATTGTTAGTGCACTTCAGCTTGCTAACCAGTTCACGCCCTATCTTTTCTGCTAGTAAAACAGGAACAGCATTGCCGATTTGGCGCATGGCTTCCCCCCACGCCCCTTTGATTACAAAATCATCAGGGAAGGTTTGTATTCGCTTGGCTTCAAACACGGTGAAATAGCGAACATTGCCATCGAAAAATCGAATCATATTTTCTCCTCCGGGAACTCCATGTCCACCTGCTTTAATCGTTTTCGATGGCCAATCAAAATCACTTCCGGTATGACCAGGATAGGGTCGAGCGCCATCTCGAAATACATGATCAATAATGCAATGGTCAGATTTAGGATCGGGCAAATCGTGTAAAACATCTCGTATTGTCCGCCACGCCAATAAATCCGGCTCAAACCAACCGTATCGTTCTTTCAGCCGTATGACCTTTTCTTTGGTAATCTCATCGAAAGATGGGCGTGTAACCAACGGAACGCAATGTCGGTCCCAATATTCACCTGTTATATACATATCCCACAGTAATCTATCTTCTGAATGGGTTATTTCTGGAAAAGACCATGACAAAGAAAGATCGGTTCGAACTCCAACGATAACAACGCGTTCCCGTGTTTGCGGAACGCCGTAATCAGCGGCATTCACTAACTGGAATTTCACGTCATATCGTTTTTCCGTTGATCGATGTCTGTTTAGCGTTCTCAACGATTGCAGGTGACCGCGCCAGTCGGTGTCTCTGCCCATGCCAACATCGGCGTAACTTAGTCGGAGCAATATGTATTCAAAGTAATCGGCAAATGAAGGGCGAAGTAATCCTTTTACATTTTCAAATACGAATGCCTTCGGCGAAAGCTGTTCAATTGCTCGAATGGCGTAAGGGAACATATCTCGACTGTCCTGATACGCCTTGTGTTTACCTCCAAGTGAAAAAGGCTGACAGGGTGGCCCGCCTGCAATTACATCAATATTTTCAAGACCTCCTAAATTAAAGTCTTTGACATCACCTTGAAAAACTCTATCGGTGCCAAAGTTTTCGGCAAGCGAGGCACAAGCATCTTTGTTTATTTCAACAAAAGCGGTGTGCTCAAATCCTGCTAACTCTAGCCCTTTTGCTAATCCACCCGCACCAGAAAATAACTCAAGAGATTTCATCAATAGCTATCCTAATTTTTCCAAGTGGCGTTTGATCGTAGCAAGAATGATAGACCTTTGTGTCCCTTCACCTTTACATCTCTCAGCCCAAACTCTTCCTGGATGAAGAATATCCCAGTCGGATTTTGCTTGCTCGTAACGCCCACTACCTGGATCGTGATTGCCAAAGCCATCAACAGCCGTGTTCCAAAGCGGCTGGCTTAATTTGATCATCGCAGCTTCTACCGTACCAATCATATCGGAACTATCTTCCTCAAAGATCACGAAACGGCAAGCGAACTCCTTAAGTGCCAGGTCAGCGGCGACTGAAAGACTTCTGCTGTGCTCGCGCAAGCGATTAAAAAGTTCGCGCGACTGCGTTGTGTCGCGGGCCGAAACGCGAGCCTGCCTCCATCCTTTTGGAACAGCTTTCCCCACGTAAATTGGAGAACTGTATGCAAGGCGATTTAGTTCGGCGTAACGCACATACATTGGGTTATTGCCAATGTAGTACAAAGCATAAACACCTGTTCCCAGAAATGATTCTGGCGGAGGTAGTTCGTGTACCGGCGTACCATTAAAGAACCTGACAGCGTCTTTGACGAGTTCAGCAAATTCAGCATTTTTGTATAGGTGCTTATTGCGGTCAAAAGCTTGCAAGGTCATTTGCCCTCACCATTTCTAATTCCATCCGTGGGCATCGCGCACTGCGATCATCGTGGCCAGAATGCTGTTCCACGTTGCAGGATCGGTCATCGTTTCGTTCGAGAACATGCAACCGTCCCAATTGATATGCTGCACGCTCTTGGTCACGTTGCCGTCCGCATCGCGCAACCACAAGCCAGCGGCGCGTACGATGTCCATCTTGCCGTTCGGATCGTTCGGCAGACAATGGCGGCCCGTCTTGTCGTGTGAGCCGGAGCCTTTCACGGTCGCGTCGTTCTGTGCGACGTGGAAGTCTTTCACCCACGGGCGCAACGCGGTCGTCATTTTGCCTAACGCTTCGTAAAGCACTTCTTTGTCCGCCCAATCATAATTGTCCGGCAACAAGCGATGTTCCGGCGCGTTGTAGCCCATCGTGAACAGCATTGTGTGCGCCATATCGGCTTGAATGCCGAGCGTGTTCGGGCGATCTACTTGTTCTAGGAGTTCCTGCAAATATTTCCAACTGTGCATCCCGCCCCAGCAGATTTCCCCCTCTGCCGCAAGCACTTCGCCGTAGTCTTCGGCAATGTTGCAGGCTTCGCGGAACGTGTCGGCAATCTTCTTGGTGTTGCCTGCGGGATCGGCTGACCAATCGCTGGGGCTGCACGATGAATCAATGCGGACAACGCCGTAGTGACGAATGCCGAGATTATTGAGCTTGTTTGCAACTTCGCATGACTTGCGGATTTGCGTCAGGAAAGCGTTGCGCTCTTCTTCCGAACCCATCGCCGAGCCGCCGCCTGTCGGCCCCCATACGGGAGCGACGAGCGAGCCAATCACAAGCCCGCGCGAAGCGACTTGATCGGTGAGTTCTTTCAATTGATCGTCAGTCGAATCAATGTCGGTGTGTGGCAATGACAAGAAGATGTCTACGCCGTCGAAGCGTTGCCCGTTGACTTCGGCAGCGGCGGTCATATCGAGCATCTTTTCAAATTCAATAATCGGTTCTGCGTCGGGGCCACCTTTGCCGACGAGTCCGGGCCAGGTTGCGTTATGGATTTTGGGGTATTGGTTCATGGGACTCCTTGAGATTTATTCAACCACGGGGAACACGGGGAGCACGGGGCCATCAAGTGTGAGAGAGGCGCTTTGTTGCAAGGATGATTATTGCCTGTTCAAAGTCTCTCCCCGTGCTCCCCGTGTTCCCCATGGTTTATTTCTTACTCTTTTACTAATGGTGCAGCGTCTGGATTGCCGGGGCCGAAATGTTTCAGCATCACGAGCGGATCAGTGTCGCTCAGGTTTGTGATGCGAACGCCTTCGCGCGCGACATCTACCGTCACGAAAAATTCATCCTGCGTCATTTGGCCGAAGCGAATCATGGCAGGCGTCGAAGCCGCGTGTTTGCCAATCGTGCCGTAGCCTTCGGTCAAAATCATGCCGTACGCGGCGGCGTCTTTGATAACAACAGACTGCTTTGGCAACACGGTCAATTCCTTCGCCGAATAAAATGGCGTGCCGTAGGTGATCCACAGTTCGCGGTAGCCTTCAGCTTCCATTTCTTCAACTAGCTTCACTGGTTTCGGAAAGATTTTGTTCGTCCTGGCGAATTCAGGGTTCACGTTCGCGTCCCAATCCAACATCCCGATCAGGTATTCAAAATCGTAATGATTTTCGGGCGGCACGTCTTTCGTGAGCAGGCTCCAATCCACCACGCGGCCTTCGACTTCGGATTGGAACATGCCGAACACGTCGCTGTTGACTTGCGGTTCGTAGGTCACAAGCGAGCCGGGCGCGTGCAAGATGCCAGCGTGAACTTGCCAGCCAGTGCCGGGTTCCAGGCGATAGGCGCGCGAGTGATTCAGGATGCCGTTGTCGCCTTTATTCCAGTTTTCCAGACACCGAAACACGTCTTCTTTCGTCGTGCCGGGTTCAAGTCCCATGTAC
Source organism: Blastocatellia bacterium (assembly GCA_016789725.1). Lineage (GTDB taxonomy): Bacteria > Acidobacteriota > Blastocatellia > RBC074 > RBC074 > JAFDVL01. Next base: position 19,697 of record JAEUQN010000007.1, on the reverse strand, counting down.
GTGTGCGGGAAAGCGTTCACGACAGAGTTATATTGCGGCGGGAAGTAATACGCTTCGGGTTTGCCTTTCTGTCCGACTTTCTCGGCGTGTTCATTCATCTGGTGCATGTGGTGCGGAATCGGTCCCATGTTGTCGAAGAACTTGCAAAGCATTCCCCATCCGCCAACGGATTCCATCACTTCCTGCCCCAGAATCTGATCGCCTGCGACTTCAATGGCGTCTTTCAGCAAAAAGCTTTTGCCGCTGTCGGGACGAACAAAACTCAAGCCTTCAAACTCAGTCGTATGTTCGCCGTTCGCAGCTTTTGTGGTCGAAGAAAACCAGCGTTCATCAATACCTCCGCGATGTCCGCCAAAGGCGTAGAGATCGTCAGGATGCAGTTTCAGCCGTCGGCCTGGAATTAAAAACGAACGCGGCACCCAGCATGGTTCGAGCCGAAAAATACCGGCACTCGCATCAATTGCGTCTTGCACTTGCGATAGATTCAACATAAGAAATTCGATCTCCAATGTACCGTAGACTGTGGGAGTCTGCGGTTGATTTCAGGGAATAACTTTGGTGATAAGAAAGGACTGTCCAAATCAGAAACGCCGTAGCTTTGACCGTCTACGGTACAAAACGATTACGGCTTGCTCAAGGCCTGAGCAATGGCCTGCTCTGCTAACGGTCTCATCACAGCGTAGCCCGCGTCAGTCAAAAGCAATCCATCGTCCGTAAATTCTTTTTTCAAATTGCGACCTTCTGCCAGCGCAGAATAGTAATCCAGATAGACCGAACCGCTTTCGGCAGCATAGTCCTTGAGCCAACCGTTCATCCCAATAATTTTGCCGAAGGGGCGTAACGATGATTGTTTTTTATAGCAATCGCAAATCGGCGTGAGCGAAGCCAGCACGACGCGGATATTGTTCGCCTTCGCCAGCTCGACAATGGACATAATGTTTTCAGCGAACATACCTTGCGTAATCGGGCTATAAATACTGGCGATGTCATTCAGCCCGACTTGAACCACGACAACTTTGGGTTTGAGCTTGATCACGTCCTGCCGAAACCGCACAAGCAATTGCGGCGAGGTTTGCCCGGTAATCCCGCGATTCAAATATGGCTTGTCGGAAAAGAAAGGTGTACGACCCTGCCCCCAGTTTTCGGTAATCTCATCGCCCAAAAAGACGACCCGATTTTCGTCCGCTTTGGGTTTTGCAATCTCCGTATTTTCGCTGCCATAACGGATCAGCCCAGCCCAATCCCACAGCATATTTTTCTGCGCGGTAATTTGTTGCTCAAGGGCGGTGAGGGTTGAAGCGCAATCGGATTTCGGCTGCGACCAGCCAAGGCTCACCAGCACAATCAGGCCCAATACAATTGTGAATACAGCAGGTTTCATTCTTCAAATGATAAGCGATCTTTCCCCGCTTCGATTTTTTCCGCTTCGATGCCGGGAACTTTTTTCAGATCAGCGATGGATTTGAACGGGCCGTTTTTCGTGCGGTATTCAATGACGGCCTTGGCTTGCGAGCGTTTCAGCGACAAACCGCTTTCCAATTCAATCGCGGTCGCCTTGTTCACTTTGACTTTGGGAACCTCGTCGGCGGCGTAATTTTTAACCAGAAAATCCAGAACCGTCTTGTAATCCGCTTCAGAGCTTTTCATCCCGAAGGCCACCATCTTTTCCATCGTGCGTTGCCATCCGTCCCGGTCCTGTTTGATCGAATACGCTTTTTCCAATTCGTGACAACCCACACAAAGTTTGCGTAATTCGGCCTTGCCCGTCTCCTCCTGCGCGGTCGCAGGAGCTTGCATCCAGGCCGTACTGAGAGCCGTACTTAGAAAGAATGCGACCGCCAGCGTTAGTAATATTCCACGCAATAAACGCGAAACAGGGATTGAAGAAATACGTTGCTTCATACGATACCGCTTTGCTCAAGAATCAATCAGCCAATCCTCGCTTTTGCCTGTTGCCGATTGATGTATTCATCAGTGTTCCATCGGAAATCCAAACGTGTAAATCGTGCCATCGTAGGTGGTCAGATAAAGCTGCCCCATCCCGCCCGAAAGCGCGCCACCGCGTGCGAATGAGGTGATGGTCGTGCCACTATTCCACAACTCTTTGCCAGTGGTCGCGTCCAACGCATAAATCACGGCTTTGCCTGAACGCGCCGCGCGTTGAGCTGGCGTCAACTTACTGTCCTTCGCGCGAAACTCACCACTCGACGTCACAAAAGCCACGCCATTAATAATCGTGGGCGGCAGCGGGGAAATCAAGTCACGTGAAGTCCAACCCGTTTGCAACGACACGCTGCTTCCCTGCTCGACGACTTTCCACGCCACGACTGAACCGTTTGTCGGAACCAGAATCCAGCGCGTACCGCTGAGGTCCTGCCAACTCGCCAGCGCGCCTGCTGCCAGGTCCGTTGCGTTCATCGCAGGGGAGGAAGCCAGCGGAGCATTCAGATTCGTGCTATCGAACAGATGCACGCGCCCGTCTTTCGTGGTGGCCGCAATCATCGTTTTGCTTTTGTGAGCGAAGACCACAGGCGAGGAGGCAAATGACTGCGCACCCGCCGAAAACGAAGCTTTCACCGCCAACGATTTGGCATCAAGCGCCACCAGCGAATTTGGCTGGTCGCCGCCGCTGCCCGTGGTCACATAAATGTTGCCATCGCCGCCAAATGCAATGCCGGCAGAACCGACGACATTGGCCTTGAAGGTTTTGACTTGCTTGGTAATCAAGTCCAATGCCCATACGCCATTGGCTGCGCCGCCGCACCCTTGTTCGGTGACGACATACGCCACCTGATCCACGATAATCAACCCATTGGCGTTGGCGTTCGCAGGCAGGAAGTTGGTGGGCGGCTCAAAATCAGCCCCATTCGACAAATGCAACGCGTAGAGTTTGCCATCGCCAGCCAGGGCATACACTAAAAATGGTCCCGCCCCAAATTGACCACCCGGTGGGTTGGCGGGATTGACGCGCGTGCTTTGCGGCATCATCGCGTTCATATTGAAATTTCCCTGCGGGCGAACATCAGCTAAGGTAACAGCGCCTTGTCCAGGCGTCCCAACGCCGCTCTTGGCCGGCGTTTGACGACCACTACCGCCACCTGTTGGCGCGGGCGGGATTGCCGCCAGCACCGGTCGTACGACACCCGTTGTGATACCACCGGGGCAATTCAACGTTCCCACGCTCGTACCTTTCGCCGACAATTGCCTTTCCCATTCCATCCGCCCCAGATCAGTATCAATGGTAAAAAGCTTGCCCGAACTGCCGGCCACAAAACCCAACATGCGAAAGCCACGATAGCCAATCAATCGCTCCAACGTCGCAGGCGGCGTCAGCCCATTTAATTGCCGAGGCGGATTGTTCAGCTTAAGTTTCCAAAGAAACTCAAACCCCGGTTTCGACATGGTGTCTTTGTTAATTTTCGAGTCAGATCGAATCCAGGCTGAACGTTGCGCATCGGCGCTGTCCGTCATCCAGTCGCGGCCCTGTGCATATGCAGTCAAAGCGAATCCTAAGCAGGCAACCAACGCAACAACAAATCTTTTCATGGCGGAAACTCCCCTCGCACTTGTCACAAACAAGGTCATAAATTATTAGCTCCTCCGGCGTTACTTTTGCACTACCTTGTCCGCGCCGTTCTTGATCCCAAAGCAATATTGATACCCATCAAACGTGTTGATGTACACCTTGCCATTGGCGATGGATAGTCCGCCCCAGTGGCTCCACGAAGCGATCTGATCGCCGCTGTTCCAAAGCTCTTTGCCGGTCTGCGCATCCAGTGCATACAAGACGGCTTTCGTCGAACCGGCGATGCGATTCTTCGCCTCGTGGTTATAGGCCAGACCGATGTCAAATTTCGCTTGATCGGTATCTTCACCGCTACCGTAGGCAAAAATGATTCCGTTGGCGATGACGGGCGGTTCAGCGCGGTTCATATCGCGGGAAATCCAGGCGGGCGTCAGCGTGTATTTGCCAGCCTTGTCTTCCACCTTGAAAGCGGCAATCGCGCCCATCTTGACGGGACCGTGTTGAATCGGTGCTGTGAACTTGGAATGCTTCGGCCCCCAAAACGGAGTCAGCACCCAACGCGTTCCTTTTGCGTCTTCCCAGGTAGCCATTGACCCCCAGATGCCTGCCGACGCGAAGTTCACTTCTTCATTGCAAATCAGCGGTGTGCGATGCAGTGGCGTCCGGTGATCGTCGCCACCAATGGAATCTGTATCCATCAGGTACACCACGCATTCCTTGCCGGCGTCCACCATTAACTCTTTGTCTTTGTATTTGAAAATGGCGGGCGTGACCTGCATATCCAAATCGCGCTTCCATAACCATTCGGCATTGCTGGGGCCATAATAATCCATCAACTCGCCCGCTTTCGTTTCCGGGTTCTGCCGCACGCCAATGATGCCGTTGCCGAAAACGCCATTTTCAGGATTCCACGGACCATCGCCCGTCCCGGTGTACATCACACCTTTGCTGTCAATTGCGCCACCAGTCCGTCCCCACATGCCGCCACCTGCCGGTCCCCACGAACCGACTTTATCCGTTGCCAGATCGTAGATGTACACCATATTGGGATTGCCACCACAGCCCTGCGCCGTGTGAACATAGATCACATTATTGCGCAGGTTCAGCGCATACGGTTTGCCGTTCGGCGGCATAAATTTCGCAGGCGGAGCGATCTCTTTGCCATCCGCCAGATTCACGCGGCGCAGCGTGCCATCCCACGCCGCAGCGTACACGATGTATTCGCCGGGGGCTTTGCCTGGCCCGATCACTGGCGTTGCGGTGATTCCACCGGGACACAAAATGCCTGCGCCACGACCGCCACCGGGGGGAGGGGTCCAATCCGTTTGGAAATGATGCTTCCAAAGCAATTCACCCGTGTCCGCATCCAGCCCGTATAAATTGTCGGTGACCCCGGTAGCCAGAACGATCTGCTTGGGGCCATTGGCCGTATTCACACGCCCGGCAATCAGCACTGGCAACAGGTTGTGCATTTGACGAGGCTCGTTATCGAGCTTCGTCTTCCACAGCAGTTTCATGTTTTTGACATTTGCGGTGGTCAGAATTGTTTCATTGCGTTGCCACGCGGTGCGCTCAATGTCGCCGCCGTCGGTCAGCCAATCCGCAACTTTGCTGCCCTGTGCCAGCAGTCCCGAACTCAGCCCGACCAGTAATGATAAGATGCCCAAAACTTTCATAAACATACGATATTCCACGTGGAAGACTCCCCTTTGATCATACAGCGGCGCTCGCCACTGTCAGCAAGATCGTATCAAGTTGAATGGAATGCAGTATAAAAAGCCCGATAAGAAATGGAAAACGAAACTACCAAGAAACTCATTAGAAAACAACCACCGCTCAGTGAAAATATCCCAACTGCGGTAGCGATTCCGATTTTCCTGATGAGGTTCTTTTACTCCGATTGCGATAGGGAACGAAAAGTGTAAAACGGCAAGCTCAACCGTGTGAATGAAAAATTCTTTAGAGACCGAGCATTCCGAATCTCGGAACTACAAGCAAGCGAATAGAACGGTTTACCCTCTATCACGCAACTAATCCGCTACTCCTAAAATTCCGCGATACAGAACTGTTTTCCACATCTCAGACCTGAACAACCGATAAACTCGTAATCCATTGCCTCAGGCCTTTCGAGAAGTTGTCAGAGGAAAGGTTGAGCAGGTTGGTAAAGTATCGGGGAAATGCGACAATTGTGGCTCGCTGTTCAGAAAAACGTAATGCTTCTTATGTCAAAGCGAATCTTCTTCATTCTGCTGATGGCTGGTTTGATTTTCGCGTGCAGTCGGCCAAAGAACGCCGAGTCCCCTGCCCGTCCCATTGGCTCAGCCATTGCGATTCCAGCTCCGTTAGGTTTGCCGCCGATTCCGACTCCAGCGGATAACCCGCCCACTGCCGATGCCATTGCGCTCGGTCGCAGGCTCTATCACGAAAAGCAATTGTCCAGCGACAATACCCTTTCCTGCGGCAATTGCCACAGCCCCTATATTCGCTTTGCCGACGGCCTGAAAGTCGCCAGCGGCGTGCGCGCACAACAAGGAACGCGCAATACGCCGACGACACTGAATGCAGCCTACAACCTGACGCAGTTTTGGGATGGACGCGCAGCCAGCCTTGAGCAACAAGCCGGAATGCCCATTGCCAACCCGATAGAAATGGATTTGCCGCATGAGGTTTGCGTAACCAAACTCAGCGCGAATCAGTCCTACAGAGACGACTTTGTGAAAGTCTTTGGGCCAGGCCCGATCACGATGGACAAAATTCAAAAAGCCATTGCCAGTTTCGAGCGCACATTGCTCAGCGGCAATTCACCGTTTGATCGTTATCAATATGGTGGCGACAAAACTGCGCTTTCGGCAGCAGCGATTCGCGGGCTGGCCGTGTTCACAGATAAAAATCGCGGCAATTGCGTGACGTGTCACGTCATGGGCGAGAAGTCAGCGTTATTCACGGATCATCTGTTTCACAACCTTGGCACAGGAATGGACGCGAATGGTGATCTAAAAGACGCTGGTCGTTTTGCACAAACCAAGGTCGAAGCAGATCGCGGCGCATTTCGCACACCAAGCCTCCGCAACGTCGCCAAAACCGCGCCGTATATGCACGACGGCAGCTTGAAGACGTTGACCGAGGTGCTTGATTTTTATATCGGCGGTGGCAGTTCCAATCCGCAACTCGATAAGGAAATCAAGCCCATCAAATTGTCGGCACAGGAGCGCGCCGAGTTGATTGCATTTCTGGAATCGCTCACAGGTGAACTGCCTGCGAACGCAGAGCCGCCGAATAAACATTGAGATAAACATTGAGATATGAGGAAAACGATTCATCACACAACGCTGCTGCTGCTGTGTGCGGGCGCAATGTTGCTGGCGTCGTGTTCAAAGACGCAACCGCAACCGCAATCCACACCCGCCCCCATTGCCTTTCAGCCTGACGCAGCAACCGCAGGCACGATCACAGGTCGAGTCGAGTTTGCAGGCAAGAAACCTCCGCGCAAAACTGTAGCCATGGAATCCGATCCGCAATGCGCCAAGCTCCATTCCAGCGCGGTTGCCGATGAGGTCCTGGCCGTCAACAGCAACGGCACGCTGGCCAATGTATTCGTCTACATCAAGCAAGGCTTGGAAGATAAAAAATTCGCGTCCCCCGCCGATCCCGTCGTGATTGACCAAAAGGGCTGTTGGTTCGGCCCGCGCGTGCTGGGCGTTCAGGTCGGACAAACCCTCAAGGTCACAAACTCCGATCCCGTCACGCACAACATTCACCCGCTGGCGCAAGTCAACCGCGAATGGAATCAAAGCCAGGAACCGGGCGCAGAAGCGTTGACGCGCAAATTCTCACAACCAGAAGTCATGATTCGCGTGAAATGCAATATTCACGGCTGGATGCACGCGTGGGTCGGCGTGGTCGCACATCCATACTTTGCCGTAACCGGCGCAGATGGCACGTTCCAACTTCGCAACGTTCCGCCCGGCAATTACACCATCGAAACCTGGCAGGAAGAGCTGGGCAGGCAGGAGCAACAAATCACGCTCGCCCCCTCAGGCAAAAGCGAACTCATTTTCAAATACAAAGGAGAATAATTTCCATGCGTAAGCCCCTATTTTTATTGGCCGCAAGCTGTGTTGTGTTGATCGCCACAAGCTGCTCGACAACGACCCCGCCCGCCACAACCGAGACCGCCTCCAAAGCCCCAACGGCAGCTTCGCCCGCAGCTATTCCCGAATGGAAATCGGGCTATCGCGTTTTCATCACCAATGAAACGTCGGGTGATTTGAGCATCATTGACGGCACGACGCACGAAGTCGTCGGCACCATTCCGCTCGGCAAACGTCCGCGCGGCATTCACGCCAGCCCCGACGGCAAATTGATTTACGTCGCCTTGAGCGGTTCGCCGCTTGCGCCGCCTGGCGTGGACGAAAGCACGTTGCCGCCCGCCGACAAAAGCGCCGACGGCATTGGCGTGTTTGACGTCGCACAAAACAAACTCGTGCGCGTGATTCAGGCAGGTTCTGACCCGGAGAACTTTGCGATCAGTCAGGACGGCAATACGATTTTTGTTTCTAACGAAGATATTTCTGGCGTGAGCTTCGTGGATGTTCCCGCAGGCAAAGTCACGCACACGGTCAAGGTCGGCGGCGAACCCGAAGGCGTCACGCTCGCGCCCAATGGTAAATACATCTATGCTACTTCTGAGGAAGAAGGAACGGTGGAAGTCATTGATGTCGCCGCGCGCAAACTCATCAAAACGATCAAAGTCGGACGCCGCCCACGCAATGTTGAGTTTCTGCCCGATGGCAAACGCGCGTACGTCAATGCCGAAAACGATGGCACGATTGCAGTGCTCGATACCGAAAAGAACGTCAAGTTGCAGGACATCCAACTCGGCGCGGCAGGCGAAATCAAGCCAATGGGATTGGTCCTGGCACCCGACACGAAAACGCTTTACATCAGCACAGGGCGCGGCAAGAAAGTTTTTGTCGTAGATGCTGCAACGAACCAAACTACGGCGTCATTTGAAGTTGGCACTCGTCCGTGGGGCATTGGCATCTCCCCCGATGGCAAGACGTTATTCACCGCCAACGGGCCATCGAATGATGTATCGGTTGTAGATGTCGCAACGAAAACTGTCACGAAGAAATTGAAATTGACGGGAAGTCCGTGGGGTGTGCTGATCCTGAATCGGTAATCCAGCTCAGAGTTCACGCTTCAGCGCGTCTGGAGCGTAAGAGTAAAACGCACGCTGAAGCGTGAACTCTGAACAACCCAAACTAAAAATTATACTGATCAATATTGCCTTTATTGAAAACGAATGGCGGGCCGAGAATGATTTCATCGCCTTTTACCACGACTTTGCCTTTACGCCCGGCCATCAATTCCTGTGCGCCGGGTTTCAGCGTGCCTTCGCTCACCGCCTTCGCTGAATGCACCACCAAATAGCCGAGATCAATCGTATTCCACAAAATCACGCTGGGAACCACATCATCGTGAACATAGGGCTTGCAGAGGTTCGGCAATGACAGCCCCATCGCTTTGATATCTTTGCGCCCTGATTGCTTCACGGCTTCGGCGGCTCCCGGCACGGCGGGCGCGGAAATCGCCATAATCAGCTTCACGTTCGGATGCGTTTTCATGATGTTTTGCGCTTCGGTAAACGCGCGGTCGCGGTCATCATCGCTGGGCTGCACGCCCACCAGTTTCAAGTTCGGAAACTTCTCAGCCACGCGCGCTTTGATATGCTTGATCCACTCGTTTTGATTGTCCGCGCTCAGGCTGCCTGTGATGATCGCAAATTCACCTGCGCCATTCATAATGCGTGCCGCTTCGTCTACAAGCGTGTAGCCGATGCCTTGTGGTGTCGCCTGATTGACCAGAAAATCGCGTGCATCTTTTTCGGCGTCGGCATCCCACGTCAATACTTTGATGCCTTTCTGACGCGCCTTTCGCAAGACGGTTGCGATAGCTTCTTTGTTGCTCACGGCAACGGCAATGACATCCACGCCGCGCGTGATCCAGGCTTCGACAACTTCGTTTTGTTTTGCGGCATCAACTTCTGTCGGGCCGTCCCACAACAATTCGATGCCAAGTTCTTTCGCGGCCTCTTCCGCCCCTTGCCGACAACTGGCGAAGTACGGATCGCCCTTCGCTTTCGGCATCACGGCAATCGTCAATTTGCGATTGGTCGTCGGCGTCACAGCATTGTTATTGGCCGCCGTCGGAACGTTGCCAGTGTTTTGTTGTAGCGAACGAACCAGCAACCAATTGCTGCCCGCGACGATCAACGCGGCAGCAAGAATGACCGCGCTCAGAATAGCCACATGTGCATTTTTCACTTCAAAGTCCTCAGTTGATGAATGTACTTCTGTCGGTACTGTGCGGCGGCGATGCGCGTAACGATCAATCAGAATGGTCGTCAGCAACAACACGCCCGTCAGAATCCCCGCCAGTTCGGCAGGCTGCCCGCTCAACCGCAATCCATTTTGCAAAATCACGACGGCGAACAATCCCAGCACCGTTCCGAGCACCGTTCCGCGTCCGCCATAAATCGAAGTGCCGCCCAAGACGACCGCCGTAATTGCCATCAGTTCATAGCCTGTTCCAGCATCGGATTTGGCTTGTCCTAAATGCGCGACATAAATGATCGCAGCCAAACTCGCAATCAAACCGGACAGCACATAGACCCACATCAATCGCCGTGCGACAGAAATGCCCGCATAACGCGCACCTTCAGCAGAAAGACCGATGGCATACAAACTGCGCCCGTAAATACTGCGATGCAGCCACCACCAAATGCCGATGATCGCCGCAAGCAACACAAACAATTGCGGTGGCACAATGCCGCCCAAATAGCCTTGCCCCCAAAATAAAAACTCCGACGGGAAGCCACGATAGGTTTCGAGTCCGCGCGTCAAGCCTTCCGCCAATCCGCGATACAGCGAAAACGTGCCGAGCGTGACGATCAGCGGAGGCAGGTTCAAGCGCGCAATCAACCACGCATTCAATCCGCCGCCGAGTGAGCCTAACGCGAGCGTCGCCAAGGCAGCAACGGGCAAAGGCCAATGCGCGTCGTGCCACAAACCACCCAGCACGACTGCCGACAAACCAATCATCGAACCGACCGACAAATCAATGCCGCCCGTGATAATGACCGGCGTCAACGCCAATGCCAGCAACCCAATTTCCACGCTCAGGCGTACAATCTCAAAGCCGTTATTGGTCGTCAGAAAGTTGTTGCCCGTCACGCTGAACAGCGCACATTCCACCAGCAACACCACCAGCAACGTCCATTCCTGATTCGGAAACAATCGCGCGTGGATTGGCGGGATAGATTGCAGAGCGCGAGCAGTCATCGTTTACTTCGCCCCCCCGATTTGCAGAGTGCCTTTACTCCCCGTTGCGAATTCTGAATTCCGAATTCGGCTCAACACCACATCCGAAGCCAGCGCCGCCAAAATAATCGCACCTTGAATAGCCTTTTCCCAAAATGGATTGATGCCCGCAAACGTGAGCGCAGTGCCGATGGTGCCGAGCAATGCCGTACCAATCAAGGTGCCAATCAAGGTGCCGCGCCCGCCGGAAATCACTGTACCTCCGACCACGACGGCAGCAATCGCTTTCATCTCTAACCCTAATCCCGAATTGCTGGGAATGGAGATAAATCGGATCGAATTCAAGAGCGCCGCCAAACCGGTCAACGCGCCCATCAGCATAAACACCGCCAACACCACGCGCGGCGGATTGATGCCTGCTAACCGCGCGGCTTCCGGTTCTGAACCAACGGCATAGACGGCTCGGCCCGCGCCCAAATTTCCAAGCGCCCAATAAAAGGCGACCAGCACTGCAAACGCGAACGCCACAATCAACACCTGTCCCATTGTCTGCCCCAGGCCGAACCATTGAAAATTCGCGGGCATTCCCTGCACCCACGTTCCTTCGGTAATCCAGCGCAACGCATCGCGCCACACGACCATCGTCGCCAGCGTCACCACAATCGCAGGCATTCGCAGCAACGCAACAAACACGCCATTCACCGCGCCAAACGCCGCGCCAATCAGCGGCACGAGCAACAACAATAGCGGCATGGGGATTCCGGTTTTTGCGAGCGCGCCCGCCAACATGCTGCATACAGCGAATTGCGCGCCGACCGAAATATCAATCTGTCCGGCCACAATCACGAGCGTCATGCCAATCGCCACAATCAGCACCGGTGCATTCGCTACCGCCAAATCACGCCAGTTCCCCGCATTGAAAAACGATGGCGCAACGATGCCGACGAAGACGAGCAACGCGACGTACGCGATCAACGCAGCGAGTTCGCGCTGATGACGAGCGAGATTGAAGTTGGAGAAAAATGAATTGGGCATAAAACTGGAGAAATCAAAAGGCAAATTGCAAAAGGCAAATCTCAAAAGGTCGGCACTTATTTTCTTTTAATTTTACCTTCGGCGATTTGAGTAGCTTTTGAAAATCTAAAAAACAATGGCTTTGCTTCCGAATAAACTTTTGCCTTTTGCACTTTGCCTTTTGATTTCATGCATTCGCGCCGTGCCCCAGCGCCAATGACAACACATTCTGCTGTGTCGCGTTGCCACGCGATAACACGCCAACAATCGTGCCTGCGTGCATTACAGCGATGCGGTCACTCATTCCCAGCACTTCGGGCAGTTCCGACGAAATCATCAGAATTGCCAGGCCGCGCTCCGCCAAATCACACATCAACGTGTGAATTTCGGATTTCGCGCCGACATCAATGCCTTGCGTCGGTTCGTCCAAAATCAAGACGCGCGGTTCCGTCGCCAACCAACGGCTCAAGGCCACTTTCTGTTGATTACCGCCCGACAACGTAGCGACGGGCGCAAAAGTCGTCGGCGTTTTGACGGCAAAACGATTGACGTATTCGACGCTCAATTCGCGTTCGCGCTCGAAATCCAGCGCGCCGAACTTCGCCAGGCGATTCAGCGTCGCCAGCGTGATGTTATGACTGATCGGCAAATCCAGCACGACGCCGTGACGACGCCGGTCTTCGGGAACATACGCGATGCCGTGTTGAATCGCCTGGGTTGGGCTATTGATGGTGAGGCGTTCGCCGTTCAGCCAAATCTCGCCTTCATCCGCAGGCGTCAACCCAAACAGTGTACGCGCCAGTTCTGTTCGACCCGCCCCCACTAATCCGGCGAGTCCGACAATCTCTCCCGCGCGTACCGTCAAGCTGACATCCCGCACGCCTGCCGCCTGACTGCCGACGTTGCGCAACTCCAGCACAACTTCGCCAATCGGCACTTCGCGTTTGGGAAAAACCGCCGACAACTCGCGCCCGACCATCAGGCGAATCAACTCCTGCCGATCCACTTCGTTCATGGCGCGCGTCTCAATCGTGTTGCCATCGCGCAGCACAGTCACGCGATCCGCAATCAGCGGCAATTCTTCCAACCGATGCGAAATGTAAATCATGCCGACGCCGCGCGCGCGCAGTTCCCGAATCACGCGAAACAAATTGTTGGTGTCTTCTTCGGAAAGCGAAGCCGTCGGCTCATCTAAAATCAGCACTTTTGCCTCGGCTCCCAAGGCGCGGGCGATTTCGACGAGTTGCTGTTCCGGCATCGAGAGGTCGCCCGCCAGCGCGTCAGGGCTGATCTTCGCGCCAACCTGTGCCAACAAGCTTTCGGCACGCTGACGACGTTTGCGCCAATCAATGCGACTCCACAAACCGTGTCGCTCCAAACCGAACGCGATGTTTTCCGCAACCGTCAATTCAGGAAATAACGCAGGCTGCTGATAAATCGCGGCGATGCCAAGCGAGTGCGAATATTGCGGTGAATTCGCCGTGATGCGCTGATCGTTGAGAAACAGTTCGCCACCATCGGCTTCCACCGCGCCCGTGATGATTTTGATCAGCGTAGATTTGCCCGCGCCGTTTTCGCCAATCAACGCGTGAACTTCGCCCGCACGCAGTTCAAACGAAGCGGACTTCAAGGCCTGCACGCCCGCGTAAGATTTCGTGATGTAGTTTGCTTGCAGTAGGAGGCTTTCTGTCATTGAAGATTGCCAAGTTCATTTCCCATTTTCCATTTTTGATTTCTCATCGTTCTTGACAGCTCGCAGCCTAATGACAAATGACAAATGACAAACGGAAAATGAGAATTTGTTACGGCTTGGGCTTCGTCACCATGTCCCAATCGTCCGTCCGAAACGGATTCGCGGGCAGGCCCTCTTTGTTATAAAAATTCACAGTCGGATACTTCGCCCACGCATAGCGAACGGCAACGGGCTTCGCTACGTCAGGGCTGGAAACGATGACTTGCTTGCCTTTGATTTCGGCCTTGGCTTCGCGCCAGACTTTGTCTTCGCCGGCGATCAGAAAGCCTTTCAGCTCGCCGTCTTTCGCTTGCAACCCGCCGCCCGTGTGATTGAATTTCAGCGCGATTTTGTCGCCGTTCACTTTCATCGAAGCGTACACGGGACCGGAAAACACGAGCTTTTGTTTGTAAGCAACCGCGCGCGCCACTAATGCCAGGCGAGCACCAACAGGTTGTTTGGCTTTCGGGTGAATGTCGTCATACGTGCCGACATCAATCGCCAGGGCCATTCCGGTTTGAGGCGATGCGGTTAGTGTCAAAGTCTGCGCCTCGCGCAACTCCGCCCAATCGCTGTCGCCAATCTTTGGTGCGTTCGGGCCAAACGCCGCCAGTTGAACGAACAGGAACGGAAAATCTCCCTGCCCCCATCGCTCGCGCCAATTCTTAATCATCGTCGGAAACAGGCGGCGATATTGATAGGCGCGGCCCGCATTCGATTCGCCCTGATACCAGATCACGCCTTTGATCGCATACGGAACGAGCGGCGCAAGCATGCCGTTGTATAACCCCGAAGGCAGCCACAGACGACCGGGCGCATTCGGCGGACGCTTGCCTTCAGCCCTCGCTTTCTCTACGACTTCTTTGTGTTTCGCAACAGCTTGATTGTAACGATCCATCGCCTGCGGATAAGCCGCGTGAAATTGTTTGTATTCCGCATCGTTGTTCAAGAGTTCTGCTTGCATCCACGATTCTGCCGGAGAGCCGCCAACCGCGTTGTCAATCAGCCCAATCGGTACATTCAGATTCTGGTGCAGGTCACGCCCAAAGAAATAACCGATGGCGGAAAAGTTCGGGATGTTGGCGGGCGTGCATTCCTGCCAACTGGATTTGATGTCGGTTTGCGGCGTGTTGATTTCGGTGAGCGGCACAGTAAACAAACGAATCATCGGGTATTTCGCATTGGCAATTTCGGCGTCCGCATTGTTGCTTTGCTTGACGCTCCATTGCATGTTGGATTGCCCACTGCAAATCCAAACTTCACCGACCAGCACGTTATTCAATTGCAGATCGTTGATCTTCAGCGTGAATGGTCCGCCCGCTTTGAGCGGCTTCAGCCGGACGATCCATTTGCCATCGGCAGCGGTCGTCGAAACCGTTTGCCCGTTGAATTCGACCGTAACTTTTTCGCCGCTGTCCGCCGTTCCCCAAATCGGAACAGCGATCTCGCGTTGCAGCACCATGCCCTCCGTAAAAAGCGCGTGCGGCTTCACGGTCGCGGATAGCGACACCGACAACAGGAAAAACAAATTGAGGGAGATGAGTAGTTTTTTCATAGGTGTTTTCATTCCTTACCTGATTTCATTAAGGCTTGCAAATTCATCGTCGCCAGATAAATCGCCGACTTCCCTTCGTGGCTTGCGTAATACGACACCAACAATTTATCGCCCCGCACAATCATTCCCGCATAGCTCGTGTCGCCACCGCTGGGAAAGGGAACAATAGGCATCAAAGTACCATCCTGATCCAACCACGCGGCATACGTGTTGGCTTTGCGATCCGGCAAATATCCGCGCGTCGTGCCAATCCATTTGCCATTCGACAACACGACAAAATTCGGTCCACCCAAACGCACGTTCTGTTCTTTCCACGCCCAATCCTTGTACGGCGCGCGACTGGTGCCGATGAAGCCATTTTGCGTCCCGCGTTCGCGCCGCACCCACGCGATCATTTCACCATCGGCATTGAAGCGCAGCGTCGTTTCATTCGGGCGTCCCGCGATGTCGAACGTAGTCACAAGTTGATAGTTGAGACCGTCGCGCGTTGAGACCAGATGCGCTTTGAACTCGTCTTCGCCGGATTGATAGATCACGCCGTAACCTGTCCCGCGATGCCAGGTCACGCGCCACAACCAATCGGCGTCGGTTCTGATTTTGGCCTCCACCACAATTGGTTTGGGAACGCTGAAACGCGTGCCGGTTTTATCGGAAAACGAAACGCGTGTGTGTCGCACGCCGAGCTTTTCGCCTTCGTAATACGAGCCGCCAACCAACGCCATCAAGCGTCCATCCGGTGTCACCGACAGTTTCGGATCGCGCAGGTCTACGTGTTCTTCGGTGAGCAGCGCCACCGAACGCCAGTTTTGTCCGTCATCCGAAGCAATGATGCGAATGGTTCCGTTCGTGCCTTCTTTGCCCGGCACATGCCCCGAACCTTCGCGGAAGGTGCAATACAACTTGCCATTGAATTCGACCAAATCGGTGAACGCGCTGTGCGGCGCGCGATCCCAAATGCGTTCGACCGAGATGAGATATTTTTGCGCGGATGTTTCCTGCGCGAAAACCGTCGAGGACCAGACCAATAGAAATACGAGCAGCCGTAAAAATTGTGAGTTGTGCATATTGACTTAGGTGCCTGAGCCTCAATTGATGAGATAACAAGGCGTCGTTCCTATTCTGCCTCGTACGGATGACGGCGGATTTCTTTCACGCATTGATTCAGCGCGATAGTCAAAGTCTCGCCCCAACCAAAAGGGATAAACGCCGCGCTTTTTTGATTGACCGCCTTATCCGCACACGCATAAAACTTCATGAACTGTTTGTTACGCTCGGCGTATTCATAAACCGTAATGATAAACTCCACATCTCCGTCAGGCTGATTTTTTTTGATGGAATAATAATGGAGCCGCGCTAATTCTTCGCTTGGATGAGCGGAGATAAAACTAGAATCTGACATATCTGAAACTTTCCCTTTCCATTCATTTGAGTTGCGATACGCTATTTCAGCTTTTCGTATTCCTTCTTTGCCGCGATCAACACGGGCAAATCCGCATCGGCGTCTTTCCACAAGGCGAAGAACGCCTGATACGATTTGCGCGCTTTGGCCGTGTCGCCTTGCAACAGTGCCGCGCGCGCCAGTCCGAGATGCGCGAGCGGATAAAGCGGCGAGGCAGGCGACCAGCCGCGATGATCGAGAATCTTTTGAAATTCGCTGACCGCCGCTGCGCCATTGCGTTCGCCCAAGTACGCCTGACCGCGCAGATAGTTTTGATAAAAGAAGCTCACGCTTTCATAGCGTCGCGCGGGTTCGAGGAGTTGAATCGCCTGCGTGCGATTGCCGCGTTGCAGTTCAATCGCAGCGCGAATTAAGGGTTGGTAGATTTCGTTGATCTGCGTGTCTTTGGGATACCGCTTAACGGCTTCGTTGGCGAGCGTGTTTGCCTGTGCCGCCGTGCCACACAGCGCCATCGCTATGCCTGCGCGAAGGTAAGAAAGTGGCGGGTGAGGTAAGGCAGCGATGCGTGCCAATTCCGTTCGACTCTTTTGGCAAAGCCCCAGGTTAGCGGCCCACTCGGCGTTCGATGAAACGATCTCCCCAACCACTTCCTGCAAATCGCGTTGATCAGCCAGTTCCGCCGCACGGTTGGAAAATTCCCGCCCTTTTTGCCATTGACCACCAAATACTGCCGTCCGAGCTTGCCAGATAAGCTGGGCATATTCCCCCGGCCTCGCGTTCGCCCAGTCTATCTGTTGCTGCATTGCGGGGGTATCTCCGTTGATAAAGGCGTTGAGATACATGGAACCGCGCAGGCCGGGGGTGTCAAATTTCAGCGCAATCGCTTGTTCCGCCGTGGCCTTGGCTTCTGCATAGCGACTGAGGCGGATTAAAGTAGCTGTTAGAGAGACAAGTGCATTGCCTTCGTTTGGGTTCAGACGTAAGCGTTCACGCTGTTCTTCGACCGCCTTCTCGAACCGGCCAATGCTGTCGTAGCGATTACCTAAACTAAAGTATGGTGAATCATCGCGCGGATATGTTTGCTTAATCAATTCCAGCGTCTCTATCGCTTTAGGTAATTCCCCCGTGACTAATAAGTAGTAGCGATACGTAATATCCAGTTTCTCGCGCTCGCTGACCCGCTCCCGCAACGCAAAGGCCTTTTGTGCCGCTTCCTCCGACAGTGTTTGTTGCCCAATGTTAATGTAGTTGATTGCCAGTTGGCTGTAGGCAAGGGCAAATTTGGGATCAAGTTCGATGGTGCGTTTGCCCGCCGCAACCGCCTCATCGAAACGGCCTTTTCGATTCTGCTCAAGTGCCTGGGAGAAAGCCTTGAGCGCCTCCAGCGATGAGGTCGTAGTCTGTGCCAGCGGCGCATCGTACTTCTGAATCGAGCCGAGCGATTCGCCCAGCTTCTCGCGCAAGCGCGTCGCAGCTTCGCCCAGCGTCCGCAGCACCTGTTCCTTGCCTTCGGCTTCGGTTTGTTCGCGCGCCAGCACGTCGCCCGTTTGCCCGTTGATGGCTTCGAGGTTGATGACGTAATTGCGTCCCAGACTTGCTATCGTACCGGTCAACATTGCTTTCAATCCTTGTCGCTGGCAGATTTCGCGGCCTACGGCGGGCGTGAGACGTTCGTCGGGAGAGCGATTCATCAAGCGCAACGTCTCGCGCACGCGCTCGTCCGCAAACAAATTCAGAAACGGCGATTGCCCCAGATGCACGGCCAGCGCCTGTTTGAGTGTGCCATCAAACACCGCATCGCCCGTCTTGTTCTCGAAATCCGTGAGCAGAATCGTGTCTTTGTCGGTCAACGCAGGTTGGCGTTTGAAGTAGAAAAACGCCGCCACTGCGAGAGCTATCGCCGCCACCGCGAGAAGAGAGAAAAGCAAACGACGGGAACTTGGGTACGCACGCGCCTCGCGTGCTGCGAGCGAGGGAACCGAAGCGCGCTGCGCTGGCAAGGAGGTCGCTTCAACTTCAGCAGATTCGCTCACCAAGCTGTTGGCTTCGCTCACGCTCGCCAATGGCACGCGGGGCGCGTGCGTACCCAGCGCGGCCCGGGCTTGATACGCCAATTCGTCTTTCAACTCCTTCAAGTCGTGCGCGAGTTCCTGCGCGGTTTGGTAGCGCGCGGCACGGTCTTTGTGCAACGCCTTCGTAACGATGCGTTGCAACTCCGCAGACGCGGCTTCGTTTTGTGCTGGCAACGGCGCTGGTTCCTGATGCAAGATCGCGCCGATTACATCCAACATATTCACGCCGGAAAATGGTTGCCGCCCGGCGATCATTTCGTACAGCACGATGCCCAAACTAAACAGGTCAGAACGTGCATCTACTTTCTCGCCGCGCGCTTGTTCGGGTGACATGTAACTCGCGGTTCCCATCACTGTGCCAGGCGTGGTGGAGTGCGACGCGGCGACAGGGGGACGGGACGACTCGGCGAGCCAAGTATCTGCTTCTTCGCCCTGTCGCCCCATCGCCACGTCGCCGTGTCGTTCTGTGAGTTTTGCCAGGCCGAAATCCAGCACCTTCACAATGCCGTCACTGCGCACCATCACATTTTCGGGCTTGATGTCGCGGTGAATGATCCCGGCGTCGTGTGCAGCGGCGAGCGCGTTCGCCATTTGCAGCGCGATGTTCAGCGATTCATCCAGCGGCAATGGTTGTCGCAAGTGATCGCGCAACGTTCGCCCGGCGATGAATTCCGTAGCGATGTAATGCGTGCCGTTGTGCGCGCCGATTTCGTGAATCGTGATGATATTGGGATGATTGAGCGCGGAGGTCGCTTGCGCTTCCTGCTCGAAGCGGCGCAGCCGTTCGGAATTCTGAGTGAACTCAGCGGGCAACAGCTTGAGCGCCACTTTGCGTTTGAGCCGAGCGTCTTCGGCCAAATACACTTCTCCCATCCCGCCTTTGCCCAGCGGTGCGGTGACTGCGTACTGTCCGAACTGCGTTCCGGTCGTGATCGCCATAGTTGAAGTGGTCTTGCGTAGCGCGATTTGCTAAATCGCGGGGCTTACTTTGGGGCAACGCGCGATTTAGCAAATCGCGCTACACCACGCTCAGAAGAGCTTCATCTGTTCTCGCGCGGCGTCGGTTTCGTCGTAGCG
>JAEUQN010000079.1 GCA_016789725.1 Blastocatellia bacterium | reverse complement strand
TTCGGCGCGATTGGCTCGCCGCAATTGGTACAATCCCCGTACTCTTCATCATCAAGTCGCTCCAGTGCGGCCTCAATCTCTGTCAGGATATGACGATCATTGGTGGATTGACTGAATAGTAATTCTTTAGTGTAAGAGTTAGAGGCTTTATCCGCCGGGTCTTGTGTCGCCTCTGTGTCTGCTTCACGTCCGTAATCTTCATTGCGTCCGACGACGCCGAGCAATGACGCCCGCCGCTCAACCAACAGATCACGGTAGGATTTCAGTTTCTTCTTGTCCATCCAGGTTCTCCTTAGCTTCACTTACTTGGGGGCAACTTGTATCAGAACTTGTGATAGGGCACGCCAGCTATCAAGGTGTAAGCACGATATAATTGTTCGGCTAACAAGACACGTGCGAACTCATGTGTGAGCGTCATACGTGAAAGGGCGAGTTTCAGTTGCGCTCTTTTTTTAACTTCATCTGTAACGCCTGCAAATCCGCCAATAATAAAGGCGATTCGCTTGCAGCTTTGCTGCTGCTTGATTTGGATGAACTCGGCTAATTCCACCGATGAAATGGATTGGCCGGTTTCATCAAGCAACACGACAAACTCGTCGCGCTCCACTGCCGCCAGTATTTTGGCGCTTTCAATGTGCGTCACACGGCTTGCATCGGCACTGCCATTTATATCTTTGAGTTCACTGATTTCGTGACTGGCAAACCGCGAAAGTCTTTTCAAATATTCATCCACCAGCGCAGCGCAATGCCGCTCTTTGGTTTTCCCAATCCAGACAAAATGCAGTTTCATGACTGGCTCAGGTCCAGTTTTTCAGCATCTCGCCAAAGTCGCTCCAGGTCGTAAAAGCGGCGTGATGTTTCTGAGAACACATGAACAATGATCGAGCCATAATCCATCAGGACCCATTCCGCATTGTTGTAGCCTTCAATATTCAAGGGGCGGACCTTGTGTTGCCGCAATCGGCCTTCAATTTCATCCGCAATCGCTTGTACCTGGCGTGAAGAAGTACCGTGGCAAATCACGAAGTAATCCGCGAATGCCGTGAGTTCGACTAGCTTTAGTACAACCAGATCAATTGCCTTTTTATCTTCTGCTGCGGCGACGGCTATCTTTACTTTGTCAAAGATACTTAGTGGGGCAACTTCCTGCTCGGTTTTAGTCTCGGTATAAGTCATACGTTGCGATGTAGCGCGCGACATCCGATGGAACGAATCCATCAATAGGTTGTCCGGTACGAACGGCTTCGCGCACTTGCGTCGCGGCAATCTCCACCGCGACATAATCTGTCAAAAATACTTTTGGCTCGGTGATCGCCGCTAAGTCAGGGCGTCTTGAGCCGCGTAAATCTATCACATGTGACTGACATTTCGGTGACAAATGTTGCGCCGAAACCTGTGCCGCCGGAGGGCGCGTCGCCACAATGATATTGTATTCCGTCAGGAGGCGTTCGTGTTCCCTCCACAAATGCACCTCGGCAAAAGAATCCGCCCCCATGACAAAGAACAAATCGGCGTGAGGGTGAATCTGTTGCAGTCGCTGAAGCGTTTCAATCGTGTAGGGACGCGCGGGCGCTTCGAGTTCAATGGTCAATGCCACCATCTTGGCGTGGGCGATTGCCGATTGATTCAGGGTCGCCAACACAACCATTGCATATCGGTGGTAAGGTGCAGAAATTTGTCGGTCACGTTTATGTGGGGGAACAAAGGCCGGGACAAAAAAAAACTGATCCAACGTAAACGCGTCACAGATCGCTGCCGCAACGCGCAAATGCCCATAATGAATCGGGTCAAACGTGCCGCCATATATTCCGATACGTTCGCGCTTAGATTCCGTCACATTGGTTCTCACTATGCGAGAGCAACTGTCGCTTCATCCGTCTGCAACTTTTCCAGTTTACGTCGCAGGGCGTAAATCAATTCCTTAAGACCTGTTCCTGTGACTGCTGAAATGGCGTGGAACTCTAACCCCTGACTTTGACAGAAACTCTCAAATTCCTGCAGTCGTTCTGGCTCGTCGAGCGAATCAATCTTATTAGCTACGACAATTTCCGGCTTGTCAGCAATAGCGGAACTATACGCCGTTAGCTCGTTCCGAATCGTTTGATACGCCTTGATTGGGTCTTGTGCCAGACTGGAAAGATCAACCACGTGGACTAAAAACTTAGTGCGTTCAATATGCCGCAAAAAACGATCCCCCAATCCGGCTCCTTCGTGTGCGCCTTCAATCAGGCCTGGGATGTCTGCGACCACGCAAGTCTTAAAATCTCCCAAATCAACGACCCCAAGATGTGGCTCCAACGTTGTAAACGGATAATCGGCGATTTTAGGTCGTGCCGCAGAAATCCGGGAAATCAAGGTGGATTTGCCTGCGTTTGGCAATCCCACCAATCCAACGTCTGCAATGAGCTTTAATTCAAGGCGTAGATTTCTTTCTTCGCCGGGCTGACCAGGTTCGTGATGACGAGGGGCGCGATTGGTGGGAGTTGCAAATTGAGCATTACCTCGACCGCCACGACCACCACAGGCAACCACAAAACGTTCACCGGGGATCGTAAAATCGTGTAGAACTTCTTCCGTCAATTCGTCGGTAACGATTGTGCCGACAGGGACAGGAATTACGATGTCCGCGCCGTTTTGCCCGTGCCGATTGGAACCTTCACCATGCCGTCCCCGTTCAGCTTTGTTTTCGGGGCGATAACGCAAATGCAGGAGGGTGTTGAGGCCTTCGGTAGATTCAAGGATGACTGAACCACCTCTACCGCCATCGCCGCCAGAGGGGCCGCCGCGAGGAACGAACTTCTCCCGGCGAAACGCCAGGATGCCGTTGCCACCGTCTCCCCCTTTTACGTAAATTCTTGCGCGATCAATGAGCATACAAAAATCTCAAATGTCAGATTTGAGATTTGCTTACGCTTCTGCGGTGACAACGCTCGGAATGATGCTAATGAAGCGACCGCGTTGTCCGCGATCCTCAAATTTGACGATGCCGGTAATCTTGGCGTACAGCGTGTCATCGCTGCCAATGCCAACATTGGTTCCGGGCCTGAATTTTGTTCCGCGTTGACGAACGAGAATTGAACCACCTGGAACTAATTGTCCACCGAATCGCTTGACGCCAAGTCGTTGGGCATTCGAATCACGTCCATTCCGCGAACTGCCTACACCTTTTTTATGTGCCATTGTTAATTCCTCAATCTCAAATCTGAAATCTCGAATTTCAAATCTTTAAGTTAGGCGAGCGCGTCAATCTTCACTGCCGTGAAGCCTTGCCGATGCCCTTTGGTCTTCTTGAATTGCTTGCGACGTTTAAATTTGAAGACGATGATCTTTGGCGCGCGGCCTTGCTTCAAGACTGTGCCAATCACTTTAGCGCCAGAGACAAGCGGAGCACCAACCGTGATCCCACTATCACCTGCTGTCGCCAGGACTTCCCCAAACTCTACTGAATCGCCTGTGTTTTTATCGGCTAACGAAGGGACTCGAATCACATCGCCTGCCTGTACTCGAAACTGTTTGCCGCCACTGCGGATGATTGAATATGCCACTATCAGAATTCCTCCCTGTAGGGTTAGAGCAGAAAGCCGGAGATTATAGGTGGTTGTCTCAGAACGTGTCAACCGCTAAACCGACGCCGGGACGAGGGCATAGAATTTATGCTTGCCACTGTGACAGTCTCGCGCTAAAATCCGCAGCCGTGAGCTGGAAAGTTACAAGTTCTTTTACTGAATAGTTTTACTGGTGAGAGTTCAAAGTAGATTATTAAATGTGTGCTAGGCGCAATCAAACCTGGCAAGAACCCAAGCCTCCCCACCAATCACCTCGCCTTGCCAACCCCGCTTGTTCGTCTTCGTTCTCGTAACAAGTTTCAGGTCAGGTCGGGGGCGGCTTACGAGATAGGAATAATTTCAATATGCTCGTCCGTTGCCCGCAATGCCAATACGCCAATCAAGTTGAGGCCGATGCAACGAAGCCACGTATAGTTTGCGCACGTTGCGCAACTGTGATTTCCATCGAATTTCTTTCCAGTCCGAGCGTTCCAGTTGTCTCGGATCAGGTCGTTTCAGATTTGCCCATTTCTCAACTGCCCGATTCGGATTTTTTAGCTGGGGGGCGCTCACCTTCAGAACCATCATTTATGAAAACACCAGAATCTCCTCTTGATCTTGATTCGCTGCTTGACTCCCCAACTGAAGCCGCGCCAGTCCAAACCATTGTGCCTCCGCCTTCTGTCACACCGCCTGTTCTGGAAGCTACCCTGCAACCAGTGGAGAGTCCTTGGGACGATGAAATCCTGGATATTCCCCGCGCCGCTACTAGGGATGCTTCTTCGCACGACCCCTTGGCGGTCGAAGATTTGTTAGCGACTACCCCAGCCGAGCCTACGACTTACGAGAGTGTGGCCGAATCTGTTTTGAGCGAAAGCCTGGAAGCGCCTCCCCCTGTGGAAGGATTTTGGGGAGCCTCGGCCAGCGATTCTTCGTCAACGGTCGAGGAACCCTCCGCATTTGTTGATGAGGAGCAAGCCGAGCAATTTGTGGATTCGGGTTATGCGGAAGAAGTGGTTGAGACGCCTCCTCCCCCACCCTTGGAGCGGCCCTCCGTTTTTGCGCAGGATTCCTACACCCGAAGCCCTTCTAACACCTATGTGATGGCCACGCCGGACAGCGAAAACAAAGGAAGACTGGCAAAGTTATTCCTCGCGGCGGCCTTGGCATTTGCTTTACTCGCCGTTGCATATTTTGCTTTGTCCGGGCTGGTTAAAGATTGGCTGGGCGCACGTAAAAATCAACAGGCTGCGGTTACGCCGGGAGCGGTGGACCCCAATGCACCTAATACAGCGGCGAGTGCTGCCGCCAAAACGGGAGCTGAAGCCAATAGCAAGAACGTTAGTCCTGCTGCCGCTGCTGCCTCTGTTGCAGTAAGCACCAAACCAAGTACCAGCCCCTCGGCGGCGGCCACCGTCGCTAGTGCCAGTCCAACTGCCGCCGCCAAGCCAACCGCTACACCGGCGGCGGCCCAAACAGGGACTTCTGGACATGCCGTTGGCTCTGGCGATGGGAGTCTGACAATTCAGCTTGGCGCGTATAAATCTTCTGGCGAGGCGCAGGCCAGAGTGGCGAAGCTCAAGGCCGCCGGGATTGAAGGACGCGTGGTCAAGGCCGAAGTGCCGGGCAAGGGAACGTGGTTCCGCGTTCAGTCCGGTCGTTTTACGAATGAAAGCGAGGCCTCCAAGCATGCAAGTGAACTTCGTGCGAAGGGCGTTGCTCAGGACTTCATTGTGACTGGCTATCAAAACCAGTAACATCATTTTCTCTGCTGTCAAAACTCAAGATTTCCTTAGCACGGGAGATTCTCTCTCGTGCTAATTTTTTTAAAACAGAAGATTTCTGATTGCGGAAACACGGCTCGTTGCCGTAAGCTTACGGCTCTGCACTTATCTAGCGATTTTGCCCCTCACGAGATCAGTATTTGCACTTCATTTTTGTGCGTATGATGAGACAACCAGTTGTGGATTTGACGCTGATTTATACAAGGATTGTCGAGCGTTATGCGGCTTTTTTCCCGCGTCCTGAAGCCCGGTTGCGGTTCTTCAATGGCACGATTGCCAAACAGGTTACCCGCCAGAAAAAAATAGAACAATCGCTGAAACGGTTTTCCTTTATTGAAAAAACGCCTTTCTACCGGTGGATGATGGAATCTATGTTCCACCGCTCAGTCATTGAAGAGTTGAGCGGGTTGTTGCCGGAGAAACGAGCGGAGCGCCGAGAGTTTTTGCGCGGTGCGAAAATCTCTTTAGGCGCACGGTTTTTCTTTTGGATGTACCGCCTGCGATACCCTTTATATGGAATGGGGCTGGGGTTGATTGCCCTGTTGCTGGTTGGATTGTATTTCGCCACGATGTGGTCAGGGCAGCGATTAAATCAATACCTTGCGCAAAAATATGGTCGTAGCGGAGGCGGACCAGCCGGTGTGATTGCGACCAAAGTCGCGCAGTATTTGCCAGGCTTCGATCCTGATAAAGTTTGGTTGGTTAAGAAAGATACCACCTCGGAAATCTATAGTAATGGCGCGCGAATTTTGACCGAATTTGAGGCAGACAATCACTCACGGAATTACTATTTATACTCCAAAGAAACCCCACTTCAGAATTCTTCATTGCCTATTCAGCACGACATTATCGGCATTCTCTATCACACCACTGAAAGTGAGTTGGTCGAATTCAGATCGGACAACAACGATGATCTGCTGCGTCATACACAAGGGCTTCTTGGCTGGGTGCAGAAAAAGAAGTCGTACAACTATGTGATTGATCGCATTGGGCAGATTCATCGTGTGATTCGTGACGATCAAGCGGCGGATCACGCTGGACATTCGATCTGGAACGACGAGAAATATACTTATGTAAGTCTCAACGAAAGCTTTCTCGGTGTCGCCTTTGAAACCAAGGGGGAATCGTTGACCGAGGCGCAGGTCGTGGCTGGTCGTCAGTTGACCGCGATTTTACGTAGCAAATACAACATTCGGGACGTCAACTGTACGACACACGGATTGGTTTCATTCTCACCCAACAACATGATGATTGGCTATCACCATGATTGGGCGCATAACTTCCCCTTTGAAGCAATGGGAATCTCTGATAAATATCCTGTCCCACCTACGCATGTCGCTGCTTATGGTTGCAGTTGGGAACAAGACATCGTAGAAAAGATGGGCGGTCGCCTGTGGGTGGGCGTAACGCCGGCAGAAGCTGAATTTGAAGCTCGTGCCATTCAATCCAATGTCAAACCGGACGAGTTGCGCCGACGAATGAAAGAACGATACAGTCAGCAATTGGAAATGACGCGCAAGTTGCGTGATCCAAATGGCAACGATACTGATCAGGCAAAAAATAAAGCAGAATCCACTGAGACCGATAAGTAGTCAGCCTTACTTCTTGAATTGATGTCCACGAGGATGACATGCCGAAAGCGTCGCCCCACAATAAAAAGAAAAATCGTAACGGAGGAATGATGGAAGAAAACAATCAGCAAACAGAAAATGGAGGCGTTTTGGGTTTGGACGTTGGTACCAGCCGTATCGTCGTCGCAGATGGCGCAGAACCCCATCGGGCGCAATCTCAACTCAATGCGTTTGTTTCTGTGCCTTACTCAAAAATGACAGAAACCATTTTGCAGCAAAACAAAATGGTCTATCACCGCAATGGCAAAGATCTATTTGTCTACGGAAACGAAGCCGAACGATTCGCCAGCTTTTTCAATACCGAACCACGTCGCCCAATGTCGAATGGCGTCATGAATGCGCAAGAAGTTTTAGGGCAACAGATGATTCAGGCCATCATCGAGCAGTTGGTCCCCAAAGCGCGCAACCGCGAGGCCTTGTGTTACAGCGTACCGGGGCAGGGCGAAGGCGCTGGCTCGAATTTGGTCTATCACGAAGCGGTGCTGAAAAACATTCTGGGCGGACTTGGCTACAATGCCAAGCCCGTTAATGAAGGACTCGCCGTTGTCTTCGCCGAATTACAAGCTGAAAATTTCACGGGCATTGGCATTAGTTGCGGTGGCGGCATGTGCAACGTGTGCGTCTCGTTTTTGTCCGTTCCGATGTTGAGCTTCAGTGTGCCGAAAGGTGGCGATTATATTGATGCCAGCGTTTCCGCCGTCGCCAATGAATCGGGGACGCGCATTCGGCTCATCAAGGAAGAAGAGCTGGATTTGTCCCGTCAACCGAAAGACAAAATCCATAGCGCCCTGCACATCTATTACGACGATTTGATTCAAACGCTCATCGGTGGTTTGAGCGAAGCGTTGGCCGGAGCCAGTAATTTGCCGAAATTGGATCGTCCGATCCCGATTGTCTTATCCGGTGGCACCGCAAAACCGCGCGGCTTTATGCAGAAGTTTGAAGCTGCCGCCAAATCGGGCGACTTCCCCGTGCAGATTTCAGAAATCCGCTTGGCGAAAGATCCGCTCACTGCAACCGCTCGCGGCTGCTACATCGCCGCGATGTCGGAAGCTTGAATAGGTGTTAGGTGCTGGGTGTTAGGTATTAGGTCAAAGGCCGAAGGTCTTCCCTAACACCCAGCACCTAACACCTAACACCTCTCCTACCGTGTCCCTCCTCGAACTTTTCAAGCTGATTGGCTTTGCTACCGGAGCGGCGCTTCATCTCTATCTCACCTGGCTTTTTTTCCGACAACGTGGCCTACGCAGCAATGAACGCACCTTGCTCTGGCTTGGTCTAGCGATTGGTGTCTGGTTTTTCGGCAATTTTATCGAAACGGTTTTTGATCTCTTAGACGTTCGATCCGCGATTGTGGCGCGACGGATGGCGGATACGATTGCCTATGCGGCACTCTCCTGTTTGCCGCCGCTCACGTTGCATGCGCAAATGCGTTTGTGGCAGTGGTTGGATGACAGCGTCAAGCCGCAATACATTCGCCTCCGGGTTGTGCTGTGCTACCTGCCATTGCTCGTCTTGCCGTATTCATTATCGTTTATTTGGCGCGGCGAATATGCGCCACCGCCTGAAAAGCTTTCACAATTTCTTTTCCCCTTCATTTTATGGATTGCCGCTGTTTTGTGGGAAAGTGGCGGCATCAATCTGTACTTAGCTCGCAAAATCACGACGATCCGCGAAAAGCATTTTTTTGAAGCGCTGGCCATCACGCTTTTCCTGATGGGCGCATTGTTTGTCGTTGCTTATATTTTTGATGGGCGCAAATGGGCGATGATGGGGCCCTATCTCGAAGCTCTAGCCAAAATGTCCTCGCTCGTTCCAACGGCGCTGATTGCTTATTACATTTATCGCTATCGTTATTTGGAATTGGTCATTCGCCAGAGTTTCGTTTATGCGGCGTTTGCTTTAATGGTGATGGTGATTTACCTCTACGGCATTCGGCGTCTTGCCATCTTGATTGAAGCGAATTACGAAATCCGCGCCGGAGTTGTCGAAGCGATTTTGATTCTTGGTTTGATGTTTTTAGCCGAGCCGATGCGGCGCGTAACCGAACGCAACATCCAACGTCTCTTCACGCGTGAAGTCGGTTTGTATCGGGATATAGTTACACAAGTGAGTTATGACGCTGCGCATTATAATACGCTCACGCAGTTTGTTGAATTCGCCGAAAAACACATCGCCGAAGCGTTGGCACTCAATGAAATCAGGCTGATCACGGAGGCAGACACGCCGCTGTATCAAAAGATATTTCGCTATGCCGAGAAGTTAGAACTCACGCAAATTGAAGAGCCTGATCTTTTGCGCGAGCTTGAAGCACTGGCTTGTTATGCGTTGTGGCGCGAAGAAAAAGTCCTTGGGTTGATGCTGGTGCGCAGTCTGCCGCCTGAACTCACCGCCGAAAAACGAGAAGTGCTTGCAGTCTTGTCCGGGCATCTGGCGATTGCGATTGAACGCGCGTTGTTGCTCGAAGAAAAAGTCCAACTCGAACGCGAATTGGCCGAGCAAGCGCGTCTGGCCGTGATGGGGCAAATGGCCGCAACCATTGCGCACGAAATCAAAAACCCCCTTAGCTCGATCAAATCCATCGCTCAGGTGATGCGCGAAGATGAGGATGTGAGCCGTGAATATGCGCGTGATTTGGATTTGATTACGAATGAAATCAATCGTCTGAATCGCAGCGTTACGCAATTGCTAAGCTTTTCGCGTCCGGCGGTTGTGGCGGCTTCTTCCGCCACGTTGGGCGAGGTGGTCGAGAATGTCTTAGCCTTGACTCAGGCTGAATGCGGTGAGCGAGGCGTGCAGGTCTCAACGGAGTTGCAAGTGAATCCAATCCTTGACGGCACTACCGTTGCGGCGCTGAAAGAAATCCTGGTCAACCTCGTGCTGAATGCGGCGCAATCAATGCTCACGAATGACAAGAAAAAACAGCTTCACATTGCTGGCGCGGATTCGCTGACGATTTCTATCACCGACAACGGCGTTGGCATTCCACCCGCAATGCAGCAGAAAATCTTCGAGCCGTTTTTCACCACGAAACAGCGCGGCACGGGCTTAGGCCTAGCGATTGTCGCGCGACGTGTGCGTGAAATTGGCGCGAAATTAACCGTGACCAGTCCTATTGCCGATGGACGTGGCACCCGATTCGAGCTAAATTTCACCAAAATGAGTGATTGATGGGGGAATATGATGAATCAACCTACGATCCTGATTGTTGATGACGAAGAAGCCGCGCGGCTTGGTATGCGGCGCGCGCTCAAGCAGTACGAGGCCGCCGAAGCTGGTAGCGTGGAGGAAGCCCGTTTTCTGATCGCGCAGTATAGACCCCAATTAATTTTGCTCGATAACAATTTGCCTGGCACTAGCGGGATGGAATTTCTGCACGAACTGGCGGGACAGGACAATGCCCCACAAGTCGTGATGATTACTGCGCACGGCACGGAACGCACCGCCGTGGAGGCCATCAAAGCTGGGGCCTACGATTATCTGGCGAAGCCGTTTGAGTTGGACGAACTTCGCCTTGTGGTCAAAAACGCGCTCGAAGCACGCGGCTTGCGCGCGGAGAATGCACGACTCAAAGAAGAACTCGCGGCGATCAAAGGTTCAGGGGAGTTACTAGGCGCGAGTGAGGGAATGCAGAAGGTCTATGATTTGATTGCGAAAGTGGCTGCGACCGACATCACGGTCTTGATTCGCGGCGAATCAGGAACCGGCAAAGAATTAGTCGCGCGGGCGATTCACGACAAAAGCGCGGGCCGCCGACAAGGCCAATTCGTTGCGATGAATTGCGCTGCGATGCCGAGCGAGTTGATTGAATCTGAATTGTTCGGTCACGAAAAAGGGTCGTTCACCGGCGCTGCCAACCAACGCAAAGGCAAATTTGAGGCGGCGGATGGCGGCACGATTTTCCTTGATGAAATCGGCGATATGAGTTTGACGACGCAGGCCAAACTGCTGCGCGTCCTTGAAGAGCGAAAGATCGAGCGACTCGGTTCCTCTCACTCCATTCCGGTGGATGTGCGCGTTATCAGCGCGACGAATGTGGATTTGGAAAAAGCAGTTGAAGATGGAAAGTTTCGTGCCGATTTGTATTACCGCCTGCGCGTTGTGCAAATCAATTTGCCGCCGTTGCGCGACCGGGCCTCAGATATTCCGATGCTGGCCTTGCATTTCTTAAAGGGCTACGCGACGAAATACAGCTTGCAATGCACGGGCATCCATCCCTCCTCACTTGCCAGGCTCACGGCTTATTCCTGGCCCGGCAACATTCGGGAATTGCGCAATGTCATTGAGCGTAGCGCCGTTCTGGCTGATGGCGCAACGCTGCAACCAAATGATTTGCCCGAAGAGATCAACACTACGGCGAAGCCTGCTGAACAGCCTGTCATTATTGGCGATGGCGACATTTTGGCGATTCCGTATCTGGATGATTTTCGTGAAGCGCGCAAAGCTTTCGAGCGGGCTTATATTGAACGTTGCCTGATTGAAACCAATGGGAATGTGACGCGCGCGGCTGAAAAAGTTGGCATGCACCGCCAGAGCTTACAGCAAAAGCTGAAAGACCTGGGGCTAACGCGTCGGTATGTTGTCAGTGAAGAAGAATTGGACGAGGCTGGCAGCGCGTAAAGTTTGTGGGTTCACCACGGAAAGCGTCTGAACAATACGCCAGCCTTGCCGTCAACATCCCAGGCTCTTTTAGAGTTCCCGTAAAAGCGCAAGATGCGATATGGCATATAGGCCGAGCCGTGCAAGCATGAAATAGCACTCAATCAGCGTAGGACGTTGCTTTCCTCGGCCTGTCGAATCAGCCGCGCAGCATCTTCGGGCAGCAGGAAATGCTGATTCAATAAACTCTCCACTGCTTTTTTCACCACGGCAACATAACCCGCGTGGTCGTTGTATCGTTCTTCCAATGACAAGCGCGGATCACCATTTGCTAATCGTTCGGCCCTGGTTTTTGCAAAGGGAATGAAGCCACCCGCAAAGCCGCAAGCGCGTCCTTTGAAAAAGCCACTGCGTGTGACGTTCCACCCTAAGTAGGTGCCGAGCGGAGCCTGATGCAAGGCCGAAGCGACGCCACTGGTTTCGTTGCCGTCGGCATTTACTTTGGGGACAAACGTCGGAAACGCACGTTTGATCAATGGCGGCTGCATCGTGATCACGCCTGATAAATCAGCGTATTTGAACTCTGGGCCGTAATCGTAATCCAACAATGTATTCACCATGTTGTCTGGCAACGGCGCACCCGGAATGGACGGAAAGCCCATTGCTCTGTGATTGGGTCGCACCAGTTCGCCGCGATCCAGGCGCGGGTAAACGCTGGCAGGAGGCTCGGCATTTTTTGTTACCCAATTCGTCAAGGCTACAATTAAGGCCCGCATGGATTCGGCCTGCGGGTTTACATTCGCGGGCAAATCGCATGCGCCCTGAACCGCTGGCACGTCAGTGCTGAAGCCTCCGCGCCCGCCTCCGTGCGTGGTGCCAGGGAAATAATAACGGCGCACATTCGCGGGCAATGGAATGTCCAACTCGGCAATTGGCCCCAGCAAATTGGGAGACATTCGCAAGCCCCAAAATTCGGCGGATCCGAACGTCTCAAAAATCTTCGGACACGTTTTGGTCGCGCGGCAACGGGCGAGCATGCTCGCAGGTTTGCGACCGCGAATTTTGTCTTCGTACTCGCCCCACCAAAGCGGCGGTTCGCTGCCCGCTTCGTACAAACTTGCCGCGCCGCCCGGATACGCGAAGCGGATGTTCATCGCTAATTGTCGCCCGGCGATATGTGCGTTCGCCCCATCCCACACGATACGGTTTTGCTCGTCCTGATTGAAGCCGAGATGAAGGAACGTCTTGATGAAATTGCCGGACTGCGAAATGCCTTGCGCAATGGCGTGTGTGATTGTCCCAGCGACAGGGTTGGATTGATTGCTGTCATCCTTGGCAGCGCGGCGGAAATACGCATTGATGTCGCGTGTTGCCGCGAAGCCGATCCCCAATACCAACGGATCTTTTGCCGTGTAGTGCAGTTCGTATAAATACGCCGGATCGAAGCCATTTTTCAGACAAACCTTGTTGCTGTTCGGTGTGCCGGGGAAAGCCGTTTGGCCGCAATCGCCAAATGCCCACTCACCGCTTGCAATCGGAATAATTGCGCCTTCTTCCGAGGCACGTTTCGTCAGCGTGGCCTTCGTTGTTTCCAGACCTGCGGCTTCGTGCGCCACAGGAAGCGGGAGCGTGTTGGTGCCTGCGGGCATATTGCTAAATCGAGCCAATGCCAAACCCGTGATGCTTGAACCATCAGGATTTTTAGCAATGGGGACGCTGATTGTTTCGGCCCCGGCGCGCGCGGGAATATCGCCTTGCCAACCGCTATGCAAAATGATGTAGCCACGTTGCAGGAAAAATTCATCGCCGGATTCGCCCGCTACACTAAAGGCCGGGATCGAAATCCGATTGCTGCGATTTGGCACAGCATAGATCAGCACGCCATTGGTTTTCGCTACATCCACAGGCTTCACCAGTGTGAAGGTGGCAACGTATTCGACCATTCCGCGTGCATTGCGGGGGGCGAACTGAAGATCGGTGATGATGGTATTGTGAGGGTCTTTCGGATCAAGTTCACCGTAGGCTTTCCCCGTCAAAATCTCATATTGTCCGACATTGCCGAACGACCTGCCGTCGTACGCTGGCGATTGTTTTTGCTCAATGACGAGGCGGGTGACGCGGGCTTCGACCGCGTGAGACAGGTGGAGAAAACACGCAAAAACAAAGACCAGTGAACATATGATTCGTGTCTGATGTGGCGATATGGTGGCTTTCATAGGTAGCTTTTTTCCTGGTTGAATGGGGTGACTTAAAAGAGGGAGCCGTTTGGGCGAAGTCCTTCCATTGGCTAATGTGTTTGTTGAATTAATTGGGCGATCAATCCTGTCCATCCGGTTTGATGACTTGCGCCAAGCCCTTCGCCCGTGTCTCCGTGGAAGTATTCGTGAAATACCACCAATTCCCTCCACCGGGCGTCTATCTGGAATTTGCTATTTTGCCCATTCACTGCGCCGTAAATCGGACGTTGCCCAACTTCGTTGGCGGCAAATAAATTTATCATCCGCTTCGATAAATCGGCGCTGATTTCTGCCAATGTGGTTATCTTGCCGGAACCCGTCGGGTACTCAATTTTGAAATCATCGCCCAGGAATTGGTGGAAATTTTCTAACGCTTCGATCAGTAGATAATTCACCGGGAACCAAATCGGGCCGCGCCAGTTGGAATTGCCGCCAAACAACGGCGTTTGAGATTCAGCGGGTTCATATCCAACCTGATACGCGATGTCATCCAGTTGCAAGATGTATGGACGTTCGAGGTGATAACGCGACAACGAGCGGATGCCGTAGGGCGAAAGGAATTCATTTTCATCCAGCATCAACCGCAGCACACGTTGCAATCGGTCTCGACTCACCAGCGATAAGAAACGTCGCAATCCCGCGTCGGTCGCCTGCGTTTCGATGTGCATGCTCAATTCTGGATAGTTGTCGATGAAATATTGCATGCGCCGTCGAAAGCCGGGGAATTGATTGACGGTTTCTTCTTCTAACGTGGTTGTCGCAAATAACGGAATCAGCCCGACCATCGAACGCACGCGCAATGGCATGGCTTTCCCATTCGGCAGCGACAGCACATCGTAATAAAACCCATCTTCTTCGTCCCACAGTGCCAGGCCTTGCCCCGCCATGTTATTCATTGCCCGTGCAATATGGACAAAATGCTCAAAGAATTTGGAGGCTACGTCTTCATAGGCGGGATTGTCTTTGGCGAGTTCGAGTGCGATGTTCATCAGGTTCAGGCAATACATCCCCATCCAACTGGTTGCGTCAGATTGTTCCAGTGTTGCGCCGCCGGGAAGAAGGGAACTGCGATCAAAGACGCCGATATTATCAAGGCCCAGGAATCCGCCTTCAAAGATATTATTGCCTTCGGTGTCTTTGCGATTAACCCACCAGGTGAAATTCAACAACAGCTTGTGAAAAATGCGTTCGAGAAAAGAGCGATCCTGACGGCCCCAGACTTCCTGCTCGATTTGGTAAACGCGTAACGCGGCCCACGCATGCACGGGTGGATTTACGTCTTCAAATTTCCACTCATAAGCGGGAATCTGCCCATTCGGGTGCATATACCATTCGCGCAGCATCAGGATCAATTGTGCCTGTGCAAAGTCAGGGTCAATCAATGCCAGCGGGATGCAATGAAAGGCCAGATCCCACGCGGCAAACCAGGGGTACTCCCATTTGTCAGGCATCGAAATGATGTCGTCGTTATCCAGGTGTCTCCACCCGTGATTGCGACCACGCCGCCGCGCGCGCGGCGGTTCCGGCGTTCCCGGATCGCCGCGCAACCAACGCCGCACGTTGTAATAATAAAATTGCTTCGACCAAATCATTCCGGCCAAAGCCTGCCGCTGGATGCTGCGCAAATCTTCGTCAAGGTTAGCTGGCATCACCGCGTTGTAAAATTCGTCCGCTTCCTGAATGCGTGCGGCAAATATTTCGTCGAATTGAAACCCCAGCGCAGGCTTCGGCGCAATGTCATTCGTCAGGCGCAACTTGATCGTGGCCGTCGCTCCGGCGGCAATCGTCAAGTGATAGCGGGCCGAAGCTTTCGTGCCGGATTGATTGGGGTTCACTGCATCCTGTTGACCATTGACGATGTAATCATTGATGCCATCTTTGACAAAAGCCGGAGCCTCCTGTGCGCCATAGAGCCGCGCCGTATTGGTTTCGTTTTCAGTGAAGAGCATTTCTGGCTGAACGGTCGTGTCATCGCAAATCAATTGCCGCAACCCGTCATCAAAATGCCGCGCGCGAATGACGAACGGGTTGTCACGATCCAATCGCAGACGTGGCTTGCGATCATCTGCGCCCCACGACCACGTGTTGCGATACCAAAGCGTTGGCAGCAAATCCAGCTCTGCTGTTTCATCACCGTGATTTGTCACGCTCAGGCGAATCAAAATGTCTTCGGGCGAAGCCTTGGCATATTCGATCATCACATCGAAATAGCGATCTTCGGCAAACACGCCCGTGTCGAGCAAATCGTATTCCGGGTCTGATCGGTTTCGCTGGCGATTTTCCTCGATCAGTTGTTCGTAGGGATAGCAGGCTTGCGGGTATTTGTAGAGGTATTTTAGATACGAATGCGTGGGCGTGGCGTCGAGGTAAAAATAATACTCTTTGACATCTTCGCCGTGATTGCCCTGCGGCCCGGTCAGCCCAAACAATCGCTCTTTCAAAATCGGGTCTTTGCCGTTCCATAAAGCCACCGCAAAACAGAGAATTTGATGACGGTCAGAAATCCCCGCGATGCCATCTTCGCCCCAGCGATAGGCTTTGGAGCGCGCGTGATCGTGTGGAAAGTAACGCCACGCATCGCCGTTCGCTGAATAATCTTCGCGCACCGTCCCCCACGCCCGTTCGCTCAAATATGGCCCCCACTTGCGCCAGGGGATTTTGGTTTCGCGGGCTTCATGGAGACGTTGCGCTTCGATGGTTTGCGTTAGATTGGTGGACATTTGGTATATCAGTTGTGGTTCTGGTTTTTGCAGAATAGGTTGCGTTGTAGCGGTCAAGGCGGGTGCAACCACTACACGCGCAATGATAGTGCAAGTTGAGGAAATAAATCTATCTGGTGATGTGGCTGTAGCAATTTTAGAACAGCCGCCGGATGCGCATCGCAGTTCGCTGCATTATTTGCCGACTTCGCTGCAAATCAGTGGGGCAGGCACGCCTGCGTGTGACAGAATGATCATCAAGGATGCGGAAAGATTCTGAAAGCAAAATAGGCTTTCTGGTTGGTGCTTTAGGGCAGCGGCGGAGCCTTGTATGGGCTTTGCTCTTTCTCTTCTGGTTTGCGTTGGGCGTGTTTTCAGCGGGGGCGCCGTTCATCGAATTGCCGCAGATCAGAAGACCCGTGCCGCCGTCTGCCGGGCTGAGCCTCGTCGGGCGGATGTTTCTCACGCAATTCGTCATTTGGCTATCGTGGGTGGCCTTGGTTCCTGCGGTCTTATGGTTGCGTCAGCGGTTTCCTTTGGAACGAAGCGCGCTTCGGTGGACGCTGCCTGTTCATTTGCTGTCCATCGCTCTATTGTGCCTGGTGCATGCGGGGCTTGCTTTATTGCTGACAGAGTTGATTAACGGCTACGGGCCTGCGCCGCCCGTCACGATTCGGCTGGCTTATTTGTGGACGCGCGATTTGGCGTTTTGTGGTTTGTTTTATGGATTGGTGTTGGGCATCGGCAGCGCGCTGAATTATTACCAGCAATTTCGTGAACGCGAGTTGCGCGCCGCCCAACTGGAAACACAACTGGCGCAATCGCAATTGCAGATGTTACGGATGCAATTGCATCCGCATTTTCTCTTCAATACGCTGAATGGCATTACGGGATTGGTGCGAGATCGTGACAATGAAGCCGCTGTGCAAATGCTGGTGGGATTGAGCGATCTGTTGCGACAAACGTTGGAAAATTCCGGCCAACAGGAAGTGCCACTGCGCGAAGAATTGGAATGGTTGGAACTGTATCTGAAAATTCAGCAGATGCGGTTTTCAGATCGGCTGCAAATCCGCATTGAGGCGCGTCCTGAAGTAGCGGAGGCGCTTGTACCGAATCTGATTACCCAACCGTTGGTTGAGAATTCCATCAAACACGGCTTGGCGCGACGGGCTGAACCGGGTACGGTGTTGATCCGCGCAGAGGATGTCAATGGGCATCTCGAATTACGTGTGTGCGACGATGGCGTTGGTTTGCCAGAAGGCTGGCAACTGGACGGGAGCAATGGAGTGGGGTTGACGAATACTCTGGCTCGCTTGCGGCAACTGTACGGCGATGATTTTAAGCTCGAACTGCGCAACCGCGAACAGGGCGGCGTCGAAGCCTTGCTCACGATTCCGCTGCGCAAAAAGAGCGCGCCGCAAAATGGTCATCACGATGAACAGTAAAACCCTCAAAGCGATGATCGTTGACGATGAACCTCCCGCACGGCGTAACCTGTGTGCTTTGCTCAAACACGAGGCCGACATTGAACTGGTCAAAGAATGCGGTAATGGCAAAGAGGCGGTCAGCAGCATTCGCGCGCTCAATCCCGATTTGGTATTTCTCGATGTGCAGATGCCGGAGATGAATGGCTTTGAAGTTTTGGAAGAGCTTTCCGGGCAGCCTTTGCCCGTCATCATTTTTGTGACGGCCTACGATCAATATGCGTTGCGAGCCTTCGAGGTCAGCGCGCTTGATTACTTGCTCAAGCCGTTCAGCGATGAACGATTTCGCAAAGCGCTAACGCAGGCGAGGCAACAAATTGCACAACAAGACGCGAGCGAATTGGGCAGAAAATTGCTGACACTCATTGGCTCACGTCAGCCGGATACGCCGCGATACCTGACGCGGTTGATGGTCAAAATGACAGGGCGGGTGATTTTTCTCAAAGCCGAGGAAATTGATTGGATTGAAGCCTACGATTATTACGTGCGCTTGCACACAGGCGGCAAAGCATATTTGTTGCGGCAAACGATGAATGAGCTGGAAGCGGCGCTGGACCCGGAGCAGTTCGCGCGAATTCATCGTTCCGCCATCGTCAATCTCGACCGGGTCAAAGAACTGCATCCACATTTCAATAGCGAATCGTTGGTCGTCTTGGCCGACGGCACTGAATTAAAGCTGACACGCAGTCGGCGCGAGGCCTTGGAAAAGAAACTCAACGCCGGGAGCAGAAAATAGCGGCCTTCTGCTCGGATTTTCAAAACCACGAAAAGAGGAGAAACAATGAACACGCAAAAATTCGTGTTGTGCGGATGGTTCTGTCTGTTGATCGGAGGCTTAACGTTCGCTCAAACAGCGCAGAGGCAACCGCCGCCCGCATTGATCGCCGAGCCAGATCGAATTGTCCCCATCTCGCGTGGCAGCAGTGCGCAAGCCTTTCAGCTTGCCTCGGTGATTCTCAAACAGACGCGCCGCATCAACCTTGTGCTGCCCGCGTCATTTTCGCAAAGCGCGTCGGAGCGGCGTTATCCTGTCATCATTGTGCTGGACGGCGAAGCCAATGTGCCGCGCGTTACTGCCGTGAGCGACGAACTCAGCCGCAATGGGTTGATCCCCGAAGCTATCATCGTTGCCATCGAAAATATTGATTCGTTTCGCGGGCGTGTGCATGACCTGACACCGCCGGGGTTGTCGGTGAGCGGCAGCAGCTTAAACGAAGGCGGCGACCGCTTTCTGGATTTCATCGAACAGGAATTGTTGCCCGCCGTTGATCGCCAGTTTCGCGGCAGCGCCCCGCGCACGATCATCGGGCATTCTTCCGGCGGTATTCTGGTGACGTATGCCGCCGCCACGCGCACGACGTATCGCGCCTGCATTTCCATTGATGCTCCGATTCACTTGAGCGAGAACTGGCTGGCGGAAAAATTGATCGCCGCCGCAAAAGCGAATGCTGCGCCGCTGCGCTATGTTTCGCTGGACGCCCGCTTCGGCTGGCCGGAAGACGCGTGGAAAATGCTTCTTGCTGCCGCGCCCGCTTCGTGGAAGCTTTATCGAGAGTCGTTCAAGCCAAAGGAGTCTCACGAGTCCTTGGGAATGCTTGCGATGTACCTCGGCTTGCGCGAGGCATTCAGCGACTATGCGCTGTTCGCCGCGCCTGTTGCACCAACGACCAGCATCTTGCCGTATTACACAAAAGTCAGCGCGGCATTGGGCGCAACCGTGATCCCGCCGCGCAAGCTGATGCAGACCGTCATCGAAGACCTGTTGATGGAAGGTCGTGGCACCGCCGCGCGGGAAGCGTACAACACCTTGGTTGCGGGTTACGGTGCTCCGGCAGACAGCGCGAAAATGCTGGCACAAATTGCCGAAGTCGAACGCCAGCCGCCACCGACCGAGACGGTTGAAGGTTTGCTGGCGACGCCATTGGCGACACCAGACGAAGCGCGTGCCTTGATTGGCGAATGGGTTGGTGATGAATGGATGAACCCGGACGCACCGCGCACCGGCAATAACAAGCTTCGCATTCGCGTTGTGGACGGGCGCGTGGTAGGCGAAACGGTGTTCGGTCGAGGCGAATTGGTGACGCGCTGGGAGTACCTGAAAATCACGCCGACGGGCGTGACCTACGGGTATCTGAACGGGATGCGACCGCGCGGCGTCTTGCTCTACGAAGGCAAGCTGGAGGGCGACACGTTTTCGGGACAAATGCGGTTGGGCGGCGTCAATTTCAAACGACCGGATGGCATGCCGCTTGATCCTCTACGCTTTTCATACAAACGCCTTCGCCCAGTCACGCCGGAAGGTGCCATACCAAAGACGCCGATGACCGCGCCGCCACCGGAAGCCGACCGTGACCGCACGCGCGATGCGTGGCAACGACCTGCTGAAGTGTTTGCAGCCTTGGGCGTGAAGCCGGGGCAACGCATCGCAGACATCGGCAGCGGCTCTGGTTATTTCACGTTTCACCTCGCGGCGCGGGTCGGAGCGGAAGGCAAGGTTTATGCGGTAGATATTGATGAACTGGCAGTCAGAAAAGTGCAGCAACGTGCGGAGCGCGAGAAGCTCACACAAGTCGAAGCGATTTTGGGCGCAAGCGCCGATCCGCGTTTGCCGAACGATCTGGATGCTGTGCTGATCGTGGACACGTATCACGAGTTCCGCGAATTCGATCAAATGATGCAAGCGGTATTACGAGCGCTGAAACCCGGCGGCAAGCTCGTGATTATTGATGGCGAAGGACCGGCTGGCCGCCCTCGCACCGAATATCATCGGTTGCATACCATTCCCGCCGATTTGGTGCAGACTGAAGTCACGCGCAATGGTTTTGTCTTCAAAGAAAGCCGCCCTGGGTTTTATGACGCAGCGTATGGTAAGAAGATGTACTTCGTGATTTTCGAGAAGCCATAGCGCCACTGCGGGCTACCGTAATAGCTCTTTGACGCTGGCACGAATCACGGCAGGCGCAATGTCCGCGCGCACCACAACCTCGCCAATCTTCGTTGGCAAAATGAGTGGCACTTTCCCTTGCGAAGCTTTTTTATCGAGCGTCATCGCAGTCAGAATCTCTGGCGCGGATAAATCGTTGATGTGCGGCAACCGTCCTAATGCTTCGACTCCATCGTCAATGGCGGCGCGTTCCTCCTTCGCCAATAATCCCGCTTTCATTGCAATATTGGCCGCCGCTTTCATTCCGTAGCCGACCGCTTCGCCGTGTTTCAAGCGGCGATAATGTGTGACGGCTTCAAGCGCGTGGCCGATGGTGTGGCCGTAATTCAAAATTTTGCGCAAGCCGGATTCGCGTTCGTCTGTCGTCACGACTTCGGCTTTGATTTCGCAGGAACGTTGGATGATGTGCGCGAGTGCTGCGGCATCAAGTGCTTCAACTTTGGATTGATGATCGCGGATGAAATCGAAGAGGGAACGATCCCAAATGACGCCGTACTTTAACGCCTCGTACATCCCCGCCCGCAATTCACGCGGCGGCAGCGTGCGCAATACACCGGGATCAATAATGACGGCTTTGGGCTGATGAAACGCGCCGATCAGGTTTTTACCGAGCGGATGATTGACGGCAGTTTTGCCGCCCACCGAACTGTCA
Source organism: Blastocatellia bacterium (assembly GCA_016789725.1). Taxonomy (GTDB): domain Bacteria; phylum Acidobacteriota; class Blastocatellia; order RBC074; family RBC074; genus JAFDVL01. The sequence goes on along the minus strand of JAEUQN010000079.1, from coordinate 8,141 downwards.
ATTTGTGCGAGCAAGGTCGTTGGAATTTGCACGAAGTGGATGCCGCGCTGAAAACACGCGGCGACGAAGCCCGCCAAGTCGCCGACAACTCCGCCACCGAGCGCCACAATTGCATCGCCACGCTCAAAGCGATTGGCAATCAAAAACGACCACGCGCGTTCGGCGGTCTTGAGCGACTTTGCGCGTTCGCCATCGCTTATCAAATGCGTGAGCGTGACAAAACTGGCTTTTTTCAGGCTTTTTTCAATGAGTTTGCCGAAATGGCCGTGAACTTGAGGGTTAGAGATCAGCGCCAGCTTGCGCGTCCTGTTCCCCAGTGCGGCGCGTGTGATTTCGCCCGCCTGGGTAAGACTGCCTTCGGCAATTGTGATGTCGTAACTACGTTCGCCCAGCGCGACGTGAACTGAATTTGTAGCTTGCTTCATACGTCGGCAGTATATGGATTTTGCCGAACGTCGCAATGTCCAGCGGGGACGTTACGACGCCAATCATTAAGTCCAGCCCTGATGCACCGATAAATGCCATCGAAATTTTTTGAAGTATCACCGAATCGGGGCTGATTTATTGGGCGTGAATGTGGGGATCGCCTTGCGCCAATACCAAATCGTCAGGCCAGGCCAATTCGATGCCCTGATGAATAAGCCGTTGTTGAAAGTCAGCGAGCTGATGTTGGCGCACCGCGCGTGGCGAAGTTTTTTGCTCCAAACAAAATGCCGCTAATGATCCCGCCGCTTCGCCGATATTCCATTCAACCGGGTGCAAACGATAACAACCGTTCGTGATATGCGTTGTACCGATGTTTTTGCAGGCAGGCAACAGATTTTCCATCCGCACGGGCAACAACGCACCGAGCGGGATTTGAAAGGGCAGGGAACCGACATCAATGTAATTGTTTCCGCCGGTCGAAGGATGCAGGTCAATTCGATAAAACCCAATGCCGACCGAGTCGAAATACCGCTCAGCAAATTTCTGATTGGGGCGCAAGGCTTCCGCTACGTGTTGCTCGACAATGGTGCATTCCGCTTGAATGCGGCGCGATTCGCGGATGTATGGCATCTTCGCCAGGCCGTCAGGTGAACCCGTGAGGTCGCCGCGCAATCGTAGACCTTTCCATCCGAAACCACCATCGGGGCGCTGCGCTTCGGTTTGCAACCAAAACATCAGCGACAGGCTTTGTTCGCGTGCGGCGGCAAGATGCCACGCCTTTTCTTCATCTGTACCGCTGCAAAGATCACCGAGCAGATAATCCGTTTGCGGCCAATTGACGAGGCACACATCTGAATCAAAACCGAAGGTGAATTGTTGGCGATCCACAATGCGGCGATAGGACCACAAGCCCGTGAACGCTCGGCCTGATTCATTGTGTGGATGAAAGTGATAGGTCAGTGGCGTCATCAATCGTGGATGGGTGATCGTCCACGACAGCCATTGTCCCGGCCACGCAGGTTCAAGCGTTGGCACAAATTTACGCCAGAAATCATAGCGTGCCGGTTTTTCAATCGTGTGGTCTTCGCCGTCGTGATGCGACATCGCAAAGCAGATGGAGAAGGCTTGTTGATTATGCGGCTGATAGTCGCGCGGTGCGCTCGGCTCGCCCGTCATTGTCTGAGATTCAAAGCCCGTGACGAATTCAGCGCCTGAGAGCGGTAATAGCTCTCCTAACTCAGTCGCATCCAAAATGTACGTTGCTGTTATCGTGAGTTCGTTGCTGCTGCGCAAATCACGCAATGTTACCGCGCGGATGCGATCCCCGTTGACGTCCACTGCCATTGGTTTATGTTCGCGCAAAATCGTGAGGCGACCACTACTGACAAACGGCGCGAGCATTTCTTCCAGCACCGCCAATGCGACACGGGGTTCGTGACAAAGCGGCGAAACCCAGCCGTTGCCGGGATTCAATTGTTTGTTGCTGCGAGCTTCGTTGGTGAGCGGGTAGTTGCGGTGATAGTAAGCGCGGACGCGTTGGCGAAAGTTGCGATAGCTTCTGGTACAACCGAATCGTTCGATCCATCCGTGTTCATCGGGCGGAACGGCTTGCGAAGTGAATTGCCCGCCAATCCAATCGGATTCTTCTGTCAACACGACACGATGCCCGGCCTGTGAGGCCGCCAACGCTGCCGCGCAACCGCCAATACTTCCGCCTACAATCAGAATGTCTGCCAAAATGTTTGCCAAAATGTCTATTTGATTTTTCATGCCTGCAAATTTGCCAAGCATTCTTCGGCCAGCCAATCAAACGAGAGTTCGCCGAGATCAATCATCTTCGCCATCTCCTCCGCTTGATAGCGTCCACCTGTGTTCCAGAGGTCAATCAAATAATCCCCGGCCTTGCGCGAAGTCCACCACCGCGAACCGAATTTAGTTTTTAACTGCTCGCGCAACTGTGCCTCAAAGGCGGCGGCGCGCAACAGGTCTGCGACCACCAAGCCGTCTTCGACATCGCGCAAATGCTCAGTTTCGTCGTAACGCACGCGCACGGCATCGGTCAAAAGTTCAGCGTATCGCGTTCCGGCAGCCCCGGCGAGTTGACCCTTGTGCAATTCAATTTCGTACATGAGCCGGGCCGCAAAGCGTCGCAGTAAGAGCAGTTTTTGTACGGCGAGCAAGTGGAGAAACTCTTCACTCTCGTGATAGCTGAGCAGATCGCCGAGCCAGCGCGGATCACTCAATAATCCCGCAAATAAAAGCCCGAACACTTCTCGCACCGCGCCATCGCCACCGTACTGAAACTCTGGATACAAGTGGCGTGAAGTCCACGCGAATTGCTGTGCATGACCGTTCTCGTGCAAAAACGATGAATAGCTACGCGCACCATCCTGTGGCGTGACGAGCACTTTGATTTCGTCCGGGACACGAATTGGAAAGTGAAATCCCTTCACGTGTTTGCCCGGACGCTGTTCGTCGTCAATCACCAGGTTGGATTGCTGGTAAGTCAAGATGCCAAGCCCCGAAAACGTTTCGCGGTGGGCTGGTTTGAGTTGCCAGGCTGGAAAGAATTTTGTAAAACGCGCGAGTTGCCGGAAAAATGGTATATCGGCCTGCATGGCCTCGTTGAGTGTGACGTGGGCTTCGCGCAACAGGGACGTCGAAAGCGTCGAAGAAAACCGGCTTTCTGTTTGCGTCAGAAATGATTGAAGCTGTGTTGCCAGCTTTTCATAATCAATCCCGCGCAAATTGTGATACAGCGTCTGGTAGTTTTCTGCTCCCAACTCTTTTGCTTTTTCATGCACCTTTTCCAATCGTTCGGCGCGCAAATCCTGTAAGGCTTTGAATACTTCCGCCCGACGCACCGCCAAGTCATGACGTCTGATTGGATTTGGTTCGTTTTGCAGAAGTGTCGCTGAGGTTTGGAATGAGATGGTTTCACCTTCCCAAACGATGGAGGCGTGCGCTTCATCCTCGGCAATTTCCTGGGTCAGGTCTCGAACTTTGGAATTGATCTGCGCGTGACAGGCAATGGCAATTAACAACTTGAGTGACGCGCGATCTGTTTCGCGGGAAGCGGCCTCGCTTTCCTGCCGCAATTCGGTGATGGTCGAAAGGGAACATAAATCACTGAACTCAGATTCCAGCGAGCTTGTTTCCAATCGCGCTTTCTGGCCTGCGTAAAATAAATATTGGTCGAGATTGAATTGGCTTTGGAATTCAGTGAACCGTTGCCGATGTTCAGTCAGGAAGTTGCTTGGCATTCTCCGTTATCCGTCGTCAGTTGTCCGCTGGTTGTTTGAAGGTTTAGCGGTTGTGTGTAAAAGCTAGGCTACTACAAGTGACAAAGCAAGGTAGCTGAGCGTTACGTGGGAGTCAAGAAATGACGGTTGTTGGTGTGAGGAACAACTGACGATGGAACAACGACCAGTGATAAAAAAAAGCGCGGATGCACTTCAGATGGCACGCGACTTCAACCTGCAAGCGCATCCCCTGCTGCCGTCGTTACGGGCCAAAATGCGTACCATCTGAATTACACCCGCGTCAGAGAAACGGGTTGATGCGAATGAAAAAAAAAAGAGCGATTTTGGAGCGGGATAATAAGAGGCGCTGTAGTCGTGGGATGTCTACAGCGCCTATTCAATGCGATTACCATCCTCACCTAAACTGGTAATCACGTGACACCCAGGATAGCGTTTGCTATCGGTGTCTCTTTGCCCCACCTTAGCATTCGCAAGCTCCGTGCCACAGTTTTGAGTTTTGTAAAAATGCGTCAAACATCAATAAAATCAAGGGGTTTGTGCAAAAGAGGCTTGCAACCAAAAATGCCCCCTTCGATTGCCCATGTAATTCTTACTTGGTTGGCTATGAAAAAAGTTCCAAAGGTAGGAAAAAAAGTCCTGTGACGTCCAAAATGGTTCCGTGAAGTCGGACGGCGTGTGATGACGCCTGGAAATGTTCTCCAAAATCTTTCAGGTTGGCGCGCATTATCGTCGGTGATTCCTTGTTCCCGGTATTAGGTTGGTCCGCGATTTCTTGCTGGCGGTCAGTTCCTGCCAAACGACTTCTTCAATGCTTTCCGCCTGAGGTTCAATCTCTCTCAGCAAGGCATCACGTTGAATGAGTCGTTGCTTCATTTCCGGCGATGCTGTGGACATTGGTCTGGTGCGTGCGTGCAAGAGCAGCAGGTCGTTGGTCGTCTCAACCAATTCGTGAACGAGGTGGGAGCGCATCGCGTTGCTCAGCACGTATTTGACGTGGGCTAATTCATGGCCCAGGACTTCAGCATACCGTTCCTCTTTGCGAAGACCTGCAAAAGGGATAAAGCCGTTACGGCGCGCTACCTGTGGCCCGCTCACTGCCACGTCAATGTTGGAGATATAGAGCTTCAAGGTTGTCCGGTGACAGCGCCCGGTCGGGTCGAATTGCTCGATATTAAAGCTTCCTGCCGAACTGGATTGAATGTTTGTGGATTCGATCAATTCCACCTGAATGATATGGCTGCTTGAATCGGCCCAGCGCCAGAGTTCACTCAAGACCGGATGCAATGGCGTGCCGGTTGGAGTTTGAGCCAGAACCAGGTCTGTGATGGCTTTCCAGCGCAAGCGATGCTTGTCTGACAGACGCGACGCCAGCAGCCCGGTTTTCTTGATCTTGAGCCTTGGCATCGGTACGTCAATGTTGGTGACGGGCGTGATGGTTTTGTTGGGCCGCCTGAATAGACCGGGAGTCTCGACGAATTGTACCTGTACGTTTTGTGCCTGCACAGAAGAGAGCGAAGTCAGCAGCAATGCTAGAGCGGCGACCGAGAGGGAACCTCGCAGCATATGGCCTCCGTCAATGGGGCATCAAAAACAGTTTTTTCGGATGCAGGACCGGGGGTCGTATGGATTCAGGAGCGTTGGGATTTTGCTGGGGTTGAGTGAGTGAAAGAACTCTATGCAACCAGCGGGCGCAGTATACCGCAGATCAAATTGACGACAAGAAATTTAATAATAAATTACGGATTGGGTGATGCCGCAGGCACAGGCGTCGGTGCCTGCGGCGTGGCAACCGCGCGGCGCAGATTTTCCGCCGCATTTTTTTTATCGCCCATCGCGTCATAAGCGAGCGCCAAATGGACAAAGACCAACGGCAATTTGGCGTCAAGACGGGCGGCTTCATTCAGTTGTTTGACGGCCTCGGAATACTGCTTCAATTCGTAGTGTGAGCGACCGAGCCAGTAATGCGGTTCGGCCTGAGTCGCATCTTTTTTCAGCACTTCAGTAAAGCCGTCACGGGCTTTGTCAAAACGCTTCTCTTCAAACAAAGCTTTGGCGGCGGCGAGATCCGGGTTGACGTTGGCGGGCGTCGTTGTCGCGGCAGGCGCGGCCTGGTTGGTGGTGACCGGCTGGCCGCTGATGAAGCCGTAAACCTGATCCCATTTGCGCCCAACGACAAAGGCTGCGGCGAGCGCGGCGATCAAGAGTATAAGTTGAACCAATCCGCTCACCAGCGAACTGCGATTGGAATTTGAAGGAGCTTGTGAAACAGGTTTGGCAGGCATGTTTGTTGCGTCGGTCGAGTCGCCGAAATCCACGCTGATGCGCGATGGCGCAGGCGCGGTAGAAAAAGTGGTCGCTACCGCTTTGCGCGGAACGGTCGGACGCGTGGATTCTTCAAGGTAGGCGCGTTCGCCACAATCCACGATGACGGCGGTCAGATTGTCTTCTGCGCCGCGCGCAAAGCAGAGTTCTTTCAAGCGGTCGCAAAGGTTGTTCGGATGCGATCCACTAGCCATCAGCTTTTCCAATTCATCGTCCGGGATGTGGCGTGTGATGCCGTCGCTGCACAGCAAAAAGCTGGTGCGGGCTTCGAGCGTCAGAATTTTGAAATCCGGTTCGACGTTGGCGTCTGCGCCCAGCGCGCGATTGATGATGTTGCGATGTGGATGATTGGCGGCTTGTGCAGCGGTCAGCGTTCCGGCGCGCACCGCATCGTTGACTTCGCTGTGATCTTCGGTTTCGCAAAACAGCTTGCGCCCATCAAAGCGATACACGCGTGAATCCCCTACGTGCGCGATGATGGCACGCCTTCCTTCAATGGCGATCAGCGCGAGCGTGCAGGCCATTCCTTCAAGTTCCGTCAATTCGTGCGAAGCCCGGTGGATATTTCGATTTGCCGCCTGGATGGTTTGTTTGACGAAGCCGAGCAAGTCTTCCGTCGTGCGAGACTGAAAGGCATCCGTAAAAACATCTACGGCAGTTTGGCTGGCGACTTGTCCGCCGCGATGACCGCCGACCCCATCCGCAACAAGAAATAAACCGCTTTCCGGCAGCGCGAGAAAACGGTCTTCATTGGCGGTGCGACGTGGGTTCAAGCCACGATCTGTAATCGAACCAATTGTGAATTTCGGCGTGGACATCTTGTAAATAGTAGTTATCGGATGACGGGTGGCGGTGGTGGTGGCAGTGGCGGTACTCCACCCGCGAAGCGTTGTCGTGGGCGCAGCGTTCCCGACGCAACCGCCACCAGCGCATTCAGGCGTATTTCCAAGCGGTCAAATCGCTCGGCAGTAGTTTTGGCGCGATCAAAATCGAACGTCGCCAGATACATCAAATTATTCGTGAAATTATTCAGCCAGTACATCGAACCGCCGCTGCCGACTCTGGCCTCACCTTGCTCAAAACCATTTCGCAACTCAAAACTGTCAACAACGCTGGCTGCTGCGATGATCGTATTGAATTTCAAGACCATTGTATCGGCCAGCTCGAAGCTTCGTTCCGGGGTTACAGGGGCAAACGCGCGCGCCAAATTATTAAGGGAATTGACCTGTTGCACATTTTCGACCTGTGCGCCCAGGAACGTCGCGGCTTCCTCCAACAAGGTCGCCGCTCCGGGCTTATCTTTTGGCGTAATTTGCTGCGCCAGCGAAATCATTTGCTCTGCTTTTCGTTGAGGTGACTGGATGCTGGCGATGATTTGTTTGGCCTCTTCCACATTACCTTTGCGGAGCGCATTGCTCATTGCCATTGATTCGCGCATCCGTTCAAAATTTTCCCTGGCTCCGGGGTCTTTGACATGTGACTCCATGATTTGTTTGGCCTGTTCTGTTTCGCCTTTGGAAAGCGCCCGCATGGCGATTTGCTGATACAGTCCGGCTTGTTCCTGTGGTCCCGCTTTCCTGGCAAATTCCAACAGTTGGTCATTCGTCGTGGCGGAATTATTCGCCAGCGCACGATATTCATTGAAGACGGTTTGGTTAGGAGCGTTCATCGGGCCGGAAGATGGGCCTGGTGGTCGAGTTTTGATCGCCGCGAGCTGTGCCGGGGCGTATTTTTCGACAGCCGGTTGCATGGATTGCAAGGTAGATTTCAGGCGATTGGCATGATTGGCCCGCAAGTTGTCTGCCGTAGATTTCGCTGCCGCTTTGGCAGATGCTTCGATCAACTCTCGAAACATCTGGTCGTCCATCACGGCGTAAGGTTGTCTCGTCGTGGGCGTAGGCGTTGCCGTCTGTATCGCCCCCGTTCGTGCGCGCCATTCGGCGTTGCCTTGTTGTAATAATCGTTCGGCCAGGTTGACGGCCTCATTGTTGCCGAGGAAGTCTTCGGTGGCTAATTTGCCGATAACCTTTTTGTAGATTTCCGCGACGGCGGGACGGTTAGATTCATTCCCGCGCAGGGATTGTGCGAGGTTAAGAATTTGAGACGAAAACCCTTTTTGCAACAACTCTT
>JAEUQN010000078.1 GCA_016789725.1 Blastocatellia bacterium | reverse complement strand
TCGCTCTTCTGCAATCACATCACGATCATCCCAACGATCAAGGCCATTCTGGATTCGCCGGATTTGCAATTGGATGGCTTTCTCGGTCCCGGCCACGTCAGCATGGTCATCGGCACTGCGCCATACGAATTCATTGCGCGGCATTATCACAAGCCGCTGGTCATCGCGGGGTTTGAGCCGCTCGACATCTTGCAAGCCTTGTGGATGGTGCTGAAACAAATTGCCGAGGGGCGCGCCGAGATCGAAAACCAATACGCGCGCATCGTGCCGGAACAGGGCAATGCGGCGGCGCTCGCGGCGGTCAGCGAGGTGTTTGAGTTGCGCGAGTTCTTTGAATGGCGGGGCTTGGGTTCGATAGATCATTCGGGCGTCCGCATGCGCGCGGCGTTCGCGGAGTTCGATGCCGAACGAAAATTCTCGGTGCCGAATCTGAAGATTGCCGATCCGAAATCGTGTCAATGCGGCGAAGTGCTGAAAGGCATTTTGAAGCCGCACGAATGCAAAGTCTTTGGTACGGCTTGCACGCCCGAAACGCCGCTCGGCGCGCTGATGGTTTCGTCCGAAGGTGCGTGCGCGGCGTACTACAACTTCGGGCGCATCAACATCACCGGGCTTCAGAGGGCGACCGTATGACCTCATTCGTCTGCAACATTCCGCTCGAAGAAATGCAGCGCGGACGCGGCAAAGTGCGCGATGCGAACATCACGCTCGCACACGGCAGCGGCGGCAAAGCGATGCGCGATTTGATTCAGGACGTGATTCTAGGCGCGTTCAGCAATCCATTGCTTGCACCGCTCGAAGATCAAGCGGTCGTGAGCCTCAATGAACTGGCAAGTCACGGCAATCGGCTCGCGTTCACGACCGACTCGTTCGTTGTACATCCGCTGTTTTTTCCGGGCGGCGACATCGGCAAGCTCGCCATCAACGGCACGGTCAACGATCTAGCGATGAGCGGAGCGCGTCCGTTGTATTTGTCGTGCGGCTTGGTGCTGGAAGAGGGCTTGCCCGTCGAAACCTTGCGTCGCGTGACGATGAGCATGCGCGCGGCAGCGGATTTGGTCGGCGTGTTGGTCGTCACAGGCGACACGAAAGTCGTCGAACGCGGCTCTGCCGACAAGCTGTTTATCAACACCGCAGGCATCGGCGTTGTTCCGGTAGGCGTGAACATTTCCGCGTCGCGCGCGCAGGTAGGAGATAAAGTGATCGTCAACGGCTACCTCGGCGATCACGGCTGCGCGATTTTATTGGCGCGCAATGAACTCGCGCTCGAAACCGATGTCGAAACCGATTGCCAACCGCTGAGCGATTTGGTGCAAACGATGCTCGCGGTTTGCCCGGACATTCACTGTTTGCGCGATGCAACGCGCGGCGGTTTGGCAACAGTATTGAATGAATTCGCGCAGTCGTCACAAGTCGCCATTCGGATTGAGGAAACGGCGTTGCCGCTGCGCGAAGAAGTGCGCGGCGCGTGTGAAATTCTGGGTCTTGATCCGTTGTATCTGGCGAACGAAGGCAAGTTGGTGGCCGTTGTGCCTGCGGATTTCGCAGAACCAGTCGTTGAGGCAATGCGCGCGCATCCAGCGGGGACTGAAGCCGCCATCATCGGCGAAATCGTCGCTGCTCCGGCTGGCATCGTCGTCCTCAACACAGGCTTTGGCGGTGGGCGCATCGTGGATTTATTGGTCGGCGAACAATTGCCGCGTATTTGCTGACGGTATCTCAAAAATGGCGTTCAGAGTTCAAGCTTCAGCTTGCTTTTTGTGCCAACCAACAAGCTGAAGCTTGAACTCTGAACGCCTGTTTTCTATGCACGAACTCGGAATTACACGCAGCGTCGTTGCCATCTGTGCCGAACACGCGAATGGCACGCGCGTCAAACGGGTCACGCTGGAAATCGGCAAGCTCAGCGCGATTTTGCCCGACGCCGTGCGCTTCTGTTTTGACATCTGCGCAAAAGGCACGGTCGTCGAAGGCGCGCAGTTGGAAATCATCGAAATTCCGGGCATGGCGATTTGTCGGCAATGCCAACGGCCTGTGCCGCTGGTGCAACCGTTCGGACGTTGTGATTGCGGCTCCAACGACCTCGAACAAATTGCGGGCCATGAACTTAAAGTCAAAGAAATGGAGACCATCTGATGTGTGCTACTTGTGGATGCTCTGACAACAATCACGTCACCGTAACAAATCCTGAAACCGGTGAGCGGATGATGCTATCGCACGACGAAGCCCACGCGCTTGGCGTCGCGCACGAACACGCAACTGCGCCAAAAACAAAGTGGCTAGAGGTGCTCAAACAAGGCTTTCTGCACAGCCTGCCGCCTTCGCATTCACACGATCATAATCACAATCATTCGCACAGAACGACAATAGCGTTGGAACAGGAAATTCTCGGCAAGAATCAATTGATCGCGGAACGCAATCGCGGCTGGTTGCTGGGGCGCGGCATTCTGGCCTTGAATCTGGTGAGTTCACCCGGCTCCGGCAAAACGACGCTGCTCGAACGCACGGTGCGCGAACTAAAAAACGAATTTGAAATCGGCGTCATCGAAGGCGATCAGGAAACTATCAACGATGCCGAACGCATCCGCGCGACAGGTTGCAAAGCGGTACAAATCAACACGGGTACGGGCTGTCACCTCGAAGCCGATATGCTTGGACGCGGGCTTCTGAGTTTGAATCCTGCGCCGAATTCCCTGCTGTTCATTGAAAACGTCGGCAATCTGGTTTGTCCCGCGCTGTTCGATTTGGGCGAACGCGCGAAAGTCGCCATTCTGTCCGTCACCGAAGGCGAAGACAAACCGCTGAAATATCCGCACATGTTTCGCGCCAGCCAGTTGATGCTGCTCAACAAAATTGACCTGCTGCCGTATTTGCACTTTGATGTCGCGCGTTGTTTAGCTTACGCAAAAGAAGTGAATCCGCAGATTGAGGTGTTACAAGTCTCGGCCACGACGGGCGCAGGGATGTCCGATTGGTATGATTGGATCCGTCGTCAGCAGCAGAGGTCGGGAGCAGCCTTATAAAGTTAACCACGGGGAGCACGGGGCACACGGGGAAGAGTTAAAAATAAAAGGCTTGTTTCCCCATGATCTCCGTGCCCCCCGTGGTTGAAAACCAATTTAATTCTTCGCCAGCTTCACTGCGGTCTCGATCATGGTGGAACGCAGCCAACGATGTGCTGGGTCGGAATGATGTCGCTGATGCCACAGCAACGTTAACCGAAACGCAGGCAAATCCAGCGGCACAGGCAACACTTGCAATTTCAATTGCCGCGCAAATTGCCGCGCCATTCGTTCTGGCACCGTCGCAATCAAATCCGTTCCCGCCACAATAAACGGCAAGCTCGCAAAATGCGGCGATTGCACGGCGATCTTGCGCGTAAAGCCTTTTTGCGCGAGCAGCGTGTCCACAACGCCCGGCCCTGACGGTTTATAAAACAACGCGACGTGCTCAGCCTCGGCAAATTGTTTCAGCGACAGCTTGCCGTTGATGGTCGGATGTTTGGCACTGACAAGACAGACGTTTCGTTCTTCCCACAACAAAGCCGAATGCAACCGCGCATCCAATGCCAGCGCATCGGGATAAAAGCCCATAGCCAAATCAAACGAATCCGCGAGCGATGAAGTTGAGGGCGGCTCAAACACGCTGCGTGGCCGTTGTATGCGCAGCTTGATGAAGCCAGCATTTTTTCGCAACGTTTGTAACAGAGGCGCAACCAAAGCAATTTCGGCGTAATCGTTCGTCAGCAAATGAAACGTCCGATCTGTCGCGGTCGGATCAAAGAACGCTTTTTCTTCCAACGCTTCGCGCAATTGCGTGAGTGCGTGCCGCACCGGAATGATGAGCGATTGCGCGGCGGGCGTCGGAACCATGCCATCCGCCGTGCGCACGAGCAGCGGATCGTCGAACGTACGCCGCAACCGTGCCAACGCATTGCTCATGGCAGGCTGGCTCAGTCCAATGCGCTTCGCCGCGCGCGTCACGTTGCATTCTTCGACCAACGCTTCCAACACGACCAACAGGTTCAAATCAATGGATTGCAGATTCATATTGTGAATAGTGGTCATCATCATAATCCATTGGCAAAATGTTTGCCACGAACGTATCTATCGTCGGCAGCGGCCACAAATGATTTTTTTGCACCGAAAGGAAACAGCGATGAAGACAAACACCAAACTCGTTCTGTTGCTGGGAATGTTGCTCTGCACGTTCTCAGTGTTGGCCCAATCCGCACAAACCGAAACGCCAGCGGAACGCCGCGTCAAGGAATTGGTTCAGTTCATCAACTCTGGCAATCGCGCGACCTATCAAAAATATGTCTCCGAAAATTTCGCGCCGAACTTCGCGCGCATTCCGATGGAGCAGCATCTGGGATTTATGTCGGAACTGCACGATGCCACGCGCGGTGTCGAGTTTCACGGGATTCAAGATTCACAACCCAATGAGGCGACCGCGCGGGTGAAAACCAAACTGACAGGAAGCTGGATGGCAATTCTTGTGCGCGTCGAAGCCGAAGCCCCGCACCGCATCGCAGGCATCGGCACGCGCGCGCCCAAACCGCTCCCCGATGCCGCCCCGCCCAAAGTTCTGAGCAAAGAACAAATGGCACGCGAACTCGAAACGTTTATGAAAAAGCTTGCAGACGCAGATGTGTTTTCGGGCGCGGTGCTGTTGGCGAAAGACGGCGTGCCCGTTTTCAAAGGCGCGTACGGAATGGCGAACAAAGATTTCAATGTGGCGAATCGCATTGACACCAAATTCAATCTCGGCTCAATGAACAAAATGTTCACCGCCGTCGCCATCGCACAACTCGTCGAACGCGGCAAGCTTTCGTTTGACGATCCGCTCGCGAAATTCCTGCCCGAATTTCCGAACAAAGAAGACGCCGAAAAGATCAAGATCAAACATTTGCTGACGCACACGGCGGGCTTGGGCGGCTACTTCAGCCCTAAATGGCAACAGGCTTCGCGCGCCGAATATCGCACGGTGGACGATATGATGAAACGCGTCATCGAAGACGAGAAGAAAATCCAATTTGACCCCGGCACGCGCTGGCAGTACAGCAATTCCGGGATGCTCGTGCTGGGCAAAGTGATTGAAGTGGCGAGCGGGCAAAACTACTTCGATTATGTGCGCGAAAACATCGCCAAGCCTGCCGGGATGACGAATACCGATTGCTACGAACTCGACAAGGTGAATCCGAATCTCGCCATCGGGTATCAAAAAGAGTTTTCGGACAAAGGCGTCAGCTTCAGCAACAACATCTTTATGCACGTGATGCGCGGCGGCCCGCAAGGCGGCGGCTATTCAACAGTCGAAGATTTGTTGAAGTTCGATGTGGCGCTCAGATCAAACAAACTTGTCGGCGCGGAATACGTGAAGATGTTGTTGTCCGCGAAGCCTGATCTGAAATCCACGCAGTACGGCTACGGATTTCAGATCAGTAGTCGTGATGGCGTTGTGGTCGTCGGGCACAGCGGCGGTTTTCCGGGCATTAGTTCCAATCTGGATATGTTTCTCGGCACAGGCTGGACGGCAATTGTGATGTCGAATTATGGCGGCAGCAGTCGCCAGCCGTTAGAAAAAATGCGTGAGATGATCCTGCCCGCGATAGACACTAAAACGGCGCAACGCTGAGCGGAATGCGATTTCACCACAGAGGCACAGAGATTACACAGAGGCTCACAGAGTTTTTCTCCGTGAATCTCTGTGATTCCTCTGCGTCTCTGTGGTGAAAATGGCTCACGAAGATTTCGCTGGCACTAACCCAATCGCTTGCAGAGTGCGAGGGATTTCCGTGTTGCGCATAAACCAACGCCAGACGTTGCCGCTGCGTGCGTTCTCTGCGCTCAACAATGTGATGCCGACATCAATGCCAATCACGTCAGGATTGACCCAACCGTTGTTCGGATTGAAGGCATCTACGAAGCCGTAACGCCCATAAATCCTGTCGCCAAACTTCGCTTTCATTTCCCGCAGCGCAGGTACAGTAATGTCCGGCGCAAACATCAACGAACCGCCTGCAGCACACGGCACGACCGTGCCGTCAATGTGCGAGTGACGCGGTGGCCCGCCCCACGCAACGTAGCCTTTCGCGCTGTCCGATGCCGAAATGCCCCAGATGTTTTCGGTGTAGCCGGGAAATTCTTTCGCCAAATCCAAACAGAATTGTTTGTGTGCGCGCGTGGCGATCACCGAGTTTTCAAAGTAATCCATGTGCGGCGGTTTGGCTTCGCGGCGTCCGCGAAAATCTACCCAGGCGTGCGAATATTGATGAATAAACAGCGGCGCGCCGTGACACAAATATTTGTAGCCGCCATATTCGATCCAATCGCGCTTCCACGCATACCACGCTTCGGGTTTGATCGGATGCGTGGGCGAACCAATCGCCAATAAATACAGGCTCGCGTTTTCGCTGTAGCGATCCCAGCGATGTTTGATGAAACCGGATTCTTCGCGCAGTCCGTGCGACAGCAAATACGGATCGCCGTTCAGCATCCACAGAAAATCCATGCGCTCGTAAATCGTCGTCGCCCAACGCACGATGTCTTTATCGCTGCGAAAATACTGCCGCGCAGTCAACACGCCACCAAGCAGCAGCGCCGTGTCAATCGAAGACACTTCGCTTTTCCACACACGCTCGCCGTTGCGCCAATCCATCCAATGCCAGAACCAACCGTGATCGTGTTTCGCTTGTTCGGCAAAAAACTTCAGCGTTGTGCGCACCATCGCCCGCGCTTCGTTTTTGCTGACCCAGCCGCGTTCCGCCGCGATGCACCAGGCGGTCAAACCAAAGCCCGTCGCGGCGATGCTCGCGGTATTGCGATGGCCTTCGTCGTGGATTGATCCGTTGGTGCGCGCGCGATCCAGCACCAAGCCTGTTTTCGGATTGGTTTGCTCTTGAAAGTAGCGAAACGAACGGCGCTCCAAGTCTTCGAGAAAAGCGTTGTCAGAGGACGAAAGGCGGTACGGAACGCGGGCGGAGTGGGATGTACCGACGAAAAGGAAACTGAGCGCGAGGCTCAGCCAAAAGCTAAAATAAGTGTTACGCATAGCACTCCCTCAAACAATGGCGCGTCCTGTTGCAGAACCGTTTGTACCGCAAGGCAGGCGCAATAGCCAAACCCCATGTTCGATGCTACACTGCGCCCGTATTTCCAGAAAGCTAATGCGCACACAACCATGACGATCACGACCGGGACACGCTTCGGGCCTTATGAGGTTACTGCACTGCTCGGCAAAGGCGGGATGGGCGAAGTCTGTTTGGCCGAAGACATGCGCCTGCAACGTAAGGTTGCGCTCAAGCTGTTGCCCGTCGAATTCACGAGGGACTCTGAACGTCTGCGCCGCTTTGCACTCGAAGCGAAAACCGCGTCAGGGCTGAATCATCCGAACATCCTCACGATTTACGACATCGGCGAAGCCCAGAGCACGCATTTCATCGCCACCGAATACATCGCGGGCGAAACCTTGCGCGCACGCTTGCAACGCCCGTTGGCATTGGACGAAACGCTCAGCATCACGTTGCAAATCGCGCAGGCTCTTGCTGCCGCGCACGAAGCCGGAATCATTCACCGCGACATCAAACCGGAAAACGTGATGGTGCGCAAAGACGGCCTCGTGAAAGTGTTGGATTTTGGCTTAGCCAAATTGACCGAGCGACGAAGCGACGGAGCGAAAGAGAGATTGGGCGAAGATGATCCGACGCTGGCATTGCCCGTTGCTGATTCACACACGACCGAAGTGGGAACGGTGATGGGCACGGCGAGTTACATGTCGCCCGAACAAGCGCGCGGCGAAAAAGTGGATGCGCGGTCGGACATCTTCAGTTTGGGCGTGGTGCTCTATGAACTGCTCGCGGGCAAACGTCCGTTCGAGGGCGTGAATATGCTGGACATCATCGGCGCGGTGTTGCGTCAGGAGCCTGCATCACTGGTGAACGCACCCGCCGAAGCACAACGCATCGTCACGAAGGCGTTGCAGAAAGATCGTGCTGCGCGGTATCAATCCGCACACGACTTTGCGCGCGACTTGCAAGAACTGAAAGACGAACTGGCCTATCAAGCCCGCGCCGCTCGCACTTCCGGCGAGACCGAAGGCCTGGGAACGCAAGCGTCCCGCTTGCCTGCCTCCGAAGCGAATACGCTGATCGCCGCGAATCCTTTGTCTGCCAGTGAGTCTGCCCCGCCAGCCTCAGCAAGCGGGACGATTGCGCTCCCAGGCGCTGCGCGTTTCCTCGGCACTCGCAACGTTGTTATTGCGCTGACCGTGCTTGCGGTCGTTGTGGTGGCCACGTTCTTTTACTTCCAACGCCAGCCTGCATTGACGGACAAAGACACGATCTTGCTGGCGGATTTCGAGAATAAGACGGGTGATGCGGTATTTGATGGCACGCTCAAACAGGCGCTCGCCGTGCATCTGGGACAATCGCCGTTTCTGAATCTCTTTGCGGATGAACGAGTGCGCGAGACGTTGCGATTGATGAACCGCTCGCCCGACGAACGCATCACACCCGCCGTAGGCCGCGAAATCTGCCAACGGCAGAGCTTGAAAGCAATGTTGACGGGCACGATAGCGAGTCTGGGGCGCAATTACGTGATCAACCTCGAAGCGATCAACGGGCAAACGGGCGACGTGCTGGCGCGCGAACAGGGCGAAGCCGAGGGCAAGGAACAGGTGCTGCGGACGCTGGGCGAAGCGGCAACTCGATTGCGTGAGAAGCTGGGCGAATCACTTGGTTCGATTCAGAAGTTTGATGCGCCGCTTGAACAAGCTACGACTTCATCGTTGGAGGCGCTCAAGGTTTACTCCCTGGGAATTGAGCAGAATGAAAAGGGTAAGGTTTTTGAAGCAATTTCTTCTTTCAAACACGCTATAGAACTCGACCCCAACTTCGCCCGCGCCTACGGCGCTCTGGCAACGACCTACAATAACAGCAATCAACAGGGTCTTGCGGCTGAGGCGGCACGACGAGCCTTTGAGTTGCGGGAGCAGGTCAGCCAGCGCGAGAAACTACGCATCGCTTATGAATACTATTCAAAAGAAACAGGAGAACTACATAAAGCGATCGAGGTGCTGGAATTAAGTACGCAGATGTATCCGCGTGATGGCGAGACCCGCAACAACCTGGCTTTCCGGTACACCTCAATTGGGCAGGACGAAAAAGCTATCGAAGAATACCACGAAGCCATTCGCCTTAACCCAAGCCGTGGCATGCCATTTGCCAGCCTGGCAGGAGTGTTCATACGGCTCAATCGCTTCGAGGAGGCTAAGGCGATGGGAGAGCAATCGCTTGCACAGAAATTCGACGCCGCTTATCTTCACAGTTTTCTTTATAACATCGCATTCATCCACGGGGACACCGCTGCGATGAAGCAACAGGTGGACTGGGCAAGCGCGAGGCCGGGTGAATTCAACCATCTGTATTGGCAGGCCGGTGCCGCTGCCTTTGTTGGCCAATGGCAAAAGGCGCGGGAATTCGCAAACCGCGCCGCTGAGATTACCAAGCAGCGCAAATTGCAGGGATGGACCGGGGAACTTGTGTCCTCGAATGCCGAGCGGGCTGCTGTCCTGGGACATTGCCAGCAAAGCCGTGCCGACCTTGCTCGTGCCGCTGCCTTGCCTCGCACCGCGATTGCGCTTTTTCGCGCAAGCATGGCGCTGGCGCTATGTGGCAAGGTTCCGCAAGCGGAGGAACTGAACTCCGCCGCCGTCAAACTCTATCCCCAAAACACAATCGTCAACGAGATCAACCTGCCTCTGATCCGCGCCGCGCTCGAATTGCAACGGGGCAATCGCATTCAAGCAGTTCAAATTCTACAAGCCGCCAGCCGCTATGAAAGCGTGAGCAACTTCTACCAGAACTATCTGCGCGGCCAAGCCTGGTTGGGTGAACGCAACGGTGCTGCGGCGGCGCGCGAATTTCAAGTGATCCTCGATCATCGCGGCTGGGAGCCTCGCTCGCCGCTTTTTCCGCTCGCGCATCTCGGACTGGCACGCGCGGCGCTGCTCACAGGCGACACGGCGAAAGCGAGCAAGTCGTATCAGGATTTCTTCGCGCTGTGGAAAGATGCCGATGCCGATTTGCCTGTGTTGATTGAAGCCAAGAAGGAATATGCGAAGCTAAAGTAAGACTGCCTCCCTCCTACCTCGCCAATTCATCGTCTTTTCATTTCGGTTGCGCTATAAATTTCCCGATGCGTTTATTGCTGGTCGAAGATGAACCGCGCGTCGCCCATTTCGTGGCGAAAGGATTGCGCGAACAAAGTTATGCCGTCGATGTCGCGGTGGATGGCGAAGATGCGCTCTATCGCCTTTCGATCAATGATTATGATTTGGTGATTCTGGATGTGATGCTGCCGAAAAAAGATGGCTTTGCCGTGTGCCGCGAATTGCGCCAACAGAGCATTCACCTGCCTGTGCTGATGCTGACGGCGCGCGATGCCGTGGATGATCGCGTGCAAGGTCTGGACAGCGGTGCGGACGATTATCTGGTCAAGCCGTTCGAGTTCAAGGAACTGCTGGCACGCGTGCGAGCCTTGTTGCGGCGCAAGCAAACGTCGCTTCGTTCAGACATTTTGCAAATCGCGGATTTGACGCTGAACACGGCAAATCATACCGCGACACGCAACAATCAACGCATCCCCCTCACCGCCAAAGAATATGCGCTGCTGGAATTTTTTGTGCTGCGCGCCGGGCAATTGCTCGGACGCGAAGAAATCGCCGAGCATGTCTGGGACGACAACTTTGATCCGGCCTCAAACGTGATTGATGTCTATGTGCGCAGGCTTCGGCGTAAAATTGACGATGGCTTTTCCCCGCCGCTCATTCACACGCGGCGCGGTGAAGGGTATCTGCTTTCGGCAAACTCGGAGGAGGACGATGTTCAATAGCGTGCGAATTCGGCTGACGTTCTGGTACGTGCTGATTTTTGCAGTGTTGCTGGTGACGTTCGGCGTTTTGCTGTACTGGTTGCTGGCGCGTGATCTGAATGCACAACTGAATCATAATCTGACCGATCACGCCCGCACCGCAGCCGCAGGCTTTCAAGGCCAAATGCTGGAAAATCACGGCAATGACATCGTGGCGACTGCGCATACGCTGGTTGAATTTCGCCCCCACCATTCCTATCTATCCATCTCAACAGAAACGCAAACGTTGGGGGCCAATTACTTCGATGAACAATCCACGCCAACGGGAGAAATCGTTTTGCAGCAGCCGATTCCTGCCGATTGGCTCGCCGAAGCGCAAGCGGTGCAGCATCCTGTTTTACACACGATCAATGCGTTTGGCGCAACAGGCGGACGCCTGGCAATCATGTGTGTCCGCGAAACGAAGCAAAATTATTTTGTGATCGTCGCAGAGTCGCAGGAAGAGATGGTCACACAGTTAAGCCGTTTGCGCCGCATCTTTTACCTCAGTCTGCCGTTAATGCTGTTGATTGCAGCCATCGCGGGTTTTTTGCTGGCGAAGAAATCCCTGGCCCCGGTCGCAGCGATGACAGAACAAGCGGAAAAAATCCATACCAACAATTTGCACAAACGCCTGGAGGTCAGCAACCCGCACGATGAACTGGGACGCCTGGCCAGGGTTTTCAACGCGCTTCTGGCCCGCGTCAATCATTCGCTCGCCAGCCTGCGCGAATTCACCGCCGACGCTTCACACGAATTGCGCACGCCGCTGGCGATTATTCGCGGCGAAGCCGATGTGGCGTTGTCGCAACCACGCACCGCGATGGAATATCAGGAAACCCTCGCCATTGTGCGCGATGAAGCGCGACGATTGTCGCGCATTGTGGATGACATGCTGGCGCTGGCGCGTGCCGATGCGGGCGGGCATCCACTCAACCGCGAAGAGCTTTACCTGAACGATCTGGTCGAAGAATGCTGTCGCTCAGTACAAACTTTGGCCGCGCACAAAAATATCTCAGTGGATTGCCAGATACTGCCAGACATCGAATTTTGCGGCGACGAAGAATTGCTGCGACGGATGATTGTGAACTTGCTCGACAACGCCATCAAATACACACCCTTTGGCGGCCACGTTCGCCTCGAACTCAGCGAAACGCCCACGCACCTCAAACTCCACGTCATAGACAACGGCATTGGCATTCCGGCGGAAGCAGCGGCCCAGGTCTTTGATCGCTTCTATCGCGTAGACAAAGCCCGTTCCCGCGCGGAAGGCGGCAGCGGGCTGGGCTTACCGATTGTGAAATGGGTCGCCGAAGCACATCACGGAACCGTGCGATTGGAAAGTTGCCCCGGAAACGGAAGCGAATTTATCGTTGAGCTACCGCGCCAATAAAGCGGTAGAAGCGTGTTCATTGTCCGTTCATCTTTCAATTTGTACACTCAGCGCGCAATGATCCCTCAAGTTTTGGTGGCACAAAGCAAGGTCAGATATGTCGTTTGGTGTTGGTTGCTAATTCCCACACTGATCGCAGCGCAATCGGCAGCATCGAATTCCTTAACGCTGACGGCGGCGGTTCAGCGCGTGCGGCAAAATCACCCGCTGCTGGTGGCGGCCAAACAGCGCGTGGCGATGTTTGAAGGCGAGTTATTTGAAGCGGGACTCAAGCCCAATCCGACCTTCACGGTCAGCGGCGAAAACATTCCGCTCGATCCGCCGGAAGGTGGCTTTGGCTTCAAGCGCACGATGGATTGGTTCGCCTATTTTTCGCACACCATCGAACGCGGGAACAAACGGGAACTGCGCCGCGCTGCCGCCGAACGGGCGGTCGAGGTCGCACAGATCGAAGCCGAAACGCTGGAGCGTCAGCTCGTCTACGAGGTCAAAGTTGCTTATCAACAGGCCGCCATCGCCCGCGAACGCATTGAGCTTTTACGTGAAAACATCAATCAACTGGGGCAGTTGGTGAAGCTCAACGAAGTGCGTGTCAACGCGGGCTACACCGCAGAAGGCGACCTGATTAAAACCCGGCTCGAAGCACAGCGCCTTGATTACAGTTGGCGCAAGGCGATGATTGAATATGACCGCGCCAAAATCGCATTGCAAAAAGCGATGGGCGATTCGTCATTTGAAGCGGATTTTGAACTGGAAGAGCGGCTGGATTTTAAGACCGTTTCGCTGAATGCAAAGTCGCTGCAAGACGCGGCACTCCGTCGCTCCAACGTCAAAGCGGTCGAAGCCCGATTGGAAAAAGCGCGCGCGTTTTTGCAACTGCAACGCGCCAGTGCCAAGCCGGATTTGACAGCTTCATTCGGCTACAAACGCAACGGTCAGGATAATGCGTTATACGGCGCGCTAAGCATTCCACTACCACTGTACAACAAGAATCAAGGCAACATCGCGCGCTCAGAAGCCGAGGTAGCAATGATCGAAGCGGAGTTGCGATTTGAACGTGCGGTCGTGCTCGCAGAACTGACCGCCGCACGACGCACGGTCGAAGCCAATGAACGGCAGATTGAAGCCTTGCGGTCGCAATTCCTGCGCAATGCAGACGAATCGCAGCAGGTTTCGCTCGCTGCGTATCGAGAAGGCGCCACCGATTTGCTGCATTTAATTGACGCACAACGCACGCGCACACAAGCGCAGGAGCTATATTTTCAGGCGCTCAGCGACTATCAACTGGCAATTCACGAATTGGAACGCGCCGCCGGAATTGAACAATTGCCCCGGCGGGAAATCGTCGAAGGAACCAAACAATGACCGAAGAACCCCGCAGCGAACTCAATTCACTGCCTGAACAAGAAGTCGCACCCAAGCCGAGTCGCGCAACAACACTGATTTCATTGGCGATTTTGAGCGCGATCACGATTGGCTTATTGGCGTGGTGGTTCTGGCCGAAGCGCGTGGAACCGGCAGCGACGACGGAAGCGAAGCCGGTGGAAGCTGCCGCAGAGAAGAAAGACGAAGCCACGTCCAATCGTGTTGAGCTTTCCGCCGAAGCCTTGAAACGCGCGGGCATCGAAACCACTGAAGTTGCTTCGCAATCGCTCGCGCCGGTGCTGACGGCGACCGGGCGTTTGGCGCTTAACGATGATGCGGTCGTGCGCGTTGGAACCTTTGTTAGTGGGCGCGTCGTTCATATCTTTGCCAAAGTTGGCGATCACGTGCGCAAAGGCCAAACTCTGGTTCACATTCACAGTCACGAATTGACTGATGCACGCGGCGCGTTTGCCAAGGCCAAAGCCTCGCTCGTCGAAAAAGAAAAAGCCCTCGCCTTTGCAACCGCTGAAGCTGACCGCGCTGAACGGTTGTTTGCCGCCAAAGCCATCGCCAAGCGCGAAGTGGATCAAGCCAACGCGCGCGTCATTGCCGCCAAAGCCGAAATTGAGTTGGTCAAAGCCGAACTTGAACGCGCTGCCGAATTCCTCGAACATCTGGCTGTGGATCAGGATGCGCCAGACGAAGTGGCGATTCACTCGACCGCTTCGGGCATCGTCACGAAACGCCTCATCACCGAAGGAACAGTGGTCAGCGACGCGATGGATTTGATTGAAATCGCCAACATCTCGACGCTCTGGGCGATTGCCGAAGTTCCCGAAGCACAAGCATCGTTTGCGCGCATCGGGCAAGCCGTCAGCATCAAAGTTCCCGCGCTCGGTGACGCTACCATCGGTGGCAAAGTCATTCACATCGGCACGTCGCTCAATCCCGACACGCGTACGGTGCAGGTTCGTTGTTTGGTCAATAATCTGCGCGGCAATCTGCGCCCGGAGATGTACGCGACAATTCAACTCAGCGGCGGCGCAACCGCATCAGCACTGGCCGTGCCGCGCGCCGCAGTGCAAGACATCAATGGCGAAAAGGTCGTGTTCGTCGCGCTCGAAAACAATGCGTTTGAAAAGCGTGTTGTCGAATTGGGACGCGAACAAGGCGAGATGGTCGAGATTGTAAAAGGCTTGGAAACAGGCACGCGCATCGTGACGAAGGGCGGCTTTTTTCTCAAGACCGAACTGCTGAAGGCTTCATTGGAAGAAGAGTAATCGCTTCGCTTCAAATCAAAAGGCAAAAGGCAAATATCAAAAGGCAAAAGGGCGGCACTTGATCTTTTCTTTTTCCTTCGGGCTTTCACTGAGCCTTCTAAAATCTGAAATCTAAATAAACATGGCTTTCCAGCCGAATAGACTTTTGCCTTTTGCCTTTTGATATTTGCCTTTTGATTTCTAATGATCCGAACACTCATCGAATTTTCACTGAACCAACGACTGCTCGTCTTCGCGCTTGTGATTGCGCTGGCGGCGGCAGGGATGTACGCGCTGACGACCATTCCAATTGATTCGTATCCTGACCTCACCAACAACCAAGTCAACATCTTCACGCAAGCACCGGGAATGGCGGCAGCGGAAGTCGAACAACTGGTCACCTATCCGATTGAAAGCGCGATGATGGGGCTGCGCAAAACCGACGAGGTGCGTTCGATTTCCAAGTTCGCGTTGTCAGTGGTCACGATTGTTTTTGACGACAGCGTTGATCCGTACTTTGCGCGGCAACTCGTCAATGAGCGGTTGCAGGAAGCACGCAATCGCTTGCCCGAAGGTGTCGAAACGGCGCTTGGCCCGCCCGCCACACCATTTGGCGAAATCAGTCATTACGTGATTGAGGGCAAAAACGTGGACGCGATGGAGCTGCGCACGCTACACGATTGGGTCGTCAAACCTCAGTTGCGCACAATCTCCGGCGTCAACGACATCAATTCGTGGGGCGGATTAACAAGGCAATTTCATGTCGTGGTCAACCCGGAGCGACTGACGGCCTATCAGCTCACGTTGCGCGATGTATACGAAGCGTTGGCAACAAACAACGAAAACTTTGGTGGCAGTTACATCGAACGCGGCGCAGAAGGCTACACCGTGCGCGGCCTTGGGCGATTTGAGGCGGCGCAGGCGGAAGAAGAAATTCGCAACGTTGTCATTAAATCGGCGACGGGCGTGCCGGTGCTCGTGAAGGATGTGGCAACCGTGGAAATCGGCGCGGCGGTCAGGCAGGGCGCGGTGAGCAAGGACGGGAAGGGCGAGGTCGTCTCTGGCATGGTACTGATGACCAAAGGCGAAAGCTCCAAAAACGTGATCGAAAAGGTTCACGAACGCTTTCGGCAAATCGCCTCGTCGTTGCCGGAGGGCGTCAAGCTCACGCCGTTTTACGAACAAACCGATCTTATCAATCGCACCATCCGCACTGTGGCGACAAACCTGATCGAAGGTGGTTTGCTGGTCATCGCGGTGCTGTTTTTATTTCTGTGGAATGTGCGGGCGTCATTGATTGTGGCGGTGGTGATTCCGCTTTCAATGTTGATTGCCTTCATCGGCATGAAGGCGTTTGGATTGACCGCGAATTTGATGAGTTTAGGCGCGATTGACTTCGGCCTGATCGTAGACGGCGCAGTCGTGATGATCGAAAATTTCATCAGCCGATTAAATGTGGCGGGCAAATTACAAAAGCAGAAACGCCAAGCAGTAATTCATTTTTCTGCGCTCGAAGTCAGCCGCCCCATTGTCTTCGGCATCGCCATCATTATCGCTGTCTATTTGCCGTTATTTGCGCTGGAAGGACTTGAAGCGCGAATGTTTCGCCCGATGGCGTTGACGGTTGTCTGCGCCTTGCTGGGCGCGTTGCTCCTGACGTTGCTCTTGGTTCCGGCGCTCGGCTCATTGGTGCTCAAACCGGTACAGCACGGCGCGCACGAACGCTTCCTGATGAAGCTGCAAGATGTGTATCGCCGCCTGCTCAAGCGGGTGATGCGGTGGCGCATTCTGACGGTGGGCATTGCCGTGCTCCTTGTGATCGTGACAATGATTGCGATGAGCCGACTCGGCACGGAATTTATGCCGAAGCTGGACGAAGGACAGTTTCTGATCGAAACACGCCGACTGCCTTCAGTTGGCCTGACGCAAGCCGTAGATATTTCGCGGATGGTCGAACAGGCGCTGCTTGAATTCCCCGAAGTCAAAAACGTCATCACGAAACTGGGACGCCCCGACCTGGCGACCGACACGATGGGTGTGTATCAAGGCGATGTGTACGTGATGCTGAAGCCCATTACAGAATGGAAAACCGCCACGACGCGTGAGGGGCTGATTGAAGCGTTTGATAAGAAATTGGCCAACGTTCCCGGCGTCGCGTACAACTTCACGCAGCCCCTGGAAATGCGGATGGATGAAGTGATTTCGGGCGTGCGCGCCGATGTCGCGGTTAAATTGTTCGGGGATGATTTCGACACGCTCGAAAGTACGGCAGAGCGCATTCGCCGCGTGATGGATCGAGTGCCGGGCAGCGCCGACGTGCAAGTCGAAGCCTTGAGCGGCGCAGCGGAAATTCAAATTGAACTCAAACGCGCTGAAATGGCGCGCTACGGCCTGCACGTCGAAGATGTCAAGCAAGTGATTGAAACCTCCATCGGCGGCAAAGTTGCCACTGAGGTCATTGACGGGCGCAAACGCTTTGACGTAATTGTGCGTTTGCCCGAAGCCATTCGCCGCGATAATCAGGCCGTATTGAGTTTGTTGTTGCCGACGCCCAATGGCGAAAAAATTTCGCTGGGTCAAGTAGCCTTGATCAAAACCGCCGAAGGACCGGAGGTCGTGAACCGCGAAGACGCACAACGCCGCATCGTGATTCAATCAAATGTGCGTGGGCGTGACATCGGAAGTTTCGTCGCCGAGGCCCAAAGCCGCATCGAAAAAGAAGTCAAATTACCGACGGGGTACTATGTGACGTGGGGTGGCGAATTTGAGAATCAGCAACGCGCAATGCAGCGGTTGTATGTGGTCGTTCCGCTCGCCATTCTGCTGATCTTTTTGTTGCTGTACTCAACCTTCAATTCACTGAAATACGCCACGCTGATTATCGTGAACTTGCCCTTTGCCCTGGTGGGCGGAGTCGCCGCGTTGTGGCTACGCGATTTGAATCTGAGTTTGTCATCCGCAGTTGGTTTTATCGCGCTGTTCGGCGTAGCAGTCCTGAATGGCGTAGTCATGGTGAGCTACATCAATCAACTACGAGAGAAAGGCGTTTCCATCCATGAAGCCGTGTTGGAAGGCGCGAGTTCGCGGTTGCGGCCCGTGCTGATGACCGCGATGGTCGCCAGTCTCGGCTTTATCCCGATGGCGCTTTCAACACAACCGGGTGCTGAGGTACAGCGCCCCCTGGCAACGGTGGTCATCGGTGGATTGATTACGTCTACCTTGCTGACATTATTTGTGTTGCCGACCTTGTACGAATGGGTTTCGGCACCTGCGCCCGCTCCCCTAGCGGCATCAGAAGAATTTACCGTTAAGGCTCAATAAAAAGTGACAAAAACCGTCCCTCCCCTTGACATTACTTTCCAAATAAGTGATTAACGTCCTGTAACCACCCCACCCTGGTTTTCATCGCTAGACGACACTTATTGACTGTAAATTGATTCTTTGAGGAGGTGACTTGGATGCAGGAGTTGCGTGTAAACCCGGAAACTCTTGATGATTCCGTTCCAAAGCCACAAAACGCAGTTCTCAAAATAGTCTCAGCAAACGAGCCAAGGTCTCAACGCGACATTGAGTTAATCACTCGATTGCAAGCGGAAATTTCGCTGCTACAAGAAGAGCTGGAACGTTCCCGCAATGAAGTCAAACGCTACGACATGCTGCTGCGCAATACCAAGCAACGCGAGCATGAGTTACGAGCGGAATTGGCTTCTGGTCGCAAAAGACCGCAAGAGAAACTGCAAGAATAAATTGTCTACGTTGATACGAGGGTTCTCGCTGTAACCAAATCCTCTGGCGTATCAATCCCAATTGAACGATGGGCGGTGCTCACGACTTTGATGTGGTAGCCATGTTCGAGTGCGCGCAGTTGTTCCAAGGCTTCTGACCGCTCTAACGGCGTCTGGGGAAGGTGTGCGTAGGTGAGCAAAAACTCGCGACGATACACATACAGTCCGGTATGTTTGGCAAAGCGGAGGAGAAGTTCTGGCTGGGCCTCAAGCGCGGCGGGCAAAGAGCCATGGGCGAGGACCTCGGCACGGGGAAACGGAATTGGTTGCCGCGAAAAATAAAGCGCCCATCCCGCCTGATCCGTCACGACCTTGACGACATTCGGATTTAGGACATCTGCGGCGGAAAGGATCGGTTCACAGGTTGTCGCCATCACAATGGAATCATCGTCAAGCAGTGGTTGCATGGCGGCCTCGATGGTGGAAGGCTCAATGAAGGGTTCGTCACCTTGCACATTGATAATAATCTCTGATTCCAGTTGAGCAGCCACTTCCGCCAGCCGATCTGTACCCGTTTGATGTGCAGATGAAGTCATTCGCGCCTCTACACCGGCGGCGGATACAACCTGAAAAATCCGCTCATCGTCGGTTGCCACAATCACCCGATCAATTGCCTTGACCAGGCGAGTGCGTTCGACGACGCGCAGGATCATTGGTTTGTCGGCAATTTCGAGTAATGGCTTGCCCGGCAACCGCGATGAAGCATAACGAGCAGGAATAATAGCAGTGATGTGCATACGACCGAATCCCTCCACATCCAATCATCCGTGATCCAGTTCTGATTGTAAACGCCCGCCTTTCGCTAGACACTCTGCAAACGCCTGTTGTAGTATCCCACTTGCCCAATCAGACACGGAAAAGCGGTTAGCCCCTGAGCATTAGTTCAAAATCATGAAAGCCACGAAGTTACTCAGACAACTACTGACGTGCGGATTGTTATTGAGCCTCGCGTTTGGGTTGGGCTGTTATCGTGCGCCCATTGCACAACGAACGCTGGCCCCTGTTTTGGATTATGGACAGATGGGGTATGACGCGTTGGGCACACATACCGGAGCCGTCGTTATCTTAGACCCGCAATATGGACGTATCCTAAAACGCGTAGCACGCGGGATGGATGTGCAGTTCACCACCTCTCCCTTTGAAGTGGTGCAACTCGTCACCGCGTATGCGGCGCTGGATTCAGGCGTTATCACGGAGCAAACCAAACTAAAATGTAATGGTTCCGATGAACTGGTGGATGTCACAGAAGCACTGGCGCGTCCCTGCCCAGCCTTCTTCGCAGAACTGAGTACGAAAGTTCCCCCTACCGCCTTCAAGCGCGCGGCGCAGGTCATAGGCTTCACCTATTATGGAACCGAATCGGTGAATGCCTCGACAACAGCGATGCGACCGATTACAGCGGCGATTCCGGTCAATATTTCAGGGGCAGATTATGCAGCATTGACCACACGCGGCGTGGGGATGAAGGCGAATGAATTACATTTTGCACAACTGGCAATTTCGCTGGCTAGTAACACAACCACTAGCGAGAGAATGGCAACGATTATCGCCACCACTTCGCAAACGATCACGCCGCCCGCGATTCCGATCAATAAACAAGCCCTCGAAACGATTCGCAAAGGATTGGTGCGCTCGGTTGAGGAGGGAACAGCAATGGCGGCGGGAACCAGGAATGGACACGTCGCTGGAAAAGTTGGCAGCAATGATGAAAACGCCTTGTTTATTTCCTTTGCGCCTGCGGACAAGCCGGAAATCGGGTTGGTCGTCTTTTTGAAAGCAGGCACAGGAACAGAGGCCGCACAAGTCGCAGGCCGATTTTATCGCGCCTATTTTGGGAAATAGATGTCAGTTTTCGGGCGCTGGGTATCAGAGAGAAGCATCCATCGCAATGATGCTCGCTGCCACTCACAACCTAATTACCTAACATTTTCTCCCAACAACACTTAATCTATGGGATTTTCCACTACGGCCATTCACGCGGGGCAAAGCCCCGATCCAACGACGGGCGCGATTATCACGCCAATTTTCCAAACTTCGACCTACGTGCAGGATGCGCTGGGGCAGCATAAAGGCTTCGAGTATGCACGCACGCAAAACCCGACGCGCCTGGCGCTAGAGAAAAATCTCGCGGCAATGGAAGGCGGGCTGGCGGCGCATTGTTTTGCTTCTGGGATGTCGGCGATTCACGCGGTGATGATGTTGCTGAAAGCAGGGGATCACATCATCGTTTCGGACAATACCTACGGCGGAACGTATCGGTTATGCGAACGCGTCTTGCGGCAATTCGGGCTGGATTTTAGTTACGTGGATACCACAGATATTGCCCAGGTTGAGGCAGCCCTACGACCGGAAACCAAACTGGTGTTCCTTGAAACACCCACCAATCCGGTGATGCAGGTTGCCGACCTCGAAGCCATCGGACAACTCACCAAAGAACGCGGGATTCGCCTGGCAATGGACAACACGTTTATGAGTCCGTATTTTCTGCGCCCCATTGAATGGGGTGCGGATTTCGTGGTGCATTCGACGACAAAATACTTGAATGGCCATAGCGACAGCGTCGGCGGAGTCGTCGTGACCACGAATCAGGAAGACGCCGACCGCATTGGCTTTTTGCAAAATGCAGTGGGCGCGATTCTTTCTCCATTTGATTCATTCCTGATTTTGCGTGGCACCAAAACATTAGCGGTGCGAATGCGTCAGCATGATGCGAATGGACGCATCATCGCAGGCTTTTTGGCCGAGCATCCAAAAGTCAAAAAAGTGTACTATCCCGGCCTTGGCGATCACCCCCAACACGAGCGCGCAAAAAAATTGATGACAGGCTTTGGCGGAATGATCGCTTTTGATTTAGGATCATTGGCAGGCGCACGCGCAGTCCTTGATAATGTGAAACTTTGTTCGCTTGCCGAAAGCCTCGGCGGGGTCGAAACGTTAATTTCACATCCCGCGACCATGACGCATGCGTCCGTCCCGGAAGCTAAGCGCGAGCAACTTGGCATTACCGACGGGCTGGTACGAATTTCAGTTGGTATTGAAGACGTCGAAGACATCATCGAAGACGTAGATCAGGCGCTGAACAAGATTTGAGATTGAGAAGATGAAGCGAAAGATTTGGAACGCCGGAGGGGGTTCAACTCGTAACATCCATTCACGATCTGAAATCTGAAACCCAAAATCTAAAATGACTACTCCATCCGCCCTGCACCTAACCTTTTGCGCACAGACTCACATTGGGCAAGTGCGTCAAGGCAACGAAGACAATTTTCTGATCCTTGATCTCACGAGTAAATCAAGTTGGACAGGGATTGATACCGAAACAACAGAGATGCAAACCCTGCAACTCGGAGCGCGAGGGGCGGTCTTTGCCGTATCGGACGGAATGGGCGGCGCGCTGGCCGGAGAAGTAGCGTCGCGGATGGCGGTTGAGATTGTGAGCGATCTCATGCCGCAACTGCAAACCCACGAAGAATACAGCAAGCTGACATTGGCCGAGCAATTACGCGTAGCGATTGAGCAATCGAATTCTGCTATTCACATTGAAAGCATCGTCAATGCGCAATGTCACGGGATGGGGGCAACATTTACGGCAGTCGCCATTGCCAATGATCACGCTTGTTTCGCTCAGGTCGGAGACAGTCGCGCGCATTTGATTCGCGGTGGCCGCATCACGCGCATTACCAAAGATCAATCGGTGGTCCAGCAACTCATTGACCTGGGGCAAATCACGGAAGAAGAAGCGGCCACGCACCCACGCCGCAATTATATTTTACAAGCCCTCGGCGCAACGCACGATATTGACGTTGTGATTAGCTATCTGCCGCTGCGGGCCAACGACATTCTTCTGCTGTGCAGCGATGGACTATCCGGCAAAATGATTAACGAAGAAATGGCAACACTGGTGGCAGAGGCCGGTGATTTGCAGGAAGCGTGCCACAAGCTGATTGCGCTAGCGAACGAACGCGGCGGCGAAGATAACATCACCGTGTTGTTGGCCCGCGTCACAGGCGAACATCTGGCAACTCCCGACGATGAACCGGTTGCAGCGGAACCACTGACCCGGTCTCCTGACACGCCGCGTGATTTCTTACTGGAAGATGTTGGCCTCTCACCGCCAACCCAAGAGGCCTCCCATTTTACGGAACACGCCACAGCCAATTCTCTTCCCTTATCCACTGTAGCAGAACCTTCATCGGGAACACTTCCCCCCACAACTACCGATCTTCCCGAGTTGGCTCCGGTTTCTCTTGAAGCCCGGCGAGGGTTGGATGGACGCAAAGTAGCATTGTTTTTTGTGACAGTGGCGTTATTCCTGAGCCTGACAGCGGTCTATTTAAATTATCGTTTTACCCCCGACCGTGGTGCCTTGCAGGAACGAATGCAAAAAGAAAACCGGGAACAGATTGAACGATTGCGGACACGCATTTTGGACGTGCGCAGCCGTACCAACGGGGCCACCGAAATTAATGATCGGCTCAATCAACTCTCTCAACGCCTGGACCAGGCAGTAGAATTACCAGCAACAAAATACCCTGAAGTCGGACGCGCCTGCTCCGAAGTTGAAGCGGCTATTTTCCAGATTGAACAGACGATAGCCAAGTAATCGCCCTCCTCGCCATACTTCATCTTTTCTCCAAAATTACAAAAAAAAGAAGGCCGCGAGTTTGCCTATTCGTCCGCGACCTTCCTCTTTTTACGTTGAGACTAACGCTCATCACGCCGCCTCTCAATCAGGGGTTTTCAATCACCACTCCGCGCGCGCTGTTGCGAGTAGTGTTGAATCAGATGACGCAGTTCGCCAATAAAACTATTGACGAGAAATCCAATATTTTTTTGCTCGAACTGTTCTCTGGCATATTCCCAGCGAAACTCCAGCATGTTCAAGTTCATTGCCCCCGTCACCGCGATGATGACATTGCGGTCATTGTGTGGGCAGTGTTCCGGGCCAACAGACTCTGGCGCAAGACTCCACGCCGTCTCGTCGTTGGGAAAAGCCAAATACTTAAAGCTTATCTTGGGTTGCGGTAAGTCGCGCAGGCTGACGTCACCCCCATTGTTATAACGCCATAGACCATAGCTCACACCTTGTCGTGGGATAGCGCGCAATTGTGTTTTGATCGTTCGCAAGGACGCCGCCGTATCGGTTAAGGTATCTACTTCCAAATTCATGGGGAACTTCGCAGCAAACCAGCCAAGGGTCCGCGCCACATTCGGACCGGAAGAATTCCGCACATCACGTTCCAATTCCAGCCAGGCCCCCGATTCACCCGCCCATTGCGCCAGGGCCAGAGTCAAGGCAGTCAGCACGATTTCATTCACGTCAGCTTCCGCCACCGACGGAATGTAATGCAAGAGGCTTTCGGTTTCTTTGCTATTGAGCGAAACGAAGACGCGATCCACATTGCTATAGCGATTCGCCCCCTGAGGACGATCTATCGGTAAGGCACGCCAGGATTTGGTCGCAAGCTGTTGCCAGTAGCACACCTCGCCCGGCTCAATGCTGGTCGCCAACGATTGCAACCACTCCTGATAAGAGGCCGTGGGGGGCGGCAAACAAAGAGCCTGATCGCGGCGCAACTGCCAATAGACCGTCAACCAATCATGCAAAAAGATACGCAACGAAG
The DNA here is from genome assembly GCA_016789725.1 of Blastocatellia bacterium. Lineage (GTDB taxonomy): Bacteria > Acidobacteriota > Blastocatellia > RBC074 > RBC074 > JAFDVL01. The sequence goes on along the minus strand of JAEUQN010000078.1, from coordinate 5,603 downwards.
CATCGTCAGCAATTAACTGGTGCGCAATGATGAGCAACCGGTGTGAACGATTCCCACCTAAATCAAAATAGGCCGCGCGCCACAACGGGCCTTCGCTCAGATGAAGGCTGGCTTGTAATTTATCCGAGGTTTCTTCAATGGCCTTTCGTTGGCTCCGCGCCCATTTCGCCGAAAAATCTACATACTCAAACGGCAAGGTGGCACCGTCTATATCTTCCTGCAACTGCCACCCTTTTTCGTTTTCTGTAAAGCGCCATCGCAAAGCCGCGTGATGCGCAACGACCACTTGCAAGGCTTGTTGTAAGGCGGCCCGCTCCAGATTGTCACCAATCTCAACCAGCAACGAAACATTGTGATGATGCGGTGCCGATGGACGCTGCGCAAAAAACCATTGTTGAATGGGCGCAAGCGTCGAGGGTTCCACAATAGAAAATTCCACGGTGGAGGATTCAAGCTCAGGAGACTCCGTGGCAGCGAACATAGACCAAGGCGATTCAATCGCAGCAGGGCTAGTCGCCGCAGAATCAGTCGCCGCTAGATCAACCAGTGGTAATTCAGGCGATTCAGCCACAACAGGGTCAGTCGCCGCTAGATCAAACACAGGCAATTCAGGCTCAGGCAATTCAAGCTCTGCTAACTCAATTACAGGTAATGTCTCAGGGAGATCAAGCTCAAGGGGATCAAGCTCAGCCCATACAATGGCGGGGGCAGGAACCTCAGGAGAGGCCATCGCGGGCAATTCGACCGCAGATGCTTCAACTTCAGCGGCAACCTGCGGAGGCGCTGTCGGCTCCGGCGCGATAGGCACATCCAATTCAAAGTCTGACTCAAAATCGGCGCTGATATCTGCATCCAGTGCAATATCCACTTCTAACGAGAAGTCGGGTTCAGGCGTCTGCTTGAGTTCTCCGTGATTTCCATTTTCCGAGAACAGTTCCGGCTGTAGATCAAACCAATCCATCCCACGATTCATCCCGTTCAGAACTTCGTCATTCAGCACAGACACGGGTTCGGGTGAAATATTGACAGGCACAGGGGCGGGTGAGTCGCTGAACAGATGCCAGGGATTGTTCGGCCCAAAGCTAAACCACTCTCGAACGCTGCGGACGGCTTGCGCCAGTCGGGCGTGCGTAACGACAGCAGGGATTTCGGCTTCGATTAAAAAACACGCCGGATGTTCATCACTGACCTGACAAGCCAGATTCCCCGTTTCTTCTTCTGCGATGACGGACCAATCGCTGTCCAGGCAAAGCACAATGCAATGCAATGGGATAGTGCGAAACTTCGGCTCCAAACGAGCCTGCGTTAGCACGACCGAAGTGGAAGAGTCGGTGATAATTTGCTGCAAGTCGTCTTCACTGAACGTCGCCTCCAAAGGCAAATATGCGCCACCGGCTTTGAGGACTCCCAGGATTCCCACAATGCCATCTATCGAGGGAGCAAAACATAAACCGACGGGAATGGACGGTCCAACATTGAGCTTGCGAAGGTAATGCGCTAATTGATTCGCGCGCGCGTTCAGCTCCTGATATGTGATGGTCTGGCCTTGTAATTGTACTGCCACGGCAGCAGGGGTCTGGGCGACACGTTGCTCAAACAATTCGTGAACACAGGTGTCGCCTTTGAGCCAATCTACCCAACCTTGCTCCTCATCTTCTGTCTGAGTCCAGGGAACAGGCAAAACGGGCGGTGGCGGAGTGTTGGTCTCGCGGTCTGTCGCCGATGTTTTTTGGGAAACTGGCTCAGAGGGCAAGACAATTTCGGCAAGGCGACGCTGCGGAGCAATAGCAAATTGTTCGAGCAAAAAGCGGAGATGTGTAACGTGCGCATCGCCCGTTACTTCCCACGCATCACAATCCTTAATCATCACCGCCAGTGGAAAATGATTGGGGGCCGCCAAACTATCGTATTCAACCCGCAACCCAGCCACTTCGCGGTTGATGCCCGATGCTGCTGGTGCCGCATCATAAACAACCACACTTTCAAATAGTGATTGTGGCATCGTCAGTTCGCTCCAGCTTTGAATTTGTGTCAGCGAAGCGTGGCTGAAGCGTTGCACCTCCTGCCATTGTTTTTGTAAATCTGTCAGCCACTCAATCACCATCGCGTCCGGCGCAATGCGCACACGCAAGGGAACCGTATTGCGCAAATGCCCAATCAACCGCTCCGCTCCGTGAAAATGAGGCGAGCGTCCAGACACCTGAACACCAAACACAACCTCGATCTGCCCACTCAATCGGCTCAACAATAATGCCCACGCGCCATAGGCCATCACTTCCGGTGCAATGTATTGCTGAGCCGCCAGAGCACGTAGCGTATTGGCCTTTTCGCTCGCCAAATGGACTGCCATTTCCGGCAAGGTGGGGGCGATTACCACAGGCCGACGAAAATCTTTAAGAGTCGTGCGCCAGAATTGTTCAGTAGCAAGCGGGTCGTGCTTCTTGATCCAATCCACATATTTGCGCAAAGAAACAGGCATGGGCAACGGAGGCTTTTGCACCCGCAGAATCGCGTCGTAGCACTGCAACGCCTCATTGAACAGGTACGGCAGCGACGCCTCATCAAATAACAACTCGTGATACGTCCACACAAAATGATGACGTTCTTCATCCAGCCGAATCAGCGTCATGCGCCAAAGAGGCGGCGTTTTCAGGACAAATCCGCTCTGCCGGTCGGATTGCAGAAGCTCCGCCAGACGTCGCGCTTGATCGCCTTCCGACAAATTGCGCCAGTCCTGTTTTTCCAAAGCAACGCCAACGTTACGATTGATGACTTGGACCGGCTCTTTGAGATCGCCGCTAACAAATGTGGTCCGCAGTCCCGGCTGGTGATTCGTGACTTTTTGCCAGGCGCGCTCAAAGGCCGAAACATCCAGCGGCCCGACCAATTGACAACTGAATTGTGCCAGATGCGCCTGTGGACCGGCCTGCTCGCTTTGGCGCAACAGGTGTTTCTGGACGGGTGTGAGGTGAAAAAATTCTTCGATCTGCTTGGGGTTCATCGCCGTAAAATTGCCATCAGTATATTTATCCCGATTAGAAAATGGGCTAGACTGATTTTTGTGCCTGCACAGTTTATGTGATGTTCCCTGCCCTGACCAAAGGGTTTTTCGCACAGGTCGCAAATATTGCCCTGCTGCCGCGCAATATTTGGTGTGAGTTTTGATTTATGTATCCGTATCCCAAAGGAAATTTTTTCATCCCCGCTCCGCACGGACGCCTCGAAGCAATTTATCGTCCTGAAAATCACCAGACCGCCCGCGCTGCGTTGGTCTTGCATCCACATCCGCTGCACGGCGGAACCATGCATAACAAAGTGGTCTTTCGCGCCGCGCGAGCCTTGAATAAAGCCGGTTATGAAACCTTGCGATTCAATTTTCGCGGCGTTGGTCACAGCACCGGAAAATTCGACAACGGTGCGGGTGAAGCCGATGATGCGCGCGTGGCCCTGGATTATTTACTCAGCAAACATCCTGAGGCCCAGGAAGTGATCGTGGCAGGGTTTTCCTTCGGCTCAGCGATTGGCTTGCGCGTCGGTTGTGCCGACCCGCGCGTCACCAAGCTGATTGCAATTGGCGCACCCGCCCGCATGCATGATCGCGCAGTGTTGTTGGCCTGCCCCAAACCGAAGCTTTTAATTCACGGTACGAATGACCAAATCGCCCCATTTGAGCCAATTGAAGCCCTCATCAAATCGCTGCCGCCCGATAACAATTGCCGTTTAGTACCAATCGAAGGCGCAGGACATTTCTTCGATAACCAATTGGAAGAGATGATGGAAGCCGTGGGTGAATTTGCGACGACTTAATCAGCCATAAATTTGGTTTATGCTTTGCAGAGTTGCATAAGTTGCAATTACCACGCGTGCCGCCTAGAATTCCGGTTTCGCGCCATCGTATTAACTGCGTTTCATGGAGGATTTAATCAGTGGACATCAAAGCAATTGAGCAATTACTCGGCGCAGAAGCGGAATCGCTTCTCACGCACCAGTGCAAAACCATCGCCAAAGAAAACATTCATCTGCCCGGCCCGGACTTCATTGACCGCGTCTGGATTGACACCGACCGCTCGCCCGTCGTGCTGCGCAACCTGCAAGACCTGTTCAATCACGGTCGCCTCGCGGGTTCCGGCTACGTTTCGATTCTGCCCGTAGATCAAGGCATCGAACATTCTGCCGGAGCAAGCTTTGCGAAAAACCCGATCTATTTTGATCCCGCCAACATCGTCAAATTAGCGATTGAAGGGGGCTGCAACGCGGTCGCTTCGACGCTTGGCGTACTCGGCGCAACGGCGCGCAAATACGCGCACAAGATTCCGTTCATCGTCAAACTCAACCACAACGAATTCATGTCGTACCCGAACGCCTTCGACCAAATCATGTTCGGTCAGGTCGAGCAGGCGTTTGATATGGGCGCAACCGGCATCGGCGCGACGATCTATTTCGGTTCGCAGGAATCGCGTCGTCAAATCGTCGAAGTCAGCAAAGCGTTTCGCCGCGCGCACGAACTGGGACTGTACACGGTGCTGTGGTGCTACGCCCGCAACGAAGCGTTCAAGACGAAAGAGAAGGACTATCACGTTTCCGCCGATTTGACCGGACAAGCGAACCACCTCGGCGTCACCATCGAAGCCGACATCATCAAGCAAAAACTGCCGGAAAATAACGGCGGATATTTGGCTTTGAATACAGGCGAAAGCGCGTACGGCAAAACCGACAAACGCATCTACACCGAACTCAACACGGAACATCCGATTGATATGACGCGCTATCAGATTGCGAATTGCTACATGGGACGCGCGGGATTGATCAATTCCGGCGGCGCTTCGAGTGGCGAAAGCGATCTGAAAGAAGCGGTAAAAACGGCCATCATCAACAAGCGCGCAGGCGGCACAGGATTGATCTCCGGTCGCAAAGCCTTCCAACGCCCAATGGCCGAAGGCGCAGCGTTGTTGCAAGCGATTCAGGATGTGTATCTCACACCTGAAGTTACGATTGCGTAACAACCCAATTCAGCGAAAAGAAAAACACGCGGGAAAGCAATTGGCTCTTCCGCGTGTTTTGTATTTTCTTGCCAACTAACAGGTCCGGCTTCTCATTTTACTCCACCCAGATCACCGTATTCATCACTTGCTGCGCCGTTTTCCCTGCATCACTCATGCGGCCCATCGGACAACTAAACGTTCCCATGCGCAATGAATTCGTTTTCGTGTTCGCCACGAGCAGGTAAAACGTCACTTGATTTCCGTCCTGAATGACCGAGAGCATCTGTGTCTGGTCGCCTAATTGATTTTGTTGTTTGCCGACGACTTGTTTGCCTTTCGTCAGCTTTTCCAGCGTGGCGGTGGCGACATCAAGAACGGCTCCGTTCACTTTCTTTTGCAAGGTCGTCACGACTTCAATCGCAGCGGCATCATCTTCGCTGATGGTGATTTTGATACCGTCATTCGTGGTTTCTTCCTCGTACTTCCAATCCTCCGGCACGGCGCTGAAAAAGCGCGTGAGCGCCGAGGCTTTCCATTTGAAGCCCGCAGGTGGTTCGGGTAAGCGGATGTTGCCAAACTCAGTGCCGCCGCCGGAAGCAGGCGTGTTTTTTCGCAACGTCG
>JAEUQN010000077.1 GCA_016789725.1 Blastocatellia bacterium | reverse complement strand
AGCTGTGAACCTGCTAGTCCAGCGTTAGCTGGGCTGATGTCTGGTAGAGGGTTCTGTAACTGAATCGATAGTCACCCCGGTTACCAACTTCGGCTGCAGTTGCCGGTACATCTGCTTCATCGTCTTGATCTGGACGAGGCGCTTGCCTTGTATGTGCGCGAACGCGCGCGTCTCGTCGAGCGATTGCAACAGCTTTCTGATGCCGATTGGCAACGAACGGCGATACACGAAGAATTCAGTCATTACTCGGTCTGGATCATGTTTCGGCAATTGCTGCTGCACGAGATACAGCACGCTTATCGAATCGAAGAGCTACGGCTGAAAAAAGACTGGGTGTAACCCTCACTGTTGTTGGGCACACCGATTGTTCACTTCCTGAATCCGCTGATCAGCACGACATCGCTGGTGTTTGTCATGCGTGTGAAGGCAATCTGTTTTCCGTCGCGGGAGAATTCAAATGAAGTGATGCCGTCGCCGGTGAAATTGGTGAGCTGTTTTGGTGAAGCACCGTCTATCGGCTGTGACCAAATATTATCCACACCTTCTTTGCGGGCGAAATAAGCAAGCGAGCGTCCATCTGGCATCCAACGATACCCCCCACCCTTCAACGGAAATGTTTTTATAGGTTTGCCGCCTGTCGAGGGAATGATCGCAATTTTAGGCGGGGAGTTTGGGTCATCCCACCAGAGACACGCAAATTGCTTTCCGTCCGGTGAAAATACCGGCAATCGTGATTCCTGATCCGTCAACTGAACGGGCTGTCCGTCGTCTATTCCAACTTTCCAGATTCGTAACGTATCTACACCGACTTCATAAATGACTTCCTGACCATCTGGCGAAATGCTCGGATTCAGGCTGAACTGAGTGGTCAACTGTTTTGGATGACTGCCGTCTATGTCCATGCGCCAGATGGAAGGGCTTCCCGCTTGAAACGAAGTGTAAACAATAGATCGTCCGTCAGGCGAAACTCTCGGAGAACGGTTGATGTAGTTTGAGGTCAGTCGTTTTGGGCTTCCGCCCTGTGGGTCAATGAGGTAGATGTCCTGACTGTCACCCAAACCTCGGTTGTAAACCAATTTCCCCTCAGGCGTCCATTGTGGATCACCCACCTGATTGCTGCCTGCGGTGACTTGCGTTGGCCGCGTAGTATCGCCGACCGGGGCGATCCAGATATTGGCTGTCACGGAACTCTGCACCGTTGCCAGAATATTTGCGTCTGCCGCCAGACTCATCGAAGAATAGATATTATTAAGATCATTGGTGATCTTTTGGGCTTTTTCTGAAGGATAAGAGATGAGCCAGAATGAGTTATTGTGAGCAGGCTTCTCACGGGCGAGTACCATAAAGCCTTTGCCATCGGGCAACCACTCCCACAAACCGAATTCACTAAAGCTGTGCGTTTTCAGCCGCGTTATCTCGCCCGTGGCGACTGAGACTGTGGCAAGTTCGCGGGTGAGCGGATTATTCGTGCCGACGAAGACGGCGATTGATTTCCCGTCGGGTGACCAGCGTCCTCGGCTGCTGCCGATCTCATCATTTCCTTTGAGCATCACCAGCCGACGCTGGTTGGTGCCATCCGCATTGGCAACCATCAAGAGGCTTTCGTCGTCCGCCAAATTTTCAACTCCGTAGGTGATCTGCTTTCCATCAGGCGAAAAACTGATCCCGCCGTTGATCCCGCTCATCAACTTGCGAGCAGTCCCGCCACCCAGCACCGGCATTTGATACAAGGTGCAGTTGCTGAGCGCCCCCTCTTCCACCGTGTAATACAAGTAATTGCCATCCGGCGAAAAGGCGAAGCCTCGATATTTCACCGGGGCAGGCGGCACGATCTGAGTGTTACTTTCAGGGATGGCAACCTGTTTCAGCCAAACACTGGCTTTTTCTCCTTCACGGATGGAATACACCAGCCATTTACCGTCCCGCGAAAGAGCGACTACGTCCCCGACTTTGCCGGAGTCCGTAATCTTGGTGATTTTTACCGATTCAAAGGGATTGTTGATCGGCGCTCTGTCGCTGTATCGGTAAATCCCGAAACCGATTCCGGCCATCAGCAAGACAGCGAAGGTTAGATAAATAAACTTGTGGTTTCTGACCTGCGTGACCAGATACTCGGCGCTTGAGGTGGCTTGATTTCGGTTTTCAGCGGTTGCTCGATTTTGGTTTTCATGGGTCGTCGTGCCCGGCAAAGGCTGCGTTTCGCCCCCGTCCTGATTCGCAACCGTAGAACGCTCCCACTGATCGTGAAACTCTAAATCGCGCTTCGCCTCTTTTAAGTCGAGCAACAAATCTTTCGCCGTTTGATAACGCTCTTCCCGGTCTTTTCGCAAGGTTTTGTTGACGATTCGCTCAATCTCGCTCGGCACTGCGGAGAGCATCTGACGCAGCGGTGGCGGCTCATCTTTCAGCATTGAGCTGATACTTTCCAACGCCGTTTCGCCTGCAAAGGGTCGCCTTCCGGTCAGCATTTCGTAGAACACAATGCCAAAGCTGAAAATGTCGTTGCGAGCATCCACCTGTTTGCCCTGTGCTTGTTCGGGCGCCATATAACTTGCCGTACCAACGATCATTCCCGGCAAGGTTGAGGGCCGCGCGGTTTCGGCTTCTTCATTCCGCATTTCAGCCAGTTTGGCAATTCCGAAATCGAGAATCTTGACCAAACCATCAGGACGAATCATCACGTTTTCGGGTTTGATGTCGCGGTGAATGATGCCCGCCGTGTGCGCCGCCTCAAGCGCAGAGGCAATTTGAATCGCGATTTCCAGCACCGTTTTGAAACTCGCCGATTGATTGGCCAGATGTGCGCGCAGCGTTTCACCTTCGATATATTCGGTGGCAATAAAATGCGTGTCGCCCTCCGTGCTGATTTCGTGAATGGTGATGATATTGGGATGATTGAGCGCCGAAGCGGCACGAGCTTCCCGCTCGAAGCGGCGCACGCGCTCGGCATCCTGCGAAAATGCTGTTGGCAGCAGCTTGAGCGCTACGCGCCGCCCCAAGCGCGTGTCTTCGGCCAAATACACCTCACCCATGCCGCCGCGACCAAGCCAGGCAAGAACCTGGTAATGGCTCAAGTTTTGCCCGCTCTGCCACGTGGCGGGCGTGGCGGCGACGAGTTGTTGCGCGGCTTGTTGCACGAGTTGCGCGGGAAGGTCCAACGCGGATTCTTCGTCTTGTTCATGCGCCGCGAGCAGCGAGAGGACTTCGGCTTGCAGGTCGGCAGCTTCTGGACAAGATTCGGGCGGACAAGACTCCGCCAGCCAAGCGGCACGTTGCGCGGGCGGCTGAGCCAACGCCGCATGGAATAAGTCTTCAATCAATTGCCAACGAGCAGCGTCTTCCATTGAGGATAGGGGATAGAGTTATAAGTTTTAAGAAAAAGAATTTCCGAAGGGAGTCCCGAAGGGACGGCCAGAGAATAGCCCCGGATGCAATCCGGGGTATCAGGCAAAAAATCCGCCAGCCCCAGCGGGGCGACAGAGAAACCACGAAACGAACGTCTGTCGCCCCGCTGGGGCTGGGAGGGTTCGCCACCCAAACCCAGGGTTGCGGCTGCTGCCTTCACCCTGGGCTAATATCTGTTCACCCCTGCGGGGTTCTGTTCGGAAAATCATTTTCTTGATTTCTATAGCCAGCCATCACTGGCTGAGTTCGCGGCGGAGCCAGGCGCGCGCGAACTGCCAATCGCGTTCGACCGTCGCGTGCGAAACGCCCAGCACTTCTGCGGTTTCGGCAATCGTCAACCCGCCGAAGTAACGCAGTTCGATGATGCGGCAATGCTGCGGCTTGATCGCCGCCAACGTTTGCAATGCTTCGTCCAAGGTTAACAAGCCAATTTCGGGGGAGCGCGCGAACAGATCGGCGTGACTGAGCGAGAGATGAAATTGTCCGCCGCCGCGCTTTTCGGCGCAGCGTTCGCGCGTGTGATCCACCAGAATGCGCCGCATCAACGTTGCCGCCAGCCCGAAGAATTGCGCACGACTTTGCCACGCGACTTCCGCTTGTCCCAGCATCCGCAAATACGCTTCGTGAACGAGCACAGTTGGTTGCAATGTTTGATGCAACAGATCGTGACGCAGAAAGCCGCCCGCCAGGCGACGCAGTTCGTCGTAAACGAGCGGCATTAGATGTTCCAAGGCCACCTGATCGCCCTCGCTCCAGCGCAACAGCAATTGTGTGACTTCGGCCATCGGCATCTCTCCTACACTGCGACTTGTCTTGCTTGTGATCGTGAATGAATGCAGGCGTCAGTCTAACAAATGTTTCCGCAAGCAACAATTTTTTACCGGCTGGTGAGGGAATCTGTTGAGAAATTCCGATAGTGGAAATGAACAAACAAAACATGGAGGACAAATGGCAATCACCAATAACCTTGCACACTGGGAAGCCGAACCATTCGGCACGGAATTGATTGATCTAACGCTGGGCGATTTGCTGGACCAACGCGCGGCGGAATTCCCCGACAAAGAGGCGCTGGTCTATCACTACCCGGAAATCGGGCTGGACTTGCGGATGAACTACGGGCAGTACCGCGACACGGTCAATCAACTGGCCAAAGGATTGATGGCGCTCGGCATTGCCAAAGGCGATCACGTCGCCGTTTGGGCGACCAACGTTCCCGAATGGGTATTTCTGCAATGGGCCGTTTCCAAAATCGGCGGCGTGTTAGTGACGATCAACACCAATTACCGCGCCTCCGAAATCGAATACGCCTTGCGCCAAGGCGACATCAAGGCGTTGTTTATGATCGAAGACCTGCGCAGTTATTCCTACCTGGAAGCGGTGTACTCCATCGCGCCGGAATTGAAATCGCTCAACGATCCTGTCACGCAGGAATTGAGCGCCGAAAAGCTGCCTCGATTGAAGCGGGTCATCTTGCTCGGAAAAGAAACCAGACCCGGCACGATGCTTTATCCTCAGGTCACTGCGCTGGCCGATCAGGTTTCAGACGAGGAATTGAAAGCCCGACAGTCTTCCGTCGGCGTTCACGACGTAGTGCAGATGCAATACACCAGCGGCACGACAGGCTTTCCCAAAGCGGTGATGCTGACGCATTACAGTTTGGTCAACCAATCGCACATCGCCTGTTCGCGCGCAGCTTTGAGCGCCGATGAACGTTATGTGACTTCGATGCCCTACTTTCACATTGCTGGCAGTTGGGGCGCGATCATCAATGCGCTCTATCTGGGCTGCACGCTGATTCCGCTGATTGCATTCGATCCGCTCAAACAACTTGAACTGTTTGAAAAGGAAAAAGGCACGTACACTGCTGCCGTGCCGACGATGCTGGTGGCAATGCTGAACCATCCACGGTTTGCCGAATTCGATCTGTCCAACCTGAAAAAAATCGGAACCGGAGCCACGCCGGTTCCAGTCATCCTGATGGAGCAACTCAAAGAGCGCATCGGCGCGGATTGTTCGATTGTCTTCGGCATGACCGAAACCACCGGATCCGTCACGCAATCGTTTTACACCGACAGCTTTGAACTGAAATCCGCCACCGTCGGTCTGACAATTCCGCATACGGAAATCAAAATCGTCAATCCCGCGACGGGGGAAACCTGTGAATGCGGCCAGTCCGGCGAACTGTGGACGCGCGGTTACGCGAATATGGTCGGGTACTACAACATGCCGGATAAGACCGCCGAAACGCTGGATGCCGACGGCTGGTTGCACAGCGGCGATTTGGCGGTCATGCGCCCGGACGGATACATCAACATCGTAGGCCGGGTGAAAGACATGATTATTCGCGGCGGCGAAAACATTTACCCGGCAGAGATCGAAGCCTTCCTGATGCGTCACCCGAAAATCGCCGAAGCCCAAATCGTAGGCATTCCCGATGCGTTCATGGGCGAAGAAGTCTGCGCGCTGATTCGATTGAAACCCGGCGAAACCGTGACCGAAGACGAACTCCGCGACCATTGCAAAGCCAACATCGCCCGCCACAAAGCGCCGAAATACATCCGCTTCGTTGAAACGTTCCCTCTGACCGCCAGCGGCAAAGTGCAGAAATTCGTGCTGCGCGATCAGGTGATTCAAGAGTTGGGATTGGAAAACGTCGCCGCCATGAAGACGGCTTGAGTGTGTTACGGCGTGTCAGTAGCCCGCGCGTAAGCAAGGGCTGCCTCAGCAGAGTGTCCGTTGGCCTTGATGTGAATCTTGTCAATGCAGCCCTTGCTTACGCGCGGGCTACTGACACGCTGCCCCAAAGTTGTGTGCTTCGGTTTAGTTACCAATTTTTTAGCGGCGGCTGAGGGAATCGGTCAAGAAATTCCGATAGAGGGTGTGATCAAACAAAACCTGGCGGGCGCGGCAGTTTCCTGACGCAGGCCTGTTTCGCGTGCCAACGCAGGCACGGGGTGAAGTGTGTTCACCCACCAAATCAGGAGGAAAGTATGGAATCAACGCTTGCACTTGAACTCGGTCATCTTGCGTTCGGGGCGCAGTTCGTCGTGGGGCTGCTCGGCGGCGCTTCGCTGCTGTTTCTGCTGTTTTGTCTGGCTTGCGTGGGCAGCAATTTTTTCGCCACGTCCACGCGCCGCAGGCAATCGTTTTCGTCGTCACGGCATCATCTGAAATTGGTGCCACCACATCATCGCTTATCACGGGTTGTGTCCACAGCCCCGTCAATCACAAGGAGAATCACGTTATGAAAAGACAACTCATCACCAGACTCGGCGCGGCGTGCGTCGCGTTGCTGTTCGCCCTGACTTCGGTTGCTTATGCGCAGACTCCTCCCGCGCAGCAGTCCTATGAGGTGTCCATCACTCAGGTCAAACCCGGAATGGGCGGCGAATATGTAGATTTGCAAAAGAATGAAATGGTTCCCGCGCTGCAAAAAGGCGGCGTCAAACAGCGGGCCGTCTGGACGACCGCCACTTTCGGCGAAGGCGGCGAGTATGTGTTTCTCAGGCCCATCGAATCCCTGGCGCAGTTCGACAATCCCCACCCTATTGTCAAGGCGCTCGGTCAGGAAGGTGCGGCGGCGCTGGTCGCTAAACGGGCACGACTGATCAGCAGTTCGCGCAACGTGCTGATCACAGCGCGGCCCGACCTGGGCTTCGCGCCGAAAGCGGGCTATGTGCCCAAACTTGGGTTCGGCGGCATCACCAGCGTCACGCCGGGCCGCACAGCAGAATACGAAAAGTACGTGAAAGACTTGTCGGCGACGGTGGCGAAGACCAATGCCAAAGGCGTGCTGGTGGGCAAGGCCGGGCTGGGTGGCGATCCGAATAGCTATCGCCTGATGGTGCTGTTCGATAATTGGGCCGACCTGGAGAAGTTCCAGGCAGCTTATGCGAAAGCGTCGGCTGAGACGAAGCTGACGCCAGCGGCAGCCGGCGTCGTGGCTCATACCGAGTGGCGCGTCTATCGCTACGTGCCGGAACTGAGCATTACGTCTACGCCACAACGAGCAACAAAGTAAATCTCACGGAAAGTGGCGGGAGCCACCGCCACTTTCCCCCATACCCAGAGAAAAGTGATCTCGATGACGCGTCCGCGTCCTATAAACCTCAAGAAAATGATGTTCCGAACAAAACCCCGGAGGGGTGAGAAGAAATTAGCCCAGGGTGGAGGCGTCAGCCGCAACCCTGGGAACGGGGAAGCAAATTCCAAGCCCCGGCAGGGGCGACAGACGCCGCTTCCTCTGTCGCCCCTGCCGGGGCTTGGAGAGGCTTTGCGGAATTCTTTTTCTTAAAAACTATAGGACGCGGACGCATTAATTTTTGCCAGGAAGAGAACAAATGAGCGATTCACCCGAACGAACCGAAGAGCAATATCCGAACGCCAGATATGCGTGGTACGTCGTGGCCGTGCTGACGCTGGTTTATGTCTTTTCGTTTATTGACCGGCAAATCCTGAATTTGTTGGTGCGGCCCATTCGCCGCGATCTGGGCATCAGCGACACGCAGATGAGTTTGCTGATGGGCTTCAGCTTCGCGGTGTTTTATACGTTCTTCGGCATTCCGCTGGGACGGCTGGCTGACACGCGCAGCCGCCGCACGATCATCGCCCTGGGCTTTGCGTTTTGGAGCCTGTTTACGACGGGTTGCGGCATCGCAAAAAACTTCGGCCAGATGTTGCTGATGCGAATGGGCGTGGGCGTGGGAGAAGCCGCGCTTTCGCCAGCGGCTTATTCGATGATTACGGATTGCTTCCCGCCACGACGGCGCGCCACGGCGTTAAGTGTTTATTCGATGGGCATTTATATCGGCGGCGGCATCGCTTTCATCATCGGTGGGCTGGTGTCGAAATTCGCCACCCAACAGGAACTGTGGCAACTGCCGGTGATCGGCGCGACGCGTCCGTGGCAAGTGGTGTTTTTCATCGTCGGGTTGCCGGGCGTGCTGCTGGCGCTGTTGATGTTTACATTGCGCGAACCGGCGCGACGTGGCGCGAAAACGAATGTCGCAGGCCAGACGACCGCCCCACAAATTCCGCTCGGTGAAGTCCTGGCTTATATCCGCGAAAATTGGAGGACCTTTCTATGTCACAACATGGGCTTTGCGCTACTCTCGATTTCGGGTTATGGCAGCAGTGCCTGGGTTACTACGATGTTCGTGCGCAAATATGGCTGGACGGAAGCCGATGCGGGGCTGGTTTACGGCTGGATCGTGACCATCGCCGGCCCGCTCGGCATTGTGACAGGCGGACGCATCGCCGATGCGTTGATCGAACGCGGACGGCGCGAAGCCACGATGCTCGTGGGAATGTTTGCGGCGGTCATCTATTTCGCTGGCGGCATTTTTTATCCGCTGATGCCAAGCGGCCAACTAGCGGCGGCCTTTATAATTCCAGCAGCGTTTTTCACCAGCATGCCTTTCGGCGTAGCGCCTGCCGCCATTCAACAAATGATGCCGAACCCCATGCGCGGACAAGCCTCGGCAATTTATCTTTTCGTCAACAATCTCATCGGTCTCGGCATCGGGCCGACGGCGGTGGCGCTGACGACCGATTATGTTTTCCACGACGATCAAATGGTCAATTATTCGCTGTTGATCGTGAACACCGTCGCGCATCTGGGGGCAGCGCTGCTGCTGTGGGCGGGGCTGAAACATTTTCGCCGCAGCCTGGATCGTTTGCACGAATGGAATGCAACGCGTACCTGAATCTACCGCTACGCTTTGATCTACGGCTGAAAAAAGACTGGGTGTAAAACTCACTTCTTCACTTCCGCCGTCCAATTCAAGGCCACGTTAATGGGCGGCGTAGGCGCGCGTTCCGTCACGACGCTGGTCAGGAATCGCTGGCCGTCACGGCTGACCGCGTAATTCGCTCCTTCGATTTCGAAGAGTGGTTGCGGCGCACTGGATTGGAATTCAGTCCCGCTTCCACTCACACTCGCCGCCATCAGTTGCCTGCCTGCGAGATAAAACAACTCTTTGCCATCAGCGCGCCAAGCGGGGTTGTTGCCGCCACTTTTCGAAATGCGCCACGCGCGACCGGGTTGCGGGAAGGTCGTCACGTAAATCTCAGCGGTTCCCGTTTCGTCTGAAACATACGCGAGCCAGTGGCCGTCGGGGGAAACTTTCGCGGCGCGTTCATCGAATTTCGTTTGCAGCAACGGCTGCGGCTTGCGTTCGCCAGCAACAGACCCTGAAAGCGGCAAAGCCCAGATGTCAGTGCGCGTTTGCGGATCGCCCATCGCGTAAATCAAAACCTTTCCATCCGGCGACCACGAGAGCGGATACGTTTGAAAGCGCGTTTCCAGCAAGCGTTCTTCCGGTGCGTTTCCCGTGGTGCGCTTGAGATAGAGATTCAGCGCCGAATTGCGCGCTGAGGCGAAGGCCAATTGCTCTCCGTCGGGCGACCAGACGGGGAAAAAGTTGGCGCTGTCGGTGTCGGTTACGACGCGCGTTGTTGTGCCTTGCGCAAGGTTTAATTGCCAAAGCGAGTTGAGTCGGTTCGGTTCGTTGCGAATCAACGCTACCGCCGCGTCATCCGGCGACAACGCGAAACTCGTCCACGGCTCGGCGGTTCCGGCTTCACTCAGCCGCTTGCCGCTGCGGTCACACCAGGTGAGTTTGGCGACGTCCATCTCGCGGTTTTGCAAATACGCGAGTGTTCCATTCGCGGCGGTCGTAAAGCGCGCATTGCCTGTCAGGCTGACGATGACGTTTTCGGCGACGCGGAATGGCTCACCTTGGAATTCCAGTCGGTCAGGATCGAAGGCCCGCGCCAGCAGCGTGTTGCGATTGAGCGCGTACAAAATATAGCCCGCTCCTGAGTCTGAAGCCGACCACATCGCCCGCGTAGCGTTGGCGCTGTCAGGGCTGAGCGGGATCAGCAATTTGCGTTCTTTGCTCTTAAGTGAACCGACGTAAATACCGTGATGATTTTTGCCGAAAAGATGAAACAGATAATGCTGGCCGTCGGGCAGAAAAGACGGATAGTCGTGATTGATTTCACCGAGCGCTGTGTCGAGTTCGGTGGCGACTTCGGGTTTCCCGCCCGCCGCATCAACCCGCGAAAGCGCCGCTCCATCGCCCGCACAAAAAAGGATGATGCCATCCCGGCTCCAATCGCCGCCGCGTCCTGATCCGGCGGGACAAATGATTTCGATCACGTTCGACCGCGTATCAATTTTCTTCAACTTGTTGTCAGCGAAAAACGCGATGGAATTGCCGTCCGGCGACCAAAAAGGCGAATCGGCTCCTTCGGTTCCTGCCAACGGTTGCGTCGTGAAGGAATCTAACGACCGCAGCCAGAGTTGACGCGTTTTGCCTGTGATGGCGCTGAAGACCAAACGCCCGCCGTCGGGCGAGAGGGCAAGGTCTGGAGCCTGTGACGAAGCTGTGCCTGTGTCTTTGGGCAAGGGAATTGAAAGGCGCGTGACGCGCGTTTCCGCTGACGGTTTGCGCAGGAAAAACCACGTCGCAATTAACCCCGCCGCCAGCAGCAAACTGAGCGCCGCCCACATCAACCGTTCCCGCTTGAAGATTGTCGTTCCGGGCTTTTCCGGTTCAGACTCCGGCGCGGCCATCAGCGCCAGTTGCGGCTGTGAATCAGAGAACACCGCCACCGCCTCAATCGCAAAGCCGAGGTCGCTCGCCGTTTGAAAGCGTCGCTCCGGGCGTTTCTCCAGACAGTGGCGCGTGACGTGCGCAAGGCTCAGCGGGATTTGGGGGTTTGCTGCCGAAATTTCCAGTGGATCATCTTTGACAATCGCCGCCATAACTTCGGCAAAAGACTCGCCCTGAAAGGCGCGCCGTCCGGTTAGCATTTCGTACAGGATGATGCCGAAGGAAAAAATGTCTGACCGATGATCGGCTGCTTGCCCGCGCACCTGTTCCGGCGACATATAACCCACAGTGCCCATCACTACGCCCGGCTCGGTGTTTGGCGTCTGCGTCACCGTCTCAGCATCCGTACTCCCGACCAGCTTGACGGGATTCAACTTGGCCAGCCCGAAGTCGAGAATTTTTATGCGGCCTTCGGTCGTGACGAAAATGTTTGCTGGTTTCAGGTCACGATGCGTGATGCCTTTTTCGTGCGCGGCGGCCAGTCCCTGTGCGATTTGCCGGGCGTAATCCAACGCCTGACGTAGCGGCAGCGGCCCGTCACTCAGCAGCGAACCCAATTCCGTTCCTTCAAGTAATTCCGTGACGATGTAAGGCGTGCCTTCGTGCGCGCCCGTGTCGTGAATGGTGAGAATGTTCGGATGGTTGAGCGCGCCCGTGGCTTTGGCTTCCAACTCGAAGCGGCGCAAACGATCAGGATCGCTGGTGAAAGAATTGGGCAGTACTTTGATTGCCACAGCGCGGTCAAGTCGCGTGTCGCGGGCTTGATAAACCTGCCCCATACCGCCCGCGCCCAGCAGCGAGCGAATTTGATAATGCCCGATTTGTTGCCCGACTAATTGCGCGGCTGGCTGCTGCGCGAGCAGGTTCGCAGCCACGTGCATGGCCGGTCGGTCCAGAAACTCCTCTGACTCGTTGTGATGCGCCAGGAGGTCTTCGACAGCAGAATACAACGCGAGGTCAGCGCCGCAGGCTTGTTGCAACCACGCGCTTCGTTGTTCTGGCGCTTGTTCCAATGCTTCGTCAAACAAAGCGCCGATGCGTTGATACTGTTCCGGCGTCAAAGAAATCCGTCCATCTGGCAATGGTAGTAGAACGCTCCTCGTTACCGCGAAAGCCTACCATACAACCCCTAACCCAGCACTCCGTCAGTGCCAAAATAAAATTTCGCGGCGTGAACACTTTCCCCCTCCGATTCCCCCTTTATCCATAGAGCGTTTTTCGTCACTACTCCTTTGGGTTGTGAATTCATCGCTGCCTAAAGTAAGGATGTGAAACCGTTGAAAACTAGATTGGTTGTCAGATGGGAACGTGAGTGTCAGTAGCCCGCGCGTGAGCAAGGGGAGCCTCGGCAACGCGCGCTCCGGCCTCAAGGTACATATCATCTAATCCGCCCTTGCTCACGCGCGGGCTACTGACACCGGATGCTGTTCTGCAAACCGATCTAAACCTTCAGGAGAATGAAACAATGAATACACAAGAAAATCTATATTCACGTCGGCAGTTGTTGAAATCGAGCATTGGGTTCGGCGGTTTGGCAATGGTGGGCGGATCGGTTTTCGCTCAGCAGCAGGAACGCATGACGACGCCTGAGGTTGATCTGGGGCCGTTTTATCCAATGGTAAAACCGCTCGACCAGGATGCCGATCTGACGAAGCGCAAAGGCAGCAAAGGCGTCGCCGCCGGAACCATCATTCACGTAGCCGGGCGGCTGTTGGATGCGAAAGGCAAACCGATTTCCGGCGCGAAAATCGAAATCTGGCAGGCGAACACGCACGGACGTTATGCGCACAAAGGCGACACCAATGACGCGCCGCTTGACCCGAATTTTCAAGGCTACGGCGTCATCAAAACCGACAGCCAGGGACGCTATCACTTCAAGACAGTCAAGCCCGGCGCGTATCCGACCGGCCCTTCTACGCAGCGGACACCGCATATTCATTTCGACATCGCAGGCAGCCACGACCGGCTCGTGTCACAAATGTTTTTCCCGAACGAACCGCTGAATGCAAAAGACGGGATTTTTATGAATTTGCATAAGTATTCCGCCAAAGTCACTGATGCCGTGACCGCCAAATTGTTGTCGCCCACCAAAGAGATCGAAAAAGACGCGCTGCTTTTCAACTGGGACATCGTCCTGAGCAACGGTTGATTGTGTGGGTACGCACGCGCCCTCGCGTGCCAGCGTTGGTTGATTTATGAGCGGTGCTGAAAGGAAAACTTTATAATATCTGCCTGCAATCCGAGACTGCACGCGCGGGCGCGTGCGCACCCATTCCAGTAGTGTCAGTAGTCCGCGCGTGAGCAAGGGCTGTCTTGAGAGAGCGCATCTTGCATCAATCGGCGTATGATTGAGGCTGCCGCCTTCACAGTCGGGCTACTGACACGCTTTCTCGCAGATTTCTGAAGAGGCTCCAATGAAAAATCAAACCCTGAAATTCTATGGACTGACCTTTGTGCTGTTCGCAGGCTTTGCGCTGTTTGCTCATCAAAGCAGCGCGCAGAAAGCGAAACAAAACTGGCGACCGAACATTCCCAAAACCTGGGTTGACGCCGAGATGGAAGAACTGGAAGTCCCGCTGGCCGATCCTATCGCTTCGCCCAAACACATCAGCGCGGCGGATTATTACCGGATACCTGAGATCAAGATTTACCAGGGCTATCCGGTTTACGCGCCCGGCAAAGAGCCGCCCGGTTATCTGGAATGGCTGAAGAAACAGGAGCCGCAAATCATCTTTGACGCGAGCAAGCTCAAGACCGTAGCCGATTGGATTGCGGCGGGCGAACTCGTCTTTCACGCGCCAATTGGCCCCGATGTCGTGACACCGGATCATCATTCGAGAAACCCAAAATGGTACGAGAAAAGCGGCACCAATATGCTGAAAGACGGGCGGTATCCTTACGCCCAATATATTGTCCGCGAAAAAGGCAAAGTCGAATACGGCGGATTCTCCTGTGCCGGGTGTCATACGCGCGTGATGCCGGATGGAACCGTACTGAAAGGCGCGCAGGGGAATAACGCAGACGACCGCGAGTGGGCCTTGTTTCTGGAAAAACAGGGCGTTGAGGAAGCACGGAAGCTGGAGCGCAATTTTTATGGCGCGCCGTGGGTCAAGCCAGACCCGCAAGCCAATCTGGATCAGCAATCATTGGCGGAAATTGTCGGCAGGCATTATGTCATTCCGCCCGGCGTATCTACGCGGCAAGGAACGGCGACGGCTCTCCCGGCACGAGTACCTGATTTGATCGGCATCAAAGAGCGCAAATACCTCGACTCAACCGGACTGCAATTGCATCGCGGCCCGGTAGACCTGATGCGTTACGCGGCACTCAATCAGGGCATGGACGCGCTGTCGAGCTATCACGGCTTCATGCCCGGCGGGAAAGATTTCAAGACGCTGCCTGATTTATCGAAACAGGAACGTTACAGCGATGAGCAGTTGTACGCGCTGGCGATGTTTCTGTATTCGCTCAAGCCTCCGCCGAATCCGAACAAATTTGACGCGCTCGCAGAGCGTGGGCAGCAGGTGTTTCAAAGCGAAGGCTGCGCCAGTTGCCATACGCCGCCGCTTTACACGAACAACAAACTGATGCCCGTGGACGGCTTCACCGTGCCGCCGGAGCACAAAAAGAAATACGACATCCTGCCGATGTCTATCGGCACTGACCCGCGTTCGGCGCTGACAACACGGCGCGGCACAGGCTATTACAAAGTGCCTTCGCTGAAAGGCGTCTGGTATCGCGGCCCGTTTGAGCACAACGGTTCCGTCGCTACGCTCGAAGACTGGTTCGATACGAACCGCTTGAAAGATGATTACGTGCCGACGGGATTCAAGGGCTACGGCGTCAAAACGCGCGCGGTGAAAGGGCACGAATTCGGGCTGCAATTATCGCCGGAAGATAAAAAGGCACTGATCGCGTTCCTCAAGACATTGTGACGTGTGGAGTGAGGTCAGCTCGCCGCCGCTTTCCGTTCGTTCGATCAACTCTAAATATAGCGTTCATGAATAGAACACCACGGGGGACCTGGAGCGCACGGGGAAAGCGGAAATGGAGGCGGAAGGGTTGTCCGTGAATTTATTGCCTTGAACGTACGTTTTCTTCCCCGTGCACTCCGTGTCCCCCGTGGTTTCTCGGAATCCCTTTTTCTTAATCTCTATCGTTCAATCGCAAACGCCAAAGCAGCGGCGAGCCGACCGCACTCCAAAAAAATATTTCTCCGCGTGAACACTTTTGTCCCCTGATTCCCCCTTACCAAATGAAGGCGAATGGAATCAGTTTCCCCGTCTTTATTTCACCTGCCTCACAAGGGGAGGGATGCGACAAACTTTCACAAAATTACGGAGATAAATAATGAGCAAGATTACACATCGCCATAATGGCATCGCTTTGCTAATGCTAATGCTGCTGGTTGGTAGCACGACGTTTACAGGATGGAGCAAATCGCTGGCCCCCATCGTTGCTTCCGATGCCCATATCAGCGAGATAACCTTAGGTACAGACAAAAAAATGACCGAGCCAACCGATGAATTTGAATCGGATGAAACGATCTTCGCGGCAGTCGAAATCGCGGATAATGAGAAGACCGTCAAGGTCAAAGGCAGGCTGCATGTCGTCGAGATTGCCGGGCAAAAACCGGGGCCGATACCGGGACTAGAGGTGATTGTCACCGTCAAAGGCGAAGACACGGCCAACTTCAGCTTCAGCAAACCGACCAGGGGCTGGCCGCATGGAAAGTACAAGTTTGAGGCTTTGTTGATTGATGGAAACGGCGAAACGATAGATAGCGAGTCGCACGAATTCATTGTGCATTGATCTTGCCGTCGGGCAGTAAGTGAAAAAGCGAGGTTGCCAGATCACATGAGATTAGGTCTGGCAACCTCGCATTCCTGATTTTAGGGCTACGACATCAGGGCGCATGCGGTGAAAGGACACGAATTCGGGCTGGAATTATCAGCGGAAGATAAAAAGGCACTGATCGCCTTTCTCAGGACATTATAAAAAGGTGAGCCAACTCCGGGCTGGCCCGTGTTTCCAGAATTGGAGCGGACGGGATCGGAGAGTAGAATCGGTTCGCCGACAGCTCAGCGGCATTTTCTGTCCAAAGGATTTTTTATGACCCATTGCCCCTCGTGTAATTCTGCCGTCGCCGCCCATGCGCTCGCGTGTCCGCAATGTGGCGCGGCGCTTGATGATACTTCCAGTCCGACGGCGATGCTGCCCGATGAACCGGCGGCCCGCGTGGCGGAGGCCTCCGCCGATGGGGCAAGGTTTGCGGCGGGCACGATGCTGACCGAACGCTATCGCATCGTCAGTTTGCTCGGACGCGGCGGCATGGGCGAGGTCTATAAGGCCGAAGACCTCAAACTCAAACAGGTCGTCGCGCTCAAGTTCCTGCCCGAAGCCCTCGCGCTTGACGGCGCTGCTCTCGCCCGCTTTCACAACGAAGTCCGCATTACCCGGCAGATTTCGCATCCGAACGTCTGTCGCGTCTACGACATTGGCGAAGTGGCGGGACAGCATTTCCTCTCGATGGAATTTATTGATGGCGAGGATTTGTCGGTGTTGCTGCGCCGGATCGGGCGGCTGCCGGGCGATAAAGCCACCGAGATCACGCGCCAGATTTGTGCGGGCCTGGCCGCCGCGCACGAGAACGGCGTGCTGCATCGTGATCTGAAGCCCGCCAACATTATGATTGATGGCCGCGGCAAAGCGCGGGTGACGGACTTTGGCGTGGCGGTGGTGGCGAATGAACTGCTTGGGCGCGAAGCCGCCGCCGGAACGCCGGGGTATATGGCACCCGAACAATTGGCGGGCAAGGAAGTCACGCAACGCAGCGACATTTACTCGCTGGGGCTGGTGCTCTACGAACTATTCACCGGCAAGCGTGTGTTTGAAGCGAAGTCGTTGCACGAGCTGATGCAGTTGCACGAGAAGTCTACGCCGCCGACGCCGTCGAGCTACGTCAAGGACATTGATCCGCTGGCCGAGCGTGTGATTCTGCGCTGTCTGGAAAAAGACCCGCAGAAGCGGCCTGCCTCAGCGATTCAGGTGGCGGCGGCGCTGCCGGGTGGTGATCCGCTGGCGGCGGCGCTGGCAGCGGGCGAGACGCCATCGCCGGAGATGGTGGCAGCGGCGGGCGAGAAGACGGGCTTGCGTCCGGCGGTGGCGATTGCATGTCTGGTCGCCGTGATGGTCGGACTCATCATCCTTGCCTTGCTGGGCAACAAGATGGGGTGGCAGGCGCAGGTACTCCGTAAAAACTCGCCGGAGGTGCTGGCGCACAAGGCCCGCGACATCATCAACCGGCTGGGCTACACAGACCCGCCTGCCGACAGCGCCTTTGGAATTGACTACAACTACGATTATCTAAGCTATGTTGATGAGAAGGACACGTCCGGCAATCGCCAGAGCCAGGTCACCAAAGGCCAGCCAGCCGCCATTCGTTTTTGGTATCGCGAGAGCCCGCGGCGTCTTGTGCCAGTTGACCTCAGAGGTCGTGGACTGCTTAGGGAAGATGACCCACCGCAAGACATTTCAGGGATGGTGAACGTTTCACTCGACCCGGCGGGACGGTTGATTGCCTTCACCGCCGTGCCGCCGCAGCGTGATGAAGCGCGTGACGCACCGCCCACACCCGATTGGGCAGCGCTCTTCGCCGTGGCGGGACTTGACCCGAAGCGCTTCACTCCAACGGAACCGCAATGGACGCCGCTGTTGGCTTATGATGCGCGGACAGCCTGGACAGGAACGTATCCCGACCGCCCGGAAATTCCGTTACGCATCGAAGCGGCGGCTTACCGTGGCAAGACGGTTTTCTTTACGCTCGTCGGCCCGTGGACGAAGCCCTACCGGATGCAGGAATCCCAGCCAACGACGAGGCAACGCATCCAGAATGCGATTGCTCTCTGCCTTTTCCTCGGCCTTATGCTCGGAGCAGTGTTGCTTGCCCGTTACAATTTCCGTCAGGGCCGGGGCGACCGGCGCGGCGCATTCCGGTTGGCGCTCTTTGTGTTTGTGGCCAATCTGTTGAGTTGGATGATTTTCTACCGCCATACCCTGGATATTTCCGAAGTGGAAACCTTCTTCTTCCTGTTCATCAGCCGTTCGTTAATGATTGCTGGCATCCTCTGGTTGCTGTATCTCGCGCTCGAACCCTATGTGAGGCGGCGATGGCCAGATACGCTCATCTCGTGGAGCCGAGTCTTGAGCGGCAGTCTGCGCGATCCGCTGGTGGGCCGTGATCTGCTCGTCGGCGTCCTATTCAGCATCGGTTGGTTGCTGCTTTCCCAGTGCCGAAGTCTCGTCCTTATCTGGCGTGGCTGGGCTCCGTGGGGAGGGAGATTGGAGACCTTGTCCGGCTTGCGCGACCTCATCGCCATTGGTTTTTTGGATAACTTGACTCGTGAAATCTTTTTCGCGCTGTTCTTCTTTTTCCTGCTCTTTCTGCTGCGCGCCCTCACGCGACGGCAATGGCTGGCGGCAAGTATCTGGGTCTTGATCAATTTCGTGCCGGGCAGCCTGACAGAAAACGATCCGCTGATTGCCGCGTTATTTGGGTGTTTAGCTTTCACGCTGACTGTACTCATCCTGCTCCGCTTCGGCCTCGTGACGACCATCACAGGCTTTTTTCTGAGCGACGTTTTGGGAAGTGTCCCGCTCACGACCGACTTTTCCGCCTGGTACGGGGGCTATACGCTCGCGGCGCTGCTCGCGGTGCTGGCGCTGGCGGGCTATGCCTTCCACACGTCGCTGGGCGGGCAGAAGCTGTTCACGGGGAAGCTGCTGGAAGAGTGAGGACTGCTGGCAGAGGGGCCAAGCTGAATCGCTTGCCTCTAAGCTCCGTCAGGAGAGACCCGTGTCAGTAGCCTGCGCGTGAGCAAGGGCGGCCTCGGCAGTACGCCCCTTCGGCCTCAACGAACGCCTTGCCCAGGCAGCCCTTGCTCAAGCGCGCACCTACTGACACAAACGCTTTTCCACAGTACCCAACCAACAATATGAAACTCCGACTCCCCCATCCTTTCGTCCTTCTGCTCTGCGCGGTCGCCGTCGCTGCCCTGCTCACGTGGATCATTCCGGCGGGCGAATATCAACGACGCAAAGACGAAGCGACCGGGCGAGAGGTCGTCATCGCGGGAACATACACGCGCGTGGCCGCCGCTCCGGTGGGATTGAAGGCCGCGCTGCTGGCCGTGCCGCGCGGCATCATCGCGGGCGCGGATGTAATTCTCACCATTCTGTTCGTGGGCGGCGCGTTTGCCTTGCTGGAAGCGACGGGCGCACTGGCGCGGCTGGTGGGGATGCTGGTCGGGCGGACGCGACGACCACGAACCATCGTCATTGCCGTCAGTCTAGCCTTCGCCACGCTCGGCGCGCTTGAGAATATGCAGGAGGAAATCATTGCGCTGGTTGCCGTGCTGGTCTTGCTGAGTCGCGGCCTGGGTTTCGGCAACATCACCGCGCTGGCGATGAGCGTGGGAGCCGCCGCCGTCGGCGCTGCGTTCGGCCCGACGAATCCGTTTCAGACGGGCATTGCGCTGCGCTTTGCGGAAATGCCGCCGCTGACGATTCCTGTGCTTCGCTTTGGTCTGTTGCTTGCTGCTGTCGCCGTGTGGATTGCGTGGACGCTGGCAATGGCTGGACGCGACGATGTGCGTTCTTCCGCAGCGCCACCGCCGACCGATGTGCCCGCGACGAAGCGTGACGCACTTCTGCTCGCACTCGTCATCGTCCCGTTTATCCCTTATGTCATCGGCGTGCTGCGTTTCGACTGGGGATTCAACGAACTCTCGGCGCTGTTTCTCATCGTAGGATTCGCCGTCGGGCTTGCCTCAGGAAGCGATCTCAACACGACTGCCAAAGACTTCATCAAAAGCATGGAAACGATGCTCGGCGCGGCGCTGTTCGTCGGCCTCGCACGCGCTATCAGCGTCGTACTTGCAGACGGTCACGTGATTGACACGATTGTTTATGGGTTGGCGACGCCGCTGGCGCACGTACCCGGCAAAGCGGCGGCCTTGCTGATGATTCCGATGCAGGCTGTGTTGCACCTCCCTGTGTCGTCCGTCAGCGGACAGGCGGTGCTGACCATGCCGATCATGGCTCCGCTGTCTGACCTGCTCGGCATTTCGCGCGACGCGGCAGTGATCGCCTACCAAACCGGCGCAGGCTTGATGGACATGATTACACCCACGAGCGGCGCGCTGCTTGCCGTGTTGCTTAGCGCTCAGGTGACTTATGGACGCTGGCTGCGCTTTGCGATTCCGGGCGCATTGCTGGTGGCGCTTGTTGGAGCCCTCGGCGTCATCCTGGCGGCATAGCCAGCAGCAATAGAATTGCCTCTGAACGTATTGAGGTCTCGTAGATTGGCGTCAGTTGCATTATCCTGAAACCTCCAATCAATCTGGCGTCCGCCGCAAACAAATTGAGGATCAATGAATCAGGAACCGTTGCCCCAAATGAATCTGTCCCATTACCACCTCGTTTCCAAAATCGGCGCAGGCGGGATGGGCGAAGTCTATCGCGCCCGCGACACGCGGCTCGACCGTGAAGTCGCCATCAAAGTGTTGCCCGCCGAATTCGCCACCGACGCCGATCGTTTGCATCGCTTCGAGCAGGAAGCGCGCGCGACGTCAGCGTTGAATCATCCGAACATTTTGACGATTTACGACATCGGCAATCACGACGGCGCACCGTTCATCGTGGCGGAGTTGCTGGACGGCGAAGAACTGCGCGCGCAACTCGATCAGGGCGCATTGCCCGTGCGCAAAGCCATCGAGTACGCGCAACAGATTGCCGCTGGACTGGCCGCTGCGCACGAGAAAGGCATCGTGCATCGGGATTTGAAGCCGGAAAACCTGTTCATCACGAAAGACGGGCGCGTGAAGATTCTGGATTTCGGCCTGGCCAAGTTACGACCGCCGAGACCTGGCGCGGCGGGTTCGGATGTGGCAACCGCCAGGCAACTCACGAATCCGGGCACCGTAATGGGAACGGTCGCATACATGTCGCCGGAACAAGTACGCGGGCAAGACCTGGATCATCGCTCGGACATCTTTTCGTTTGGCATCATCCTGTATGAAATGCTCGCCGGGCAGCGCGCGTTCACGGGCGAGATGATGGCGGATGTGATGAGCGCGATTACGCGCGATGATCCGCCGGAATTGAGCGAACTGAACAGCAAAGTGACGCCGCAGTTGGAAAAGATCGTGCGGCGCTGTCTGGAAAAGAAACCGGAGCGGCGCTTCCATTCGGCGCACGATCTCGGCTTTGCGCTGGAATCTCTGACGACGTTGAGTTCGTCGGGCAAGCATCGCACAGAAGCGGTGCCGACACTGGCGACAACCTCGAAACGCAGCGGCTGGCGTGACCGCATCTGGATGATTGCGGCTGGCGTGTTGGCGTTGATTGCCCTCGCGCTCAGCGTGGCGTATGTCCGGCGTCCGGCGTTGGAAGCAGAAACGGTGTGGGTATCCATCAATCCGCCGGACAAAGCGGTGAGCTTTAATTCTCCCGCCATTTCCCCGGATGGGCGCACGCTGGCTTTTATCGCCAACGTCGAAGGAAAAACGCAAATCTGGGTACGTTCGCTGAGTGCCTCTGCGCCCAGACCGCTCGCGGAGGCGGCAAACGGGAGCTGGCTGTTCTGGTCGCCGGATAATCAGTTCATCGGATTCTTTTTTGCTGGCAAGCTCTACAAAATAGCGCTTTCCGGCGGAACGCCCGCGCCGCTGCTGGATATCCAGACAATCGCTGGCGGGACGTGGAACCGTGATGGCGTAATTCTGGTTGGTTCCGCCAACCAGGGCATACAACGCGTCTCCGCGAACGGCGGACCGGTCAGTCGCGTCACGACAGTTGACAGTTCACGTGGAGAAGTCAGTCATGGCTATCCGTTTTTTTTACCGAATGGCCGTCAGTTTCTCTTTCACATCCAGCACAATGATCCGAACAAACAAGGGATTTATCTGGCCTCGCTGGAGGGCGGCGAAGCGAAGCAACTGATCACGACCGAGGTCAGCTCAGTCTGGGCAGGAGAAAACCCGGCCACGCCAGGCGCAGGCTACCTGGTTTTTATCCGGCAAGGCGCATTGATGGCGCAGTCGTTTGACTTCGGTCGGAATCAGTTGAGTGGTGAGCCAGTGCGGCTGGTGGAGCAGGTGCAAACCGGGCTGCGAGGATTTAATGGGCAATTCTCACTGGCCGGGAATGTGCTGGTGGCGATGGAAGGAACGACCCGCGAACAACTTACCTGGGTTGATCGCACCGGGAAAAAAGTGGGAACGGTTGGCCCGGTGGGGGCTTATGGCATTCGCGACCTGTCACCGGATGGGCAACGACTGGCGGTCACACGCTTTGATCCGAAGCTTGGCACAGGCGACATCTGGTTGTTTGATCTGGTGCGCGGAACTGAAACGCGGTTCACGGTTGATCCCGCAGATGATAGTAGTTCCAAATGGTCGCCCGATGGCAGCCGCATTGTCTTTTCGTCCACTCGCAAAGGAATGTCCGGTCTTTACCTGAAAGACGCTACCGGCGCAGGTCAGGAAGAATTGTTGTTCGAGTCAGCGAACCGCAAGATTCCCCTGCAATGGTCGCCGGATGGTCGTTTCATTCTGTATCGTGAGTCGGATCCGCAGACGAGGTTTGATCTGTGGATGCTGCCGCTGGAAGGGGAGCGCAAGCCCTGGCCCTGGCTGAAAACGCAATTTATGGAATCAACTGGCGATGGCATTTCTCCCGATGGCAAATGGATGGCTTACTCTTCCGATGAATCGGGACGCAACGAAGTGTACATTCAGGCTTTTGTGCCGGGCGTTCCGGCCTCCGGCTCCAGATGGCCGATCTCTATCGGCGGCGGTCAGCAAACGAGATGGCGACGCGATGGTCGCGGTCTGTATTATCACCTCAACGGTAAAATGATGGAGGTGGATGTCAGCCTCGGCGCAAAGGTCGAAGCGGGACTGCCCAGGGAACTCTTTGATAGTCGCACCATCGGCGCAGACATTAACCGAGCGTGGAATATGACGAAAGATGAACAGCGCTTTCTGTTTGTGACGAATGCCGATGAAGCGAGTGTGCCACCCTTCACGGTCGTGCTGAACTGGATGGCGGAGGTGAAGAAATGACGATCACACCCGGCACACAACTCGGCGCGTATGAAATCCTTTCTCCTCTCGGTGCCGGTGGCATGGGCGAAGTCCATCGTGCCCGCGACACGCGCCTGAACCGCGAAGTGGCGATCAAGGTGCTACCCGCTGACTTTGCGAAGGACGCCGACCGTTTGCGCCGCTTCGAGCAGGAAGCGTTGGCGACTTCGGCGCTCAATCACCCGAACATTCTGACGATTTATGAATTCGGCTCCGTTTCAACTGAAGCTGGCGCGACGCATTTTCTGGCCTCGGAATTCATTGACGGTGAAACCTTGCGCGACCGTTTGCAACGCGCGCCGCTGCCCTTGAATGAAGCGATAGACATTGCCGTGCAAACCGCGCAAGCCTTAGCCGCCGCGCACGAAGCCAACATCATTCACCGCGACATCAAGCCCGAAAATGTCATGCTGCGCAAAGACGGCATTGTGAAGGTGCTGGATTTTGGGTTGGCGAAACTCACAGAACGACGCGGGGACGCGGCGAAGCGGGGACGCGGCGAAGAAGCGGATACTTTGCTCGCCGAGTCGCCCCGTCCCCCTGTCGCCGAGTCTCTCACAATGCCCGGCACCGTCATGGGCACCGTCGCGTATATGTCGCCCGAACAGGCGCGCGGGCAAACGGTAGACGCGCGCACCGATCTGTTCAGCCTCGGCGTGATGCTGTATGAAATGCTCGCGCGGCGTCAGCCGTTCACGGGCGAGACGGTCAATCACGTCATCGTCGCGATTCTGGAAAAAGAACCGCCGCCGCTCGCAGGCGTACCCGCCGAACTCACGCGGATTCTCGCACAGGCGCTGGCGAAGCAGGCCGCCGAACGCTTCGGCAGCGCGCAGGCGATGCTCGCGGATTTGAAGAAGTTGCAAACGCGCTTGCTGGTCGAGGCGGAAAACAAGCGCAATTCCGCCGACGATGCGCCGGTTGAAGCGCAAACGCTGATCCAGCCGCAGGCCACTGCCGCTGCGCCTGAAGCGTTGGCGACCGCTGCCGCCAGCGCGCCATCCACTTCGCCTGACCATCCGAAACCAAAGCAATGGTGGCTCGCGGCAGGCTTGGGTTTGCTGCTCGCCGTCGGTGGATATTTCGGCTACGGGTATTTCACGGCGACCAGACAAATCAATTCCATCGCCATAATGCCGTTTGAAAATAAGAATTCCGATGCCGACACGGATTATTTGTCTGACGGTTTGGCGGAAGCGTTGATCTATCGTCTGTCGCAACTGCCCGATTTGAAAGTCAGTCCGACCAACTCGGTTTTTCGTTACAAAGGTAAGGAAACCGACCCGCAAGTTGTTGCCAAAGAATTGGGCGTTGATTCGGTGATGACGGGACGCATCACGCAACGCGGCGATAGTTTGACCATCAGCGTTAATCTGGTTGATACGCGTAACAGCAAATCGTTGTGGGGCGAGCAATATGAACGGAAGCTTTCGCAGATTTTGACTACCCAACGCGAGATGGTCGCCGAGATCGTGAGCAAACTGCAACTGAAACTGTCGGGCGAAAGCGAGCAAAAGCTGGCGAAGAAATACACCGACAACAACGAAGCCTATCAGCTTTATCTGCAGGGTCGTTTTCATTGGAACAGACGATGGAAAGAAGAACTTGAAAAAGCAGTTGTATTTTTCAAACAAGCCATCGAAAAAGACCCTAATTATGCTCTGGCTTACAGCGGATTAGCCGATGCTTACACTTTGATTCCTAGCACCGGCGACTTGCTGACGACGGTGGTCAGACCGAAAGAATATCTGCTGCAAGCCAAGGCAGCGGCACAAACGGCTCTCAAACTTGATCCGAATTTGGCGGAAGCCCACGCATCACTCGGAAAAGTCCTGATGGATTATGAATATGACTTTGCAGGTGCGGAAAAATCATTCAAACGAGCGATTGAACTGAATCCGAATTACGCTACTGCTCATCAATGGTATGCCGAACTATTATTCTCCAGCAGCAGGCATGACGAGGCAAGCAGAGCAGCAACGAAGGCTCTCGAACTGGATCAGTTTGCGGTTGCGATCAATCTGGCAATGTTGTTTCAGTTGCAATTTGCCAGACGCTTTGACGAAGCACTTTCGCAGGCAAAAAAAGTCAATGAGCTATTTCCCAATCCTCGAAATTTTCATCATTTCAACAGTAACATCTATGCCGCTCAAGGCAAATATGATCAAGCTGTTGAAGAATACCTCCTTAGTGCGAAGGCAAACAAAGATTTCAAACCCGAAAATATTGCGAAATTGAAAGAAGCCTACGAACAAGGCGGCTGGGATGGCTTCGGGCGGATGCGGCAGGAAATAAGCATCGAACGACTGAACGCCAGACAGGCAAAAGACCCCAATGGATATGTTGGAGCCTATGAGTTTGCCTCTGCCTATGCTTGGGGCAAAAACAAAGATAAGACAATCGAATATCTGAACAAAGCGTATGACGAGCGTGAGAGCTGGTTGGTCGCCCTCAGGGTCGGTAAAAACTTTGACTTCGTGCGGGACGATCCGCGATTTAAGGAATTGGTCAGGAAAGTCGGGATTCCTGAATAAAGACGATCAAAGCCGCCGCGCCCAATGGCACGCTAAAACCGGACACGCGGATTTACGCGCTCTTGCCGAACGGCGAAAGCAAGCTGCGGTTGTATCTGACGCATCCCCAAAGTGCGTGGCTCCGCGCCGGATTGCGCAATGGCGATCAGCTTGTCAGCGTAAATGGTGTAGCCGTAGAAACCGAAGGCGAGTTCAACGATCTGCTCAACACGCTGCACGTTGGTGATCAAGTGAAGTTGGAAGTCATGCGTGCGGGCAAGCCGCTGTCCATTGCAGTGAAGGTGGAACCGTACGATTGGCCGGACGTGAAGCTCGTACAAAATCCTGCGGCCAGCCAACGCCAACAGATGATGCTGGCGAGTTGGCAGGCTGGTCGGTAAACCCAATGTGCGATCAAGCGGAGCTTGAGCAAATAAACGAGCGCTGATTGCGTTTCTCAAGACGCTATAATCTGAAAAGCTGCTTTGCACACACCTGACAGCAACAGGAGGTATATGATGAAAAATAGTATTCAAGTGATCGGATTCATGGTTGTGTTCTCTCTTTCAGTCTCAGCACAGCCCAACAATGGCAACAAGCTGAATGCCGCCGAAACCTGGAAACAGGGACATTCGCGGCACGGCGAAGCCTTTGACATTGGCCCGCGTGAAAAGCCGTGGGTGATGGAAGGCATCGGCAAAGCCAACTTTCCGATCACGACGAAAACTCCCGAAGCCCAACAGTGGTTCAATCAGGGCGTCGCGTTGCTGCATTCGTTCTGGTTCTTTGAGGCGGAGCGGTCGTTTCGTTGGGCGCTCAAGCTCGATCCCGAATGCGCGATGTGTTACTGGGGCTTGTCGAATGCCGCTGCCGATGAGCGTGGCCCGGAATTCCTGAAAGAAGCCGCTAAGCGCAAAGACAAAGTCAGTGACCGCGAACGCCGCTATATCGAAGCGTGGGAAGCGCGCGGGCCAACCGATTTGCCAGCAGATGCGGGCGGCAACAATCCAAACGCAGAGAAGCGCACCAAACGATTTATTTACTTACTGGAACAACTCATTCTGAAATACCCCGATGACATCGAAGCCAAAGCGTTTTTCGCGCTCGATCAAATGGGTGGTGAGCATCGCTACGGCGCAGAATTGATTTTGCAGCAGGTGCTGGCGCGCGATCCGAATCACCCCGGTGCGCATCATTACCGCATTCACAACTGGGACAGTCCCGAAGGCTATCAGGCGATTGACAGTTGCGCGGCGTACGGGCGCATCGCGGCAGGCATCGGCCACGCGCAACACATGCCCGGCCATATTTACAGCGGCATCGGGATGTGGCACGAAGCGGCGATTTCGATGGATTCGGCCACGCGCGTCGAAAAGCAATACATGCGCCAACGGCTCGTGTTTCCCTTTAACACCTGGAATTACGCGCACAATCAAAATTACCTTTGCTACATTCAGGAACAGCTTGGCATGCCGGAAGCCGCAATCAATGGCGCAAAACAAATCCTGGCCGCGCCGCTTGATCCAAAGTACAACAATCCGACGGAGTACAGCGCCCACGCGCAAGGCACAATTGCGTTGAGTCGCGCGTTGGTCAGATACGAACGTTGGAAAGACATCCTCGATGCAAAGACGTTTAATTGGCAGGAGCACACACGCGATAAATTGACTCGCGCGTACATCGAAACGCTCGCGCATCTCGGCCTCAATGATTTGGAAAAAGCCGCGAAGAGTTACGTCACGCATGCTGCGCTCAAAACAGAAATGGAAAAGCCCGAAAACAAATGGTTCGCGCATCATCACACGATTCAATCGCTCGAACTGCGCGGGCGCTTGGCACTGGCGAAAGGTGAAAGCTTGAATGGACTGAACCTGCTCAACGATGCCGCCAAACAACAAGCCGAACATTTCGACGAAGAAGACGATCCGTCGCCCTGGCCGAACGTGGTGTACAACACGCTCGGTCGCGCGTATCTCGTACAGAAAAGCCCGTCGCTCGCCGTTGCTGCGTTTGAGAAGGCGTTAGAGATTGTGCGCAACGATGGTTTCGCGTTGTCCGGCTTGGTCGAAGCGCACCACGCGGCAGGCGACAAAGAAAAAGCCCGCGAAGCATACGGGCGCTTGCTGCATGTTTGGTCGGACGCCGAACCGGGAATGAAATGGCTGGCGCAAGCCAAAGCCATTGGCTTGCAGGCGCAACCGAAAGACGTGTCACCGGGGCCGCAGCGCAATTACCAGCGCACAACGCTCGCGCAATTGGGGCCGAACGTTTGGGAGCCGTTTGATGCACCCGAATTGAATGCCGTCAACGTGCAAGGCAAAACGGTTTCGCTCAAAGACTATCGCGGCAAAAACGTGCTGCTGATTTTCTATCTCGGCGGTTCCTGCGCGCACTGTATCGCGCAACTGAAAGACGTCATCAAGCGCAACAAAGAACTTGGCGAACTCGATACAACGGTGCTGGCGGTCAGCGCCGACACTGCCGAAGAATTAACGCACACGACGAAGATGGCAGAGATTCCGTTCCCGCTGCTGTCTGATCCGAAGTTTGACAACGCGCGCCGCTTCAAAGCCTATGACGATTTTGAAGAGATGGCGTTGCACTCGACGATTCTCATAGACAAGCGTGGGCGCGTGCATTGGTCTCGCACTGGCGGCAGTCCGTTCACCGAATTTGATTTTCTGCTGAAAGAAATCAAGCGATTGAATGAATCCACCAATATGGCGGCAGCCAAGTGAGATCAAAAAGAATGTGGAGTGCGGTCGGCTTGCTACCGCTTTCCGTTCGCAGTGCGAGAAACTGACAGAAAACAGAGTCGTTTGATAACGAAGGCAAAAGCGGCGGCAAGCCGACCGCACTCCAAAGGTGAATGAAATGTGGTAACTTGGCTAACGAGGAAAACCGTCAGCTACGCGAAGCCGACGGTTGATTCCCTCGTTTAGAAATTCACCCACAGAAAAGAATCCCCATGCTCCGAAGGCTCTTGCTACTCGCTTCAATTTGCCTCTTCGCCATTGTTGCTGCGCAGGCGCAAACGGTCTTGACCGCTGACCAATTGCAAAACGGTCAGGCGGTCGAACTCGACAAGCTCGGCTGGAAGTATTCGCCGAACGATGATCCGCGCTTTGCTGATCCGCAGTTCGATGACAGCGCGTGGGCAACGCTCGCCAGCTCAGTCAAACCACAAGACAGTCCGAGCGGTTGGCGCGGCATTGGCTGGTTCCGCTTGCATCTGCGCGTTGCGCCGGAGTTGTCGAACGTAGCGTTGAATCTGGAAATGGCGCATCTCGGCGCGTCTGAAGTGTATGTCAATGGCAGGTTGATCAAATATTTCGGAGTCGTTGGCAAAACGCTGGCGGAAGAGACAGGATTCAATCCGAATGCGCTGCCGCTGGCTGTCGTGTTGCAGGCTGATTCGGAACAAGTCATTGCTGTGCGCTACTCAATCCAGCAGGCAGCGGATCTGAACTCCTTCCTGCCCTGGATGTTGTTGCAAGGAGGCGAGAACGCGAACGGCATCTCCGGGATTGGATTCCACAGCCGGGTCAGAGAATTTGGCGCGGCGGCCAGTCAGCGCGGCGTGGGCTATGCCGTGTGGCCTTTTCCCTTCGGCTACATTGCTGTCCAAGCCACGGCATTTCTCGCGTTCGGCATTCTCCACCTGCTCTTATTCGCGTTTTTCGCACGCCAGCGGAGCAATCTCTTTTATGGGCTGTTTCTGCTGGGCTTCGGGATCAACGATGCCGTCAACATTCCCTATCTGGCAGGGCATTATGGGTTGACGGGATTTTACCTGTTGATAGGTGTCTCGACGGTCGCAATCCACCTGACTCCCATCTCGCTCCTGGCCTTCCTCTACAGCGCCTTCACGCCGGGCCTACCACGCCGGATATGGGCCTTTCTGGCGGGAGCGTTGCTCGTCATTTTCTGGTGGCAGGTATGGCCAGTGAAATATTGGCCCGTGATCGGGATTGTCTATGATGTCGTGATTGTGCTGGAAGTGCTCAGGCTCGTGGTGGGCGCGATCCGCCGCCGACTTCCCGGTGCAGGGATCGTCGGCGTCGGCGCTCTGCTTTTCTCGCTGACGCTGGTGCAAATGTCGCTTATCAGCCCGATTCCGCTGGTGTATGCCATCGGGACTTTCGGGATGATTCTCTCGCTTTCACTTTATCTGGCGCGCGATTACGCCCGCACGAACAAGAACCTCGAAGAACAACTCGTCCAGGTCAAACAACTCTCCGCCGCCGCGCTCGAACACGAGAAGGTCAAAGCCGAAAACGAACGCCGCGCCGCTGAACTCGAAGAAGCCCGCCAGTTGCAGCTTTCGATGCTGCCCAAGCAGTTGCCGCAACTGCCACATCTCGACCTTGCCGCGTATATGAAAACGGCTTCAGAAGTCGGCGGCGACTATTACGACTTTCATTTGAGTGACGACGGCACGTTGACGATTGCGGTGGGCGATGCGACGGGACACGGTTTGAAGGCAGGCACACTGGTGTCGTCGGTCAAAAGCCTGTTCGTTTCGCTGGCCTATCACCCCGACATCCCGCACATTTTTCATCGCATCAGCGCAGTGCTGAAAGAAAT
>JAEUQN010000076.1 GCA_016789725.1 Blastocatellia bacterium | reverse complement strand
AGTCGCGTCCGGGTATGGCCCCATCTTGGGCGGATCGCCCGTGATAATTAAGAAATTGCGCAAGCCCAACGCCGCTGCGCCGAGCAAATCCGAAAGCATCCCCAGCAAATTACGATCACGACAACAGTAATGCGTGACGGCTTCCATCCCGACTTGTTGTTCGATCAATAACGACACGGCTAACGCGCCCATGCGAGTTTGCGCGCGCGGGCCGTCGGGAACGTTGACGGCGTCTACGCCCGCTTCTTTCAGCATCCGCACGCCTTCCAACATCTTCGCCGGATCAATGCCTTTGGGCGGGACGATTTCGACACTGGTGATGAATTGATTGTTGGCAACTTTGTACGCAAGTTTGGATCGTTCGGCGAGCGGCACGGGTTCGACTTGCACGGCTTGCTCTTCGACCGTGATCGCGCTGACGGTGCGGCGACCGGGGCTGAGTGCGCGTACGGCGTCTACGATCAACTTGATATGATCGGGCGTCGTGCCGCAGCAACCGCCGACAAATTTCGCGCCCGCGTTGATGAGCCGTTTGGAAAACTTCGCCATATATTCGGGCGAAGCCATGTACATTTGACGGCCATGCACATCGCGTGGATTACCTGCATTTGGTTGGGCGGATAAGCGTCGTGTCGTGAGCGGGCGAATCTTATCAATCGCGGCCAGAATCGCATTTGGCCCGACAGAACAATTCAACCCCATCACGTCAATGCCTTCTGCGTCGAGCAGTTTGTCCAAGCGCGTCGTAATCACTTCAAGCGGTGTTCCGTACGCCGTGAGCAAATGATCATTGACGGTCATCTGCGCAAAGAGGGGCGTATCGGTGATTTCGCGGATGGCTTTGATGGCTTGTTCAATTTCCGCGAGGTCATGAAAGGTTTCCAGGACAAAGCAATCTACACCGCCTTCGAGCAGGGCTTGCGCTTGCTCGCGGAAGATTTCGCGTGCTTCATCTACGGAGGTTGGGCCGTAGGGTTCGAGGCGCACGCCAAGCGGCGAGATGGAGCCGGCAATAAACGCATCGTGGCGTGCCGCCGAGTCAATGGCTTTGCGCGCCAGTTTGACGGCGGCGACGTTGATTTCGGCGAGGCGATCATCCAGCCCCTGTTGCGCAAGTTTGAGCCGGGAAGCCCCGAATGTATTGGTTTCGATGATCTCAGCTCCGGCTTTCAAATACTCGCGGTGAATGTCGGTGATTAGCTCAGGACTTGATAGATTCAGTTCGTCATACGAACGATTGATATACACGCCTTTGTGATAAATCATCGTCCCCATCGCGCCATCGAAAACGCGCACACGATCTTCTTGCAGAAAGTCACGAAAGTTACTCATAGGAAAACAGTTCACAGTTCGCAGTTTTCAGTTCACTGTGAACTGTGAACCGCGAACGAATAAAAAAGCCTCGCACGTCAATCACGTGGAGGCAACAGGCCATTTAGCAGTTTTGTTTCGTGGAGCAAGTTGCCATAAATCGCCACGTGATAAATTGTCAGAAGCGCGAATCTACTGAGTCGCGCGAAGAGTGTCAAGCAAAGATTCTCTGACCAGAAAACACCACGGGGATCACGGGGCGCACGGGGAACACTCATTAAACCAAAGAGCACGTATCTTTCGCCGCGTAATCTGAATAAGGCCGTTATTCTTCCCCGTGTCCCCGTAGTTTATTTTTATCGTTACTTGTTCGTTCCAATTCCGCTAACCGTTTTTCCAGCAGGCGAATCGTGCGCGCCATTTCGCCCAAGCGTCGAAATGCGGCCACCGAACGCAGCCAGTCTTTGTTGTCGAACCCTGGAATGCCCGAAATAACTTTGCCCGGCGGGACGTCGTGACTGGTTGCGCTTTTGGCTGTCAGCACGACATCGTCGCCGACGTGCAAATGGCCTGCGATGCCAACTTGTCCCGCGAGGATTACGCGTTTGCCGATGTGCGAACTGCCCGCGAGACCGACTTGAGCGCAGAGCAGCGCATCTTCGTCAATCGTGCAGGAGTGACCGATTTGCACGAGGTTGTCAATTTTGACGCCGCGCTTAATGCGGGTTTCCCCGACCGACGCACAATCTATCGTCGTGCCTGCGCCAATCTCGACATCGTCTTCAATCACGACACGCCCGGTCTGCGGAATCTTGAGCCAGCTTTTGTCTTCAGCTTTGGCAAAACCAAAGCCATCGGAGCCGACGACGACGTTGTTGTGAATGATGACGCGTTGTCCAACTTGTGCGTGCGCCCGGAGCGCAACGCCGGAATGAATGACCGATTGCGCGCCGACGCGAACGTGATTGTAGAGCGTGACGTTGGGGTGAATTGTGACCTGACTTTCGATCACGCAATGCGCCCCAATTACCGCACCTGCGCCGATGTGCGCGTCCGGCGCAACTTGTGCCGTCGGATCAATCACGGCAGACGGGTGAATGAATGGCGTCACAACAGGTTCAGGATGAAATAATCGCAAGGCTCTCGTGTACGCCAAGTACGGGTCTTGGGCGCGCAGTACAGCAAGGTCAGCCCGTTCAATGGGGGCGTCTTTCGCTAAATAAATGGCGGCAGCGCGCGTTTCTTTGACTTGTGGCGTGTAGCGCGGGTTGGACAGAAAGGTGACTTGCCCTGCCTTCGCTTCGGTCAAGCCTGCCGCGCTGGTAATGTCCAGATTGGCGTCACCAATTTCAATGGTTGCGCCTGTTTGTTGTGCGAGTTCGGAAAGTTTCATAACGCCGAGCAGTATACCGCGACGGGCTGCGATTGCGGAATTCGCTCCAAAATGCCCACGCCGAAAACTTCATCCAAGCGCAACTCCTCTAAATGTACATAACCGATGTGACAGCCACAGGTTTGATTGCTGCACGGGCGCGGTTGCAACACTGTGGCAAAGTTCGGATCGTAGATGTTGCCGATAATGGTTGAGATGAAATGACATCGCCGCATCGTGCCGTCGCCGTCTACCGAAATCACGGTTTCGCCTGTGCGACAGGGCTTACCAACGCTCGCGTAGTGTTGATTGTTGAGTGGGAAAAGTGGGTCAATCGTAGTCAGGAATTGCAGCTCATTTGCCGTGTAATAGGTTGGTTTACGTTTGTACGCATTGATCCACAAATATACCTGCGCAGGCAGTTCATAACGCAGGGCTTCGATTTCGCTTAGGTGTTCTTTCAATCCTACCACACCGACGCTGAAGCGTACGCCGTGTTCCAACAACGAATGGCATTTCGCCAGAAACCGCTGACGATCTGTTTGTGTCGGATGATACGTGGCCCACAACCCCAGCTTGGTTTTATCGCACCCTGCGACCCAATCCAGCCGACAGGAAAGATTGGTTTGGATCGCGGCTTTTTGGACATTCGGCAAATTCGTGAGTTGAATGAATGCTTGCTGATACCGCGCCCGATTCAATGCTTCCCCCCAAGGCGTGAATAGCAACGAAAATTGGATGTGCGATTGCTGCTTGATCCAATTGACGAAGCGTGTCAATGCGGCGTTGTCGGCGGCACGTTCGGCGGAGGTTTCGGCGTGTTTGGCAAACGGGCAGTAGGTGCAACCGTAATTGCAACTCGACAGCGGCCCGCGATAGAGAATGGTCAGGTTCATTGCAATTCGTAAGTTTGCATCAACGCGCGAACCGGCTCGGAATACAACCACGGCCCAATTGTGTCGGATCGCTCAAGCCCGTGCGGCGTCAGGCGCAAATCTTCGCCGCTCATTTCGATAAACTCGTGCTGTTTCAATTCCAGCAACGCGGGAAAATCTGCGAGCACCTCGGAGGCGAATAGTTGTTGATAGCTGCGACGCTGCAAGCCTTCGACTTGCAGCAGCGATTGAATCACAAAGCGTCGTTGCTGCTCTTCATCATTCAGCCTGAAACCGTAATCCACGGACGCGAAGTCCGCTTCACTTTTGTGCAAGTACGATTGAATGATGGCGCGCACGCCCGATGTGCCGACCGCGTATTCATTGCTGTAATGCAGCGCCCGCGTATATGATCGCGCGCCGCAACCTAGCCCGATCATTCCATTGGTTTGGCAGCAATACGCCGGAATCGTTGCTGTCGTGACAGCCTTCTGAAACATTCGCATCGAAATTTGCCGATAGCCCGCGTCGAGTAGCAAGGCACGCGCTTCTTGATAGCACTGCAAACGAATGTCTTCTGCGATGCGCTGTTGCCCGATACCGGTGAGCGGGCGAATGTAGAGCGGGTACAAGTACAGTTCGGTGGGCGCGAAATCAAGCGCGGTTTGCACAGATTGCAGCCAACTCGTGACCGATTGACCAGGCAATCCGTACATCAAATCAAGGTTCAGCGTGGGAAAGTCGGCAGTTTTGATGCGATGCAATGCGGCCAACACCTCGGCAGTTTTTTGCGAACGCCCAACGGCGCGCACTTCGATTTCGTTAAAGCTCTGCACGCCAATGCTAATGCGATCCACGCCACGTTGTCGCAACAGTCGCAGCTTGGCGGTTTCAGAAGTCAGTGGTGACGTTTCGACCGAAACTGGAATCGTGTGGGGATCAACGAACTGCTCGGCCACATTAAAAAGCTGCTGCAATTCCATTTCGCTCAGATAAGTCGGCGTGCCGCCTCCAATGGCTAAGCGCGTGAATGTCGCAGGATAAATCGCAGCTTTGACGGCCTGTGCCTGTCGCGTCAAGGCGGCGAGGTAGTTGGCTTCGATTTGTATTTGCGGATTCGCCATTGTGAACAGATTGCAAAAGCCGCAACGCATCTCGCAGAACGGGACGTGCAAATACAGAAACAACGAATCGCGCGATTCATCATCCCAAACTTCGTGCAACGGCTTTGGCACAGACAAAGGACGATACGCGGTTTTGTGCGGGTAGGCGTAGGAATAGCCTTGGTACGGTGTCTGCTGCAACATCTGTGTCAAACTCGTCATCCGCTGACCTCCGGCAAAATGAATTCAGCATACGGCACTGTCCAAACGACAGGATGCGCGATGCGATGACCGTGATAACCGTTTTCCCCGTACGCTGTGCCATGATCAGAGCACAGAATCGTCAACACGTTTGCGCGTCGTTGCAACGCCTGAAAGAGCGGCGGCAATTGGCTGTCCACGTATGCCAGCGCGTTGATCTGCGTCTCAGTCGAATCCGTGGTCGCGCCCGGTGTGAAAATGCAGTTCGGTTGATGCAGTGCGGAAATGTTGAGGAAGAGAAACAGCCTTTGTTTACGGGGCAATCGTTGCACCACCTCTAGCGCCAGTCGCACTTGGTTTTCGGTTGAATTTGCATCCGTCACGCCGAGTTCTTGGCTCCAATGACTTTCGGCAAACAATCCCGGCAGAACATTGCCGAGCGGGTTTTGCCGATTGAAGAATCCGACGCCGCCAATGCACACGGTGTGGTAGCCGTGCGCCGCAAACCCGGCAACAATGTTCGGGGCATCGAAGACCAACGTTTGTTCGGCAGTTGTTTCGCTACCCTCAAAACGAAGTGCGAATGGTCGAGGATGTTTGCCGGGCTGCATTGGCGTCGGCAGGAAGCCCGCGAAAAAGGCTTGATGCGCGGCGTAAGTGAAATTGGCGGGTGAATGACGCCGTTCCCATTGGCCGTTGGGCAACAGCGCTGCGAGGTAGGGCGTCAAGCCTTGCTCCAATGCGATCCACGCGACATCGTAACGCAACGTATCCAATGTCACGAACAAACAATCGTGTGTGCCAAGCATCGCGCGCGCGTTGAGCATTTCAAATCCTCGCCAGCAGGGAACACCGTGATGTTCGTGCCAACATTGCTTTGATCTCAGCCGTGTAGCTGTCCTGTCCTTGCCACCACACGCCGGGCAACAGATCGCCGAACGCATTCACTTCCAACACCGCGTGCTGTTGATAATCCGCCGTGATGAGCAAATCAATCCCCGCGTAAAAACTGCCCGGAAATAATCGCATCACGCGCTCGCACGTTTGCATTGACGTTTGCCAGGCGGCATTGCTCATGCGTTGCTGAATTGCTTCGACCTCACGCCGTTTGTTCAGCAAATGTAAATTGGTGATGGGGGAAGGACTAAGTCGCGCGACGACGTGATAAGCCTTGCCGCCGATGACTACGACGCGCAGATCGAAGGTTTTCCCGTCAAGACCCGCTTTCGGCAGCCACTGTTCGACGTGGACGCGGTGGCGACAGAGTTCGTTTATCAACGCGGCGATTTCGTGCTGGTCACGATACACGCGTAGACGGCGCGAATTGTACAGTCGCCATTCGCCATTGTGCCGCATCATTTCTACGGTCGTGGTGGCTTGGTGCTGACGACCATTCGTTTGATAGGCGACGACGCCGGACGCGCTGGAACCATGTGCAAGTTTGACGAAGACGCGTGAGCAATGATGGTCGTGCATTTGCGTTTCCAGTTCTTCAAAGGAGCGGATAGTTCCCAAACTGCGCGGAACGCGGATGTGATGATCGCGCAACAACTCATGGCAACGCGGCTTGTCGAACATCACCGCAATGTCGCGCGGCGTATTCATTACCTCCCCCTTCGCACAATCAAGCAGTTGTCCCTCGATCAATCGCAGTGCTGCCCGAAAGCCCAAATACCATTGGCGCGGCCAGAGAAGGCGGCCTTTTTCAAAGGACAACTGGCGCACCTCGTCAACAGAAATTCGCGCATAATTTTCAACCTCTTCAACTTGCGCG
Organism: Blastocatellia bacterium; assembly: GCA_016789725.1. Lineage (GTDB taxonomy): Bacteria > Acidobacteriota > Blastocatellia > RBC074 > RBC074 > JAFDVL01. The sequence goes on along the minus strand of JAEUQN010000076.1, from coordinate 23,684 downwards.
CCCAGTTCCAGCAACGCCTGTTCATGAGCAAAATCCTTGCCCGGTGATTCGAGGCGAAGCAGGGAATTGGAGTCCATTATTTGCGGCAAGGTAATACGTCCGGCGAGCAAATCCAGATAGGAAATTACGCGCGCCGGAGACAGTTGCAGCCGCGCCAGGGCCTGCTGAAAAAACGCGACCCGATTGCTTGTCGGCGGCGCGATGAGGATGAATTGCGGATCATTCGCTGACTGCGACATAGCGCCAGGATTCGTTACCGTAGATGTGTTCTTTTTGCGGCTCACTTGTATCTACCGCAATGCCCAAATGCGCAAATTTCTCGACAACAGCTTCGGAGCAAAAGTGAAAGTGAATGTCCAGTTTTTGCAAGTTGGGAATCAACGAACTGTCCAACAAAGCTTGCGCACCTTCATCGCTTAGCGTGCCCAGCGAGAGGTCTAAAACTTTCAGCCGACTTAGCACTGGCGCATTGGCGACAGCCTTGGCAATGTCGTCGGCAATCTCGCTGTCGCGCAAACCGAGATACGTGAGCTTCGGAAACAAATTGCCTGACAGCAGCGGTTGCAAATCGTTCACCGTTGCATCTCCGCCGTAATTCTCTTCGCCCAGCCACAATTCCAGATGGTCCAGGTTGGGCAACTGCGCCGCCAAAATCTCCTTGATGACGCTCAGACCCAATCCGCCACTTTGGATGGTTAATGATTTCAGATGCTGGTGCTGAAGTTGGCCAAAACTCAGCTTGTTGGTACCGCGTACGCAAAACTGCTCAAGCTGTGGGTAGGCCCGGAAAAGACCGGAAATGTCACCCTGCTCAAGCCAGGAAATTTCACATTCTTCACTGATGACATCGCCTAGAAAAAGCGCCTTCAGATTGGGCAAGCGGTCAGCGGCTTCGACCAAGGCTTTTACCACTTTTGTCGAGTCTTGCATGCCATCCCACAGTCCCCAATCACCGATGACCAAGCCAATAACCTGGTCCGCTTTTGGATCGGCAAGAAATTGATTGAATTTATCCGCCCAGCACACTCCTTCTTCGCCTTCCTCGTAAGACACCCGCAGGCGATACATCGTTCCGAGCGGATTGGCAATGCCTTCTATGGCTTTCCAGTCCGTGACGCGATGTCGGGCAAATTCGGTTAGATGTTCATTGATGGCCATAGACGAAATTCTCCTTTCAGCGGGGATGTCTGAGTGCTTTCGATTTGGGAGGGGTAGAAACAAAAATGGCGGAGATAGAAGGATTCGAACCTTCGGTAAGGCTTTACACCCTACAACGGTTTAGCAAACCGCCGCCTTAAGCCACTCGGCCATATCTCCGCAGGCGGGCATTAGTATATGCGTCGCGGCTTTCGTGTCAAGGCACAGTGAGGCGTTTTGAATTTCCTCCGCAACTTGCGGCAGAACAAGGTTGACCGCTATGATGATCGCCGCTTTTCAACTCCACTCGACACAGGAAGAAAAAACATTATGCCCTTAACGTTACTGCTGCAAGCTGGCACAGCGCGTCTTGTCACGATTGACTATGTTGTGCTGGCGCTCTATTTCCTCATCATCTTTGCAATTGGCTGGTACTTTTCGCGCAAGGAGCGCAATACAACAGATTATTTTTTGGCGGGGCGTGATGTTGCCTGGTGGGCGATTGGCGCATCGCTCTTTTCGTCGAATATCGGCAGCGAACATTTCATTGGTCTGGCGGGTTCAGGCGCAGCGACCGGAATGGCGGCTGGACATTTTGAATGGCTGGCTTCAGTGATTGTGTTGATTTTAGGCTGGGTTTTCGTGCCATTTTATCTACGTTCGAATGTGTACACAATGCCGGAGTTTTTGGAGCGGCGTTACAACAGCGCGTGTCGCACATATCTCGCCAGCATTTCACTGATTGCGTACATCTTCACGAAAATTGCGGTGGCCGTGTTTGCCGGAGCGATTGTGCTGAAAGCTGTGTTGGGTTGGGATATGGTGACGAGTTCGCTGGCGCTTGTCGTGGCGACCGGAATTTATACGGTAGCGGGCGGAATGGCAGCTGTGATTTATACCGAAGTCGTCCAAACGGTGATTCTGGTGTTGGGGGCATTGGTCTTAATGTTTATTGGCTTGGAGCAAGTCGGTGGTTGGGCTGGGTTGCAAGCGAAAGTCCCGGCGGAATTTTTCCACATGATGAAGCCATCTACGGATAAGGATTTCCCGTGGACGGGGATCTTCTTCGGTGCGCCACTGCTGGGGATTTGGTATTGGTGTACTGATCAGGTCATCGTCCAACGCGTGCTATCGGCGAAAGATATTGCGCACGCCAAGGCCGGAACGATCTTCGCCGGTTTTTTGAAAGTCTTGCCCGTGTTTATGCTTATTGTCCCGGGCATGATTGCGAGGGCTTTGTATCCGCAGGAAATGGCGACTGATTCCAATGCCGCATTTCCAACGCTGGTGGTGCGTCTGATGCCCGCGGGTTTGCAAGGGGTGATGGTGGCGGCGATGTTGGCGGCATTGATGTCGAGTTTAGCGTCTGTCTTTAATTCCAGTTCGACAATTTTCACGATGGATTTTTATAAAAAGTTTCGGCCCGACGCCTCGGAGAAACAGTTAGTCAATGTCGGGCGGGTAGCTACTGTCTTAATGGTGATCCTCAGCTTGGCGTGGATTCCGTTTATGAGTCGCATCAGCGGGCAGCTTTGGATTTACTTGCAAAGCGTGCAGGCATATGTGTCGCCACCAATTGCCGTCGTCTTTTTGCTGGGGATTTTCTGGCGGCGTATTAATGGACAAGGGGCGATTACGTCGCTCCTTGTGGGCTTTGTGTTGGGGGCGCTGAGGTTCATTCTGGAGGTCGTGTATGCCGGGAACTTGCCGAGTGGATTTCTTGGTTGGTTTGTGGGGATGAACTTTTTGCATTTTGCGGTGCTGATGTTTGTGGTGTGCCTTATGATTTTGGTTCTTGTGAGTTTGCTGACCCCTGCACCTGGGCCTGACAAAGTATCGGGTCTGACGTTCCAGACGATAGAGGAAAAAATCTCAATGCTCGAAGTCGAAGGCCCAAGCATGTTGGAAGCACCTGCTGAGAGCGAATCTCCAGCCCAAAAGCGATTAAATATGAGTTTAGCTGGGGCCTTGATTATGACGGTGATTGCCCTGTGGATTTACTTTGCATGAAGATTGAATGCCTGGACTTCAAGTTATCTGGCGACGAGGCCCGCAAGCTGTTCAAAAGCCGCAAGCGACAGCTCAAGATCGGGCAGTTTCGCTTTGATACAGGGTTCTACCTTCCGTATTATTTGTTTCGAGTTGAAATCCTTAACAGTGGCAAACTGACGTCCCAGCTTTTGGCGATAGACGCGCTAACGGGTGAGTTGGATTTGTATGGCTTCGACCAAACTCCGACTGAGTTTGTCGAGATCGAAACCTCGCAGATAGGGACAATTGTCCTCAGCGAAAAACAAGCCATGGCCGTGCTTAAAGAAAAAGCTCGGCGACAGATTTATTTGCAGGGCTTTTTCAAAATTACGGATCTCAGTATTACAGGGACAATGATTCGGCTGATTTACATACCATATTGGGTTGGTTTTTATACAAGGAACAACCGCGCCGACATTGAGGTTATTGATGCTGTGCGAGGTCGTTTTGAAGGTGGAAAGGTACGCGATTTGGTGATGGAGTGGTTTGCACAAGAGGCGCATTCCCGCCAGGGAAAATAGATTGAGGGTGGCGCTCAATTCGCCTGATTTCCACAAAATAATCCACAGCCTTCAATCTGGAAATCCAGGATAATACAGGAAAGTTGAAGTGCAACTTGAATGGAAGTCTTGCAAGGCGTTGACAAGATTATCCAGGTTGACCGAAAGTCTGACAGGTCTCTTGCAAAATTATGTTGTCAGGGTTCAAAAAGTTTTGTAGTATTCTGATGCTTTCGTATCCGGCATGCTATTTATATATAAGACATACACGAGAATGACCAAGAGGAAATTGCCTTGGCCGAAGCGATTCCCAGTGTGTTAATAAAACCAACCGACTCCCCACCCTACAGGTTGTTCCTTGCATAATTGCAACCTGTACCACAGAAGGAAAGAAACTACATGCGAACCCTCACACTTCGATTGGTTTTTTGCGTTTTGCTCGTGGTGCAAGCGCACCCCGCTCCCATTACTTACCAGCAGGTATCGAATCAGGTTGGGCAACAAACCCAGCCGCCGCCGACAACCGCCAAAGGCGTCAATGGACAAGCGACGCAAGCCAAGATTCCAGAAAGCACTGATCGTCCAGAATTTGTTCGCCTTGCCGACGGGCGGATTGTTCCTTATGGTCCTGGGGTCGTTTGCACAGATGATTGTGTTCAATCGGAAGCTTTTGGGCCGGATGATCCAACTGAATTCCGAACTTCTGCTTCCAGATTAAATCCCTGGCTTTTGGCTGTGCCAGTTGTGGCGGGCGGCCTAATTGCTTTCGTTCTACTGCGTCAAGGCGGCGACAATAGTGCCGTTCTCTCCACTAGCGAACCTCCTCGCGTTGTGACTCCGGCTGAAGTGCCGGAACCTGCAACCTTGATGTTACTGGGCTTAGGTTTGGCGATGATGGCACGGCATGGATTTGGTAAGAAAAAATCATCTGACGAATAGTGCCCTTCTTCCCCCTCGCCGCTTTCTCTTTTCCCGTTAACTTTCTACGAACTCTTTCACAACCAAACGCCTGTCTTCTCTCATCTGAAGTTCGTCAATTTTGACTTGCTTTCGGCTGCGCCATTGGTCAGCATGAACGAGGAATCAATTGTAAGCGGGGGAAAACATGAAGAAGTTCGGGCGATTATTACTAACGATATTACTAACGGTCAGTTTTGCTTCGTCCTACGCACAAGAAGACGTTGCCACTTGGGATCGCGCGGTTTCGCTCTATAAGCAAACACAATACCGGGAGGCCATCACCGAATTTAAGCGTGTGTTGGACGACTCTCCCAATCACGCCGATAGCTGGAGATATATTGGCCTTTCCTATTTTCAACTGAAAGAATACGAGCAGGCATTAGCTCCTTTGGGCAAAGCCCTGGAACTGCGCCAAGCCGAAGGCCGTAGCAGCGCAGAGGTATTACTGGCTTTAGGCCGCTGTCATTTACAACTCAATAAACCAGATCAGTCGTTGCCTTACCTGGAAAACCTTGTTAAGCAACAGCCCGATTCCGCTGTAAATTTTTATTTGCTTGGGTTTGCCTATGCCAATCTCAAGCGCACGAATGAGGCTGTGAAGGCGTTGCAGACCTCGCTCAAACTTGACCCCAAAGATGCCGATACGTGGTATTACCTTGGCGTTCTACAATATCGTGCGGGCAATCTGGATGGGGCTATTGAGGCCTTACGCGGTGGTGCTACAGCCGCACCAGACAATCTGGAAATGCTGAAATTACTTTCTGAGACATTGGTGCGACGTGGCCTTGCTGAGGCTGATTCGACCAGGGCCAATACGTTTTATGATGAGGCCATCAAGGTTGCCGTAAAATTAAAATCCCAACGCGACGATGCCGCCTCGACAGAGTTGCTGGGCCGGACCTACCTCGCCGCCAAAAAGTACACCAGTGCCGAATTAACATTGTCGCGTGCCTTGACCCTGACTAAAGAACCGTCCGCGACGTTGTACTTCAATCTTGGTTTTGCTCATGCGCAAAACAAATCCTGGACACGGGCCGCTGATATGCTGTTGCAGGCGAATCGCTTGAATCCGGCTGATGTGAATACGCTGAATTATCTGGGATTTGTTTACGAAAATCTGCGGAAATACCCGCAAGCCCTCAGTACATACAATCAAGCATACGAAGCGAGCGGGCGTAATAACGCAGAAATCAAAGAAGCCATTGACCGCGTGACACCGATGGTTAAGCCCCAGTGAATTCTTGCTTTTTAGCAGCAGCATTGGTAGAGTGAAAAACCTTTCGTAACCCCTATATCCTTCTTTTTTAATCCGTTTAGCTATGGTGTTGAAATTTCGGTGTTATTTCCTTTTGGTTACTCTTCTGCTCGTGGTTCTTCTGAGCGGGTGCAAAGGTGCTTTATTAGGTGAGCCAGCGGTCGTGATCTCGGAAAAAATGGAGGTCCGCAATTCGACAGCTAGAGTTTCCCGCCCAGTTGGTAATCTCAAGCGCGGCGATCAGGTAACAATTGTTGATCGTGTGACGGAAAGCGAAATTAACTACGCTCATATTCAGGGGCCGGATAACTTGGATGGATGGGCCGTCGCCTCCAATCTTGCCACCCAGGCAAATCTTGAGAAGGCTAAAGAACTCGCCGCAACTATCGCAGGCGTTCCGGTGCAGGCGGAATGTCGCTCCGGTGCTTCCGTCAAGCTACGTCTTACGCCGGATCGTACAATTGATGATAACTTCCTGGTCTTACTTCCGAAGGATACTGCTTTCGAGATTTATGATCGTGAGACGCGCCCAAAGCCTGTTGATCCAAAAGCCGCAGATGCTACTGGTACGGACGCTGGAAGTGAAAATGAGGCGAAAGGCGCAAATTACGAGATTTGGTATAAAGTAAAACCCAAGGATAATCCGATAGTCCCGGCTGGTTATGTGTATGGCGGCTCCGTCAAGTTAGATGTTCCCTATGAGATCCTGCATTTTGCACATCCTCAACGCCGGATCGTTGGTTGGCAACGATTGGGCGCCGTCAAAGATGATCGAGGACAGGATAACTATCACTACGTGATTTTTCAGAAGGCGTATAACCAGGCCGATGAAAAGAGTGATTTTGACTACTTCCAAATCATCGGGTTTGATCCCAAAAACAGATCAGTGAGCTACTATAACGTGATGCGTAAAGAGATTCGTGGTACCTTTCCTGTCACCAGCAAAATCGAAGAAAAACGCGCCTCTTTCCAGTTCAAATCGCTAAGCAACACTCAGGCAGAAATGCCAGCCGAGTTTTCAATTCTCACTGATGATCGTGGGCGGGTCAGAGTTCCACCTGACCAAAATGCGGCTGTAAAAAAATAAACTCGCCGGGATTGCCGTTCAGATTTATTTCATTTTGTCTGAGCCTGTCTTTATCCCAACTTAACTTGACCCGTTAAGTTTCCTGATTTACCCTTGCCTCTACTTCAGCGGAAGACAACTATATATTGAACCGTCGAGATTGCGTGACCATATATCTTGATAGCTGACAACTTATTCAACCTACGTTCGCATAACAACTGCGGGCGATCTGCTTTGCTAGGATTAAAGAGCCGGTTTTACGGGCAATGCTTTAGCAAATGATTGAAGCACAGCTCATTCGGTAATCCTATTCCTCTCAAGAAAGGCAAGAACATGTCAAAACTTACCCCGTATAAATTCTTTTTCGCTCTTGTATTGTTTACTTGCTGTTTCGCGTTTGGCGTAACGTCGGCCTGGGCGCAATCACAGGCTAGTACCGGTCAAATTGTCGGAACAGTCAAAGATGCCCAAGGAGGCGCCGTTCCCAATGCGACTGTAACAGTCACAAATACGGCTACCGGCCTTACACAAACGCTCACGACGAATAACGAAGGCTTATTTCGTGCAGTGTTATTGCCGGTTGGCGATTACACTGTCAAAGTCGTAGCACAAGGTTTTGGTGAATTCACGCAGAGCGGCTACAAAGTCGAAGTGGGTTCGTCACTGGATGCGAGAATCGTTTTACAAGTCAGTGCCGTGACCGAAGTGGTGCAAATCACTGCCGCCACCAGCGTTGAAACGACAGCCGTGCAATCCAGTGCCACCATTGGTTCCGTCGCCATCAGCGAACTGCCGATCAATGGTCGCCGCTTCCAGGATTTTGCGTTGCTGACGCCCACGGCAGATGTTGATCCCAACCGCAATCAAATTACATTAGCCGGTCAGCGTGGCATCAACACAAATATTCAAATTGACGGCGCGGATTATAGCAATCCGTTCTTCGGCGGTATTCGTGGTGGCGAACGCTCAAGCTTTGCACCGACCTTCCCACAAGAATCCATCCGTGAATTTCAGGTTGTGGCTTCGGGCTTCAATGCCGAGTTCGGGCGTTCGACGGGCGGCTTTGTAAATGCCGTGACGAAATCAGGCACGAACACTTGGCACGGTTCTGGTTTCTTTCTTTCGCGACCAGAAGACCTCGCCGCCTTAAATGCCTTCGGTCAAATTGCTTCGCCGACGCAAAATCAATTCGGTGGTTCGCTCGGCGGTCCTGTCGTTAAAAACAAAATGTTTTTCTTTCTCTCTGCCGAACAACAATTGTTTGAGCAGACGCGCACTGTGCTACTGCCTTTGTTAGCCAGCTACAATCCGAACGCCGCTGCGAATGCAGGGACGACGACTGCATTCAACTTCTACAAATCGCTGGAAGGCCCGTATCAACAGACGAACGATGGCACAACGACGATGGCGCGGTTGGATTTCAATTTCAATGATCGCAACCAGGCTAATGTGCGCTACAACTACAGCACTAATAAAGCCTTGAATGCGGTGACGGCAGGAACCTCGCTCAATCCCACGACCAACAGTGGCGTGTCTAACAACGGCACAGAGGGCAATCGGCAAAACACGTTCGTTGGGCAACTGAATACGTTTTTCACCTCGACTTTCATTAATGAACTACGTGGACAGTATTCGCGCGAAGATCGTCCGCGTACGCCGAACGCACTAGCTCCACTCGTAAGCAATGGGATCGGCAATTTTGGCACCGTTTCCTTTCTGCCCACCACCCAATACGATACCCGCATCCAGATCAATGATAACCTTACGCTGAACCGGGGCAATCACAGCTTCAAATTTGGCGTAGATTACAACCGCACCTTTGCCGATCAGTTATTCGCGTTCCGGCAAACTGGGAACTTTTCTTTCCCGACGATTACCAACAGTGTTACTCCGATTCTGCAAATCATGACCGTTGGCAATGCGGGTGGAACTGCCGACCCGGCGAATCTGTTTGACGATACGCGCGTGCGCTATCAACGCAACATCGGTAACGGGCTTGTGGATATGACCTCGACGGAACTGGCCTTCTTTGCGCAGGATTCGTGGAAGCTTCGTCCAAACTTTACGCTGAGCCTGGGACTACGTTGGGAAGCGCAGTACATGCCGCAACCCGATGTCAGCAATACAGCGTTGACGAGCGCCGTGCGCAATGCCGTGTTGCCGCTTTACGGCGGACGTGGCGTGGATGTCGGTGTGATTCCCGATCAGACTGATCAATGGGCACCACGCATCGGCATTGCCTGGGATCCGTTTAGCGATGGCAAGACGGTCGTTCGTGCCGGGGTTGGGTTGTTTTATGCCCGCACTCCGCTACTGACACTGGCTGGCCCTCTCAACAACTTCCGCTCGACGCCCGGTGATGTGACGCTGACTCTCGACGGTTTCACCACGACTTCTGCTGCTGGTACGGCTTGCGCCAGTTTGAGCAATCCGGCTTGCCCGAACACCATTTACAAAATGTTTCAGGTGGTTGGCCTCAATCTCAACAACTATACGCTCGATAAATTACCGATCCTGACCGTGGCGCAACTGCAACAGATCAATTCCGCTGTTTTGACGGCACGCGGATTGACGGCCAATCCGTTGAATGGCTTGCAAGTCGTTACCGTTGGGCCGGAATTGAAAAACCCCAAATCGCTCCAGGCGAACTTTGGGATTGAGCGCGAACTGCTGCAAGGCTTGACGCTTGGCTTTACCTTGGATGTTGTCAACACTGTCCATCTCAATCGCAACACGGACGTAGATCAACCGCTCCCGGTGATTCGCGCAGGAGATCGCAGCCTTCGTCCGTTCCTCGGCGGGAATCGTCCGATTACGGCACTCGGCAACGGCGGTTACGTTCAGGTGCGCGAAGCTTCGGCACGGTCGCTGTACAATGCTCTTGTCTTACGAGCGAATTATCGTAAGAAATGGGGACAGTTGGACGTTTTCTACACGCTCTCGAAAACGCTCGACGATGATTCGACCGAGCGCAACGCGACGTTTGCTGAATATGACAACGCTTACAACTTCAAGCCGGAATACAATTTCTCCCGGCAAGATCGGCGTCATCGGTTCACGTTCAATACCGTCTTGAATTTGCCCGCTGGATTTCAATTTTCGGCGCTCGGCAGGTTTACCTCAGGTACGCCGATTGATGTGACCTTGGTCAGTTTCATTGCACCGGCCGGCTCTGGGCTGACGGCGGCGCAATTCGCGCAGCAGGTGACGCTTTCGGGCAGCACCTCCAGCGATTTGAACGGAGATCGCGGCAATTTCAGTGACCGTCCATACCTTGCGCCAGGCGTTCCGCTCAAGCGCAATGCGTATCGCAATTTCGGTTCCCAGAACATTGACATCCGCCTTCAGCGCGATTTCAAAATCGGGGAACGCTTTAGCATCTCGCCGTCATTCGAAATCTTCAATGTCTTCAAGGCCAAAAACATTCGCTTGAACGGCACGGCGATTTTCAATTACGGGAATCCAGGTGTGAACGAACGTACGGGCGAAACGCTGCCTGTGACGAACCCGCTGTTCCTGCAAACTCGCAACACGGATGGCACGTACAACACCAACAATATTCCCGGCGCACCGCTGGCGGCGCAATGGGGCATTCGTATGAAGTTCTAGCAACTTCGTGCGCACAAAAAAATCAGCGGTAGCGAGACACAATCTCGCTACCGCTTTTTTGCGCTTCCACCCATTGTAGCGAATTCATTTGCTTTGGATCGTTCAGCGAATGAATTCGCTACTACTTGAATGTCACAGTCCGTCAATCACCTTCAGCACATCTGCGCTATGCGTATCGGTTTTCACTTTACGAAAGATGTGCGCGATCCGGCCTTGCTCATCAATGATAAAGGTTGAACGTAGCACTCCCTGCACCTTCTTGCCGTACATATTTTTCTCGCCCCAGGCACCGTATTTTTCCAGTACTGTGTGATCGGGGTCAGACAGCAATGTGAACGGCAGGCTGTATTTCTCGATGAATTTTTGATGGGATGCCTGCCCATCAGGGCTGACGCCGAGAACTTCAACCCCACGATTTTTCAATTCTGAAAAATCATCCCGAAACCCGCACGCTTCTTTCGTGCAGCCCGGTGTATTGTCTTTCGGGTAAAAGTACAACACGACCTTTTTGCCTTTGAAATCCGCCAGCTTCACGGTTTTGCCGGTCGCCTCTTTGAGGCTGAAAGCGGGCGCTTTGTCTCCGATGTTAAGTTCTATTGCCATTAATTCTCCTGGAGCAGTTTTTTCAATAAGACGATCTGACCTACATGGTAAAGGTTATGATGGATCACACCGTGTAAATTGTAATAGGCCGAATATCCGCTCGCCGTGGGCGGATCGTGCTCGGCTCCGAGCCGTCGCTTTAATTGCTCATCCGTTAGGTTGGTCAACACGCTCAGCAACGCTTGTTGTCTTTGTGTCAACAAATCCAGCGTCGCTTGCCATCCGGTTTCGCTCGTGTCGGTGATTTCGGGCCAATCACCATCGGCAGGTTCTCTGACGGGGCCGTTTTCAATGCGTTCGCGCACGGCATCCATCCATGCCGCAATGTGCAACACGAGTTGCCAGATGCTATGTGTGTTGGGAATCGGCCGTGCTAGAGCCTGGCGCGCGGTCACGCCGGACAATGCTTCCAGTAACGAAGGGCCGTGCCACGCTGGCCCTTCGTAGGCGCGTTTTAATTGGTCGGCAATGCGTTTTGTTTCGGGCATAGATACTTCATTCCACGGATAATGGACGCTCCAATTTCAGCCGCACGATGCTGCCTGGGTCAAGGCGAACTTCTTTTCCTTTGGTCAGCAAGATTCCGACCAGCATGCTGCTGCCAATCACAGACGCTGCACCGACCGCGCTGCCGCCGCTAATGCCTCTGATCCCAAACGGAGAGCTGTCCCCGTTGCGACCTGCCAGAATGATGATCGTGGCGGCTGCCCCACCGATGCCTGCGGCAGTCCCGACATTTTTCAGCGCATCACCACCGCTCTTGCCGCCTTTCAGTGTGCCTTCACCATTGCCACTGATTTTTTCGTCGCGCTCAAAGTCTGCCGCTGATTGGATGATGGCAACGAGCTTGCGTTCCAACCCATTATCGAAGCGAATGCGATCAAAGCTGAGATGTAGCATGCCGCCTTTGAGCGGGCGCTTGGCGGGCTTCACGATGGTCACGCGCCCGATGACTTCGGTGCCGGCTTTGAGCAACGTTACGCCTTCGACCACCACATCTTTCTTGACCGTTGCCAGGACTTCATCGCCCACTTCGCTGAGTTTGGAACTGACCGATTCACGCAGGCTCAGTTGCAATTGCGTGCCTTCGGGAATCACCAATCTGGCTTGTTCCTGCTGGGGTGAAGCGATGGGCGCGGATGACGTTTGCGCGGGGAGATTGGGAACGAGCAGCGCCAAGAGAACGAGCCACAGACAAAACCGTTTTTTCATACCTGACCTCACAGAGAAATTGAAGACGGTACCTATTGTACGCTCGTGCCTGCACGCGGTACAGTTCCGGGCTATGAGTGAGTTGATCGAAGGCGAAGATTTTTATTGGGAAGGCGCTTACATGGTCTTCACGGCTGAATTTCATTTGCGCAAAGGTCAATGCTGCGGCTCCGGCTGTCGGCATTGCCCGTACGAGCCGCATTGGACGAAAGGCACAACCACGTCTGCGCCGGAGTTCTCGCATTGTCCATCAACTAAAAATCCGATGCCCTCAACCTCACATAAATAACAACGAATGGGTTTACTGAATCTGGTTTAGGAGAGTGGCTTATGAAGTCTTTTTGGGATGCCAATGTCAGGCAAGAACTCTTACAACGGCTGGAATGGCTTCGCCCAGACAATCAACGGCGTTGGGGTAAAATGACGTGCGAGCAAATGCTCAAACATCTCAGCAACGCCGCGCAAATGGTAACGGGGGAATTGCCTGTCAAACGGAGGCCCAGCCCGCTCGGTATTTGGCCGCTCAACAAAGCGATTATTTATTGGTTGCCCTGGCCCCACGGCGCTCCGGCGGCGCCCGAATTGATCGCACACGATACCGCCGCATGGGAACGCGAGAAAGAAACGCTGCTGGCTTTGACGGCACAAGTTGTGGCGCGCGAAAACGCGACCGAGTGGCCTGCGCATCCGGCATTTGGCCCGCTGACGCAAAAGGATTGGGGGCGGCTGATCTATCGCCACATGGATCATCACTTCAAACAATTCGGCGTGTAAAAAGCCGTTCTCTTGCTTGAGAAAACAGACTGTGCTGCGCTAGTCCGAGGCTTCCGCCAAATGGGGATCAAGCCGAATCGCGTGATTCACCTCGCTCCGACAGCGGTGGATTTCACATTTCAATAACCGCGCTCTTTGTCCACCACATTCAGCAGCGGCAAGCCGTGTGAATAGCGGCGCACGTTTTCAGCGACGAGCGCGACCAGGCGGACCTGACGCATCGGCGCAACCCCGGAATTGTGCGGCGTGATGACAAGGTTCGGGCAATCCCAGAACGGATGCTCCGGCGGTAGTGGTTCCGGCGTGGTGGCGTCCAACCCGGCTCCCGCGATGCGTTTTTCCTTTAAGGCGCGAACCAGTGCATCGTTGTCTACCAAGCCGCCGCGCGAAACATTCAGGAAATAGGCTGTTGATTTCATTTTGCTGAAAACCGCGTCATTGAATATCTTGTTCGTGATTTTCGTGTGCGGCGCGGCGCTCATCAACACGTCTACCTGAGGAACCATTTCCATCAGCCAATCCGGGTCGTGTAATTCGGCTATAAAATCGGGCTTCGGCAGCGGCTTGGCATCTGTTGCCAGCACTCGCATCTCAAAGCCGTAATGCAAGCGTCGAGCAGTCTCCGTCCCAATTCCGCCCATTCCGACCAGGCCGATGGTTTTGCGATACAGATCAACTAACGGCACGTCCGCCGATTTCCACTTACGCTCCTTAAAAGCCGGGATCGAAGTTTGCGTCAACCCTCGTGTCAGGCTGAGCAACAAACCAATCGCCGTTTCCGCAATCACGGGCGCGAAGACGCGTTGCATATTGGTGAGCGTACTGGAATGTTCCATCAATTCTTTGGGCAGCGATTCGACACCTGCGGCCCACGTCTGCACCCACTTCAGGTTTTTCGCCGCCGCCATTGTTTCTTTGTCCACAACGCCGAGAATGACTTCGGCATCGGTCACGTGATGACGTAGTTCCGCGCGGCTTGGCACCATTTTGAGTTCAATGTTTTTGCCCGCCGCGCGAATCTTTTCGATCTCTTCGGGCGCGAGCTTCTCCGCGCAGACAATTTTGATGACTGCGCCGGAGGGCTTGGATTCAACGATGCGATGGTTTGCCACGACCACGGGATCGTTGTCGGGGAGTGCAGCGGCAGCGCCTGTGGTGGCTGCGCCCGCGAGAAAATTGCGTCGGGATAGATGGTCGTCAAGCATTGTTGTTACCTCCAGTTGGGTTTGATGGGGGCTACTCGCCGCGCCTACGGGTGAGTTTCGCCATTCCGATAAAAATGTACATCCTCAATCCAGCGCAAACACGAACAGAGCTGGCCCGGCGGTGATCGCCACGTGTTGCTTGCCGTTCACCAGATAGCTGACCGGATTCGTGACGATTTGCGCACCAGCCATAAACTGCCAGAGCGGTTTGCCGGTCGTGGCATCCAGCGCATAAAAATAGCCTTCCGGGCTGCCGCCAAATACCAGGCCTCCTGCGGTCGAAAGCAAGCCCGCCATTGCAGGCGCGTGCAACTTGAATTCCCACCGTTGCTGGCCGGTTGTTGCTTCGAGAGCTTTGACCACGCCGAACGGTTCGACGCCTGCCAAATCGCGCGCGCCGCCGCCTTCAAACAAATCGCCCGCGTGATACGGCGTGTTCGCTTTGTAAAAAACTTGCGGATGATTTTCGCGCGCGAGGACGTAAAACAGCTTGGTCTGAGGGCTGTACGTTGGGCTATACCAATTGGTCGCGCCGCCAAGTCCAGGATACAACAGCGTGCCTTCAGTGGTTGGTTCGGTGTTCGGCAATTTGATCGGGCGGCCTTTCGCGTCCAGTCCTTTGGCCCACGTTTGTTTGATGTATGGTGTGCCGCTCAAAAACTCGCCCGTCACGCGATCCAACACGTAATAAAACGCATTGCGATTGGCTTGTGCGATTAGCTTGCGTGGCTTGTCATTCACAACCGCATCAAACAGCACTGGTACTTGATTGGCGTCCCAATCATATAAATCGTGCGGCGTGAATTGAAAATGCCAGCGCCGCTTGCCCGTGTCCGCATCAAGCGCGAGCAAACAATCGGAATACAAATTGTCTCCTTCGCGGTCATCGCCGTTCCAATCGGGCGCGGGATTACCTGTGCCCCAATAAATCAAATTCAAAGCGGGATCGTACGAACCTGTAACCCACGTGGGCGCGCCGCCGGTTTTCCAACTATCGCCTTCCCACGTTTCATTGCCCGGTTCACCCGGCCCCGGCACTGTCCAGAAGCGCCAAAGCCGCTTACCCGTTTTCGCGTCGTACGCATCCAAAAAACCGCGAATGCCGTATTCGCCGCCTGCGACCCCGACGATGATTTTGTCTTTGAGCGCCAACGGCGCAGCCGTCATCGTGTAGCCGAGTTTGTAATCGGCTACGAGCACGTCCCAGCGCGGTTTGCCCGTGTGCATATCCAGCGCGACCAGATGCGAATCGAAGGTCGTCAGATACAACGTGTCATCCAAAATTGCCAAGCCGCGATTCGGGATGCCGCAACATCCGCGTGCATTCGGCGGCGTGGTGCGGCGATACGTCCAGAGCGGGCGGCCCGTGCGACCATCCAGCGCCGTGACGACGTGCGGTTTTTCGGAGATGTACAGCGTTCCATCCACCACCAGCGGCGTTGTTTCGACTTTGCCGGGATCGCGCATTTGATAGACCCACAGAGGCTTCAGCCGCGCGACATTGGTGGTGTTGATTTGCGAAAGAGACGAATGGCGATGGCCTTGATAATTGCCGGAATAGGTGAGCCAGTTGCCGGGTTCCTTGTGGGCGTTGACGATGCGTTGATAGGGGGCTTGTGCGAAGACTGCTGGCAGGAAGAGTAGTAGAAATACAGCAGCTTTCACCACAGAGACACTGAGGTTACGCAGAGGCACACAGAGGTTTTGTTTTCTCGGTGAAACTCTGTGTTGCCTCCGTGTCTCTGTGGTGAAAAAAACTTTCTTCATCTCTCCCCTCGTAACGAAACCAGAAATGCAACCACATCCTCCATCTCTTCGCCCGTGAATACTGAGCGATAACTAGGCATCGGCGATTTGCCCCAGTCTTTGTGCAGTTCTTTCAATTCGGATTTGAAGAACGAATGGACGCGCCCGGAAAGTTCGCGTAGATGAATCGTGAACGTATCTTCGTTGATGCGCACGCCTTTGATGCGCTTGCCGTCAGCCGTCACAACACGTACTTGCAGGAAGTTTTCAGGCAGTGCCGTGCCGGGGCGAAACATCAGGAAGCTTTTAGGGACATCTGCCTCCGGCTCAATCAGTGAGGCCCGCAGATGCGTTGCGCCGCGTCGTAAGCCAATGTCGCTGAGGTCGGGGCCAAACGCGCTGCCGCGTCCATTGATCGCGTGACACGAAGCACAATCGCCTTTGGTGAAATATAATTTTCCCCCGCGTGTTGCGTCGCCGCCAATCTTTTCGACCGGCCTTTGTCCCAGATTTCGCACCCAACGAACCAGTTCCTTGATGGCTTCTACCTCCAATCTGGAACTGGGCATTTCGGTTCCGGCAATGCCATCTTTGATGATTTTGAATAATGCTTCATCATCGCTGGCGCGAGTGAGTTGGGGAGCCGCCAGCGTCGGGCCAAGGCCGCCTTCGCCGTTGGGGCCGTGACAGGCGGCGCAATGGACTTGATACAATTTCTCGCCTTGTGCTTTATTGTTAGCCGACGAGAGCGCGAGGCTGAAGAGCGTCAATGCACTTCCGACCAATAGAGACAGGCCTTTCAGCAATTTCATAGGTGCGAACTCTGCGTTAGATTCTGGGAAAAAAAGACACCGCAGAGTAGCATCACCTTTCCTCCCGAATCAACCTGAAGTGAGCAGCGGGGGCATTCTTGACGCAGAGGTGCTGACAAGACAAAGTTTGCGGGAATGGTAAAAGTGAAAAGCCGCACTGGGAAACAATGCGGCTTGAGAGCGTATGAAAGACGGGAGAAGTTTAATGGCCCGTTCCACTCGCAAAGGCTGCGCGATGCTTGCTGCACGCGCCATTCAATGCAGCGTCCACTTTCGGCTCAATCTTGGCTTCGGAAACACCACCAACCGAGGCCAGTTCGCTGATGACAAGCTGGCGCGCTTTTTCGAGCATTCGCTTTTCGCGGAATGAGAGTGGCTTGAGTTGATTGAGATAGGTCAGCGTTTTCAGCACTTCTGCAATCAGGAATAAGTCACCACTGCGCATGCGGTCTGAGAAATCCTTGAAACGATTCTTCCAATCCATGTCCGGCATCGTCAGATCTTCCGCCAGTATTTTCAGCAATTCGTTGCATTGTTTGTTGGCGATGGGGGGACGTAGCCCAATGTCTGCCGCATTGCTGACGGGAACCATTACCGTGGAATTGGTTGCCTGTAACCGCAGCAGGTAAAACTCGTTATTTTCACCGTTAATTTGATGTTGATTGATTTGCTCGATGACGGCAATGCCATGGTTGGGATAAACCACCTTTTGCCCGACTTTAAATAACACGACGATTCCTCCTCAATGAGTGCCTGATCGGATGTCTTTGTGAGAATGTGTTGGCTTTCAATTGATCCTTGACACCGTTTTCACTCAACAAGCCTTCCTTGAACTAAGTTCGATTCTAGCATTGCGTTACAGGCAGCGCAAACCGGCCTATTGCGAACTTCCCACTGCGAGCGGGATTTTTTCCAGCACCCAGTGCCGCGCCCACTGATCCGCCGCCAAAACGGTTTCCAGGTTGTTGACGGGCTGTGGCGTATGCGCTTCGCAAGCTGCTTGAATCAATCTTGGGATTTGCCCGAACTTGATACGTTCCTCCAAAAAGGCGGCAACCGCGACCTCATTGGCCGCATTCAGCACCGCAGGCATCGTACCGCCTGTGCGCAAGGCCTGATAGGCGAGCGCAATGCAGGGAAATCGTTCGGTATCGGGTTCATGAAATTCCAGCGTTCCACACGTAGCGAGGTTGAGTGCCGGCAACTCTGAAGACAAGCGCGCCGGATAGGTCAACGCATATTGAATCGCGTGGCGCATATCGGTCACGCCAAGTTGTGCAATGATGGAACCGTCTACCAATTCAATCATCGAATGCACGACCGATTGTGGATGCACGACGATGCCGATTTCATCCGCCGTGCGATTAAAGAGCCACCGCGCTTCGATGACTTCCAATCCCTTGTTCATCATCGTCGCCGAATCAATCGTGATTTTGTCGCCCATCCGCCACGTTGGATGTTTCAGCGCTTGCGCTGGTGTGGCGTTTTCAATTACGTCCAATGAAGCTGTACGAAACGGCCCACCCGAAGCGGTGAGGATCAGTCGTTTGACTTCGTCGTGTGTTTCGCCGCGTAAACATTGATGCAACGCGTTGTGTTCGCTGTCTACAGGCAACAATTCTGCGCCGGATTTTTCTGCCGCGCGCGTCATCAATTCACCAGCGATAACAAGCGTTTCTTTGTTGGCCAAGGCGACACGGCGTCCGGCTTCGAGTGCGCGATAAGTTGGCAATAACCCCAGCGCGCCGACGACTGCGCCAATCACGATTTCGACATCCTCGCACACCGCAACTTCGCACAAACCTTCCACGCCGATGCCAATGTGCGGAGTGTTCGTGTAGCCGCGTTGATGCAGTTCTTTCTCTAACAATTCCGCGCAGGTTTCATCCGCGACCGCTACCACGCGCGGCTGAAATTGCGTAATCTGCTCGGCCAACAGCGCCACACTGGTTCCCGCACCGAGCGCCGCGACTTTGAAATCCCCCTTGAGTGCTTCGACGACGCGCAACGTGTTGCGACCAATGGAACCAGTGGAGCCGAGAATTGCGATTTGTTTCATAGTAGTTGGTGGCTGGTGGCCAGTGGCTGGTGGCTGGTTTTTACCGACCACCGACCACCGATCACCAACCACCGATCATTTCATAAACAGCACGTAATAGTAATACAGCACTGGCGCATTAAATAAAATACTGTCCAACCGATCCAGCACGCCGCCATGACCGGGAATCAAGTGTGCGGCATCTTTCACCTGTGAACCACGCTTCATCATAGATTCGCACAAGTCGCCAATCACGCCCAAACCGCCCATCAACAATGCCAACGGCATCGCTGTGACCAAATTCAATTCGGGGAAGAAAGTGAAGTGTGCAATCACGACTGCCAATACATTTGAGACCAGGCCGCCGATCAATCCTTCAATCGTTTTGCCGGGACTGATGCGCGGCGCGAGTTTGTGTTTGCCGAAGGTGCGTCCGGCGTAATACGCCCCAGTGTCGCCCGCGAAGACTATCAAAAAGAATAATGAAATCAGCTTCGCCGACAATTGCACGCCTTTATCATCGGCGAGTCGCAGCGAAATCAAATACCCGCCCAGCACCGCAATGTACGCAACGCCGAAGATGGTTCCGGCTGCGCTTGCCAACGATTTCGTCAAATCCTGGCTCGTGAACAATTGCGAACTCAACTCAACGATGACCAATGCGGCGAACGCTGCCAGGACTAAATCCGGGCGCTGGAAATAAAAGGCAGTTAAGATACCAAGCCCGGCCAAAATGCTTTGCCCGATGCCAACGTTCATTCCAACGTGGGCGGCAATGTTTTTGTATTCGATCAGGCCCAACACTGCAATGATCGCAATCAAGCCGCAGAAATATTCAGGCGCGCCACGCCAAATAACGAGCAGCAAAATCGGCAGAAAGACAATCGCTGAAAGAACACGAGCCATGCGATAAAGATTGGAAATTAGAGATTCGCGATTAGAGATTGTTCCGAGATCGTCAGGAGGCGTTGACCATCAGCTTTTGTGATGGTTCGACCAGCCCGCCGTAGCGTCGTTCGCGCTTTTGATAATCAATCACTGCCTCAAAGAAATGTGGGCGGCGGAAATCAGGCCACAACACGTCGGTAATATAAATTTCGGAGTAGGCTAATTGCCATAACAGGAAATTGCTGATGCGCATTTCGCCGCTCGTGCGAATCATCAAATCCGGGTCCGGCAAATTTTTAGTGTATAAGCGTTGGGAGATCGTTGCTTCGGTGATTTCTTCCGGCGCTTTGCCTTCCGCAACAAGGGAGCGCACGGCATCCAGCAACTCCACGCGCCCGCCATAATTCAGCGCAACATTCAAAATCATTCCTGTGTTGTTGGCGGTTTGATGAATCGCACTGCGCAGTTCAAATTGCACGGATTCGTCCAATTCATTCGTGCGTCCAATGGTTTGAAAGCGAATGTTGTTTTGATCCAGGTTGTTAATTTCCTTGCGCAAATATTCTTTCAGGAACGTCATCAACGCCTCAATTTCGTACGCCGGACGTTTCCAGTTTTCGACGGAAAATGCGTAGAGAGTCAAGACTTCAATGCCGAGCCGTGCGCCTGTGTCCACGGTTGCCCGCACTGCTTCGACGCCTGCGCGATGGCCTGCAATCCGTGGCAGGAATCGCTTCTTGGCCCAGCGTCCGTTGCCATCCATAATGACGGCGATGTGGCGCGGGAGGCGCGTCAATTCAATCTGCGCGAGCAATTGCTCTTCGCGCGAGCCAGGTTGGATTACCTCAGCGAAATCAGCCATCGAAATTCCAGTCTTTGGGCAAGGGAAGTAATGTGTGATTCTCACTCGAACGGATTGGGTCTGTAGCTCAACAGTAATGGGTGAACAATCACATCGAAATCAGGCAGCCATACTAATATTCGACGCGCATAAGCGTCAACCCTTTGGCTGGCGCACTGCCGCGAATTAACGCGCGTTGTTGCGAGCGAATCAATTCCGACATCGTCATCGCCAAGCGTCCGCGATTCATTTCCAGCAAAGCCAGGACCATTGTGCGTATCTGATAGCGCAAAAAACCGTTGCCCGTGAAATAGAGTTGTAGCAAGGCCGCTTGCCGAACGATTTGAAAGGTTGTGATCGTGCGTATTTTAGTTTTGGTTTCGCAATCGCTAACTGTGAAGGCCGTGAAGTCGTGCGTGCCGAGCAACGCTTCGCCGTCCTGTTGGAGCTTGGTAAGATTAAGCGCGTGATGGTAATGCCAGGCATGGCGTGCCAGCAACGGATTCATCACGTCAGCATTGTAGAGTTGATAGCGATAGGTTTTGCCTTTTGCTGAGGCGCGCGGATGGAATTCGTCACTCACCGGTTCTGCCTCCAGCACACGAATGTCATGGGGCAAATTACCATTGAGTGCTTGGCGCAGCGCGCGCCCAGACCATTCTTTCGTTAGCTGAAACGAGGCGACTTGCCCTTCCGCATGTACACCGGAATCTGTCCGCCCCGCGCCGTGAACCGTAACTGGCGCTCCTTCCAGCGTCGCCAGCGCCCGGCTGATTGCAAGCTGGATCGTTGGGATCGTGCCTTGCATCTGCCACCCTTGATAATCTGTGCCGTCGTACGCGATGGTGATTTTGTAGTTCATCTCACCTCCACCTGTACCGCACGATTGCTGAGCGTCGTTACCTCAAATTTCACATCAAGAAACTTCTGAATCACATCCATATTTGTCGTCGAATGCTTGGACAACGGCAAAGTTGTAAACGCGCCACCACGCGCCAGCGCAAACGGCAACAGCAACTGATCCGCCAGATATTCACCCGCGACCACCTCCGCCGCAATATATTCGCGCGCTTCTTTGACCACCGAATTGGCTACAGCCTCGGCGCTTACCCCCCGTTCGCCAAAGCCCGTGAAGACTTCGGTGACGTGTTGGCTTGTCAGTTCAATGGTGACAGCATTGCCGGGGCCGGGTGAGGTTTTGATTGTCTCGCCGTGCAAGGCTTCGCCGGGCAAATCCATTTTGCGCCCAATCAACGAAAGCTCGCGTTCGGCAATATCGAATGGCAGATGCGCAACAATGGCACGCGCCACTTGGGCGGTGAAATCGCCGCGTTCGACAAGTTCGAGCGAGCCTAGTTGTGCGGTTGGGTTGATGCTAATCACAAACTTGCCGCCACCCGCCGGATAAAATCCGTGTCGTTCAATCGTCGCCGCTACACCCGCGCCCATTCGATTGATGATGGGGAGGAACGCTTTTACTAAAAAATCAAACGGTGGCGCAAAAGGATTGTGCGTACCGCCTTCTAACGTTAACGTCGTCGTTTCGCCATTGCCTTGTAACAAGGCAGGCAACACCGTTTGCAACACGAGCGTTGCGCTGCCCGCTGTGCCGACCGCGAAGGCGTAGTCGCCTGCTTTGATCGCGCCCGGCGTAAAGGTCAATTGGGTGGAGCCGAGGACATTGCCTTTGACTTCGGCTTGACCGATTTCAGTTGCCGCTTTGACGGCTGTGAGATGTTGTCGCAAGAGGCCGGGATTCTTGCGTCCGGCGCGAATCTTTTCGATGCGGAAGGGCTGGCCCGTTACCAACGATAACGCCAGCGAGGTGCGCAAAATCTGGCCGCCGCCTTCCCCGAATGAACCGTCAATCGTAATCATTGTTCTTCTGAAGCGGGAAATTGTACGTTTTCGTAAATTTCTTTGAGAGTGAGTGGGATGTTCAGCGAAGCAAGCTGGATTTCGCTGTCCATTCCGATGAAGTCGCGGCGCACCCAAAGTCCATTTTGCTCTTTTGTGTATTGCATCACGTGCGAATGCTTCTGTGCGACAGCCAGATATTCGCGGAAGCTTTCAATGGATTGATAGGCGAGAAACTTTTTGCCGAGATCGTAATCAGCGGTTGAGTCAGAAAGAACCTCAACAATCAGCACGGGGTTGACTAGCAAATCAATCCCGTGAAAATCCTGAATGACTGGTTGCCCGCAAACAACGCTCGCATCGGGAAAACGAAAAGGTGGCGCGGCTGGAACCTTCAGCCCCACATCTGGGCCGAAAGCGCGGCAGGTGCTATTGGCAAGCTGTTGTCCAACTTTGATCAAAACGTTGGCCGAAATTACCCCGTGGGCAAATTTCCCGCCCGCCATTGAAAACAACTCGCCGTCGAAATACTCAAACCGCTCCTCCGAAGTTTTGAGCAGTTCGATGTACTCTTCAATCGTGTATTTGCGTTTTGGTAATGCTGACATCGTTACCTCCCAATCAATGCTGCGCCAATCACGCCCGCCGAATCTCCGTAGATGTTTTTGACAATCGGCGTTTCCAGTTCATCGCTGAAAATGTATTTGCGCACGCGCTCGCGGCCAATCGTGTACAACTCATCCACGTTGGAAAGCCCGCCGCCCAGCACCACCACATTTGGGTCGAGAATCGCAATCAAATTGCTCAGAGCAATTCCGAAGTTATCGTAGAACTCGTCCACAAACGCCGTCGCGTAGTTATCGCTTTTTTTCGCCAGTTCAAAAATCTGCTTCACTGTCAGCGGCACGCGGAATTTCTCGTGAAAACGATTCTGCAAGCCGCCGCCGGAAATCAGCGTTTCAATGCAGCCGCGTTTGCCGCAATAACAATATGGCCCGTCTTTCGGGTAGATCGTATGATGACCCCATTCGCCGCCGATGGATTGCAGGCCGGAAATGACTTCATTGTTGACCACGATGCCACCGCCACAACCGGTGCCCATAATGACGCCGAACACGACTTGGCCGGGATAGTTTTTGGCTTCGGCCAT